>NZ_JAPRAT010000050.1 GCF_026805325.1 Natronobacillus azotifigens
AGATATGGGAGAGTCCCAAACTCTGAAACCGTCAACATGATGCTATAAAATAAGGAAAACAATAGCTTGAACAACAGTATAGCTGGGGTAATTGATATGAAGCGTAGAATAAAGAAATTATATCAATATTTAGTGAGTTGGTTAGGTTATTATCAATTGGAAGAAACACCGCACGCATTTAATGATTAAGATGGCTGGATAAGGAGCAGGGTAAAAATGATTCGTTGGAAAGAATGGAAAAAGATAAAATCGAAGGCGAAGAACCTATTCGATGTGGTGAGGATAGAGATCAGGAAAGGTGAATAAGCGAATACAAAGAAAGCTTATTGGCTAATATCAACTAGCCCTACCCTGAGCCGGCCGCTTGGTAATTAATACGGAACAAGGCAAGCGTTAAAGCGCCTATTTTGGTAGATATCAAACCGCAAGTTGGACTTAAATGAAACGTCCGTATACCGTACGATGCCTATGACAGTGTGAGAGGACGGGAGTTAGTCACTCCCATCTACTCGAAATCATTCACTATTCGAATGATTTCGTGAAGATATTTTCTTTGAAACGGAACGGCTTCTTCTTTTTAAAGAAAAAGAAACAAGACAGGCATATAGAATGCCAATCACGAGTCCAGTTTCAACCCCGAGTGTTAGTGTAGCAACAAAGGTCATTACCCATGTCCATCCCTGAGGTCTATTGTTTCTAAACAATTGCACCGCTGTTTTTGTATCAATTAGACTTGATATAGCAACAATAATGATTGCTGCTAGTACGGCATGGGGCAGATAGTAAAAAAGATCAGTAAAGAATAGAAGGGTTAGGCTGATAATGATAGCCGTAATAATTGTCGCAAGTGGCGTTTTAGCCCCAGCTTGATGATTGACAGCAGAACGAGATAAACTTCCTGCAACAGGAGATCCACTAAAAAATGCCCCCCCAATATTTGACAAACCAATAGCGATTAATTCTTGATTTGGCTCAATATTATAACCTTCTTTTGCTGCGATAACTTTCGCCATTGCAATAGATTCCATAAAGCCAATTAATGCAACGGCTAAAGCAATCAGAAAAAGATCTCTAATGGATGTCATGTCTAATCTAGGTATAGATAACGATGGTAATCCCCTCGGTATCTCTCCGACTATTTCTACTCCTTGTTGTTGTAATTGAAATAGGTTTAAGACCAAAACACTAAGAACGACAACGACAATCTGGGCTGGAAGTTTCGGTACTGTTCTTTTTAATAAAATCAATAACAACATGCTGAACAATCCAATACTTAACGTAATCAAATGCACTTCATTCATCCTACTTGGTAATTCAAACAGCACATGAAAAGTGCCTTTATTCGTGTTTAAGTCTATACCTAATAAATAATTGAGTTGACTTAAACCAATGAGGATAGCAGCAGCTGATGTGAATCCACTGATAACGGAATGTGGAATGAAATGAATAAGAGATCCAATTTTAAGAACGCCCATAAGGAATTGAAGAATTCCTGACAACAACATCAAAAGTAAAACGAGTGAAATGTATGTATTCGTCCCTGGTTCAGCCATTGAGGTGACACCGGTAAGAACTAGCAATGACACCATCGCTACCGGACCTACTGCTAGCTGTCTTGAGGTTCCAAAAAGTGCGTAAATCACCAAAGGAATGGTAGATGCATATAAACCGTAGACAGGCGGTAATTGCGCCAGCATGGCATAAGCCATTCCCTGAGGAATAAGCATAATGGCGACGATCAAACCTGCAGACAGGTCACCAGTTAAATTCATTTTATTATAATTAGGAATCCACTCTAATGCGGGAATAATTCTTTTTAGCAAACCGTGCCCATCCTTTCCTTGATAAAAAATTTGACTTCTATTATTTATTCTACTGCTTTTCTCTTGCTGTTAGCAAGGCGCATGTTTTAAGGATGTCAGATCCTGTCGAAGAAAAACGGTATAAATTTGTGTGTAAAGTGTAGATGTTTGAGAGGGTCAATACCTAATTTATCCTGAAGCAAACGTCCGTAAGACTCCTACTTCAAAACAAGGAGAATACCTTTAAATGGGAGTAACAGACGCTAGCACCCCGAATGATTCCACTAACAATCAATAGGGGAATACCCAAAAAACCCCACTAATTGAAGTTTCACTGTATCGGACAGTTATAATACTGACAGAAGGAGATAAAAAATAGATTAATTTTCATAAATGAGATTGCAGTTTTACTTCTTTCTAGTTAGTGCATGAGCCTGATTACACCCGAATACACCGTCCTGCCGATTGTTTGAATGATAATTCGCCTTAGAAGTTTTTAATCAATAAAAATTAAGACGTAAGTGGATGGCTTGCTACCCAGTCCATCTTTTAAAGTATTGATTAGTAGTTATTCGATTTCTGTCTCTTTTGACACCATTGGTTATGATAGGGATGAAGGTATTTTGAAAATATTATATCGCTTTAAAGATTCCCCATTTCTATTCTCAAAAAACCACGTTAATTATGTAATAGATACTTTATCTTGTTTTTGACGGTGTCGATCGGATGAACGATGTAATGCTTACCAATTACTTAATTTTAATTTTCAGCTCGATTTGCTTTCATTACGCAAATTACAATTGAAGATTAATAGGATTGGTATCCTTTGTCGATTTGAGATATAGAAAAAACATCAAAAAAATACTCTTTTTTGCTGATTAGGAGATCAACGAAAAAAGAGTATTTTTGCATAAGAACATTTAATAAATAGGCTAAGGGTTAGAGGTAGTTGATCTAACTTTTCCTATACTTTAAATTTTTCAATTAAAATACGTAAATCTTCTGCTATAGATGCTAGGTTTTCGCCTGAATGAGCAATTTCTTCAATAGTTGCTGCCTGTTCTTCCATAGAGGCTGAAGCTTGTTCGGTTCCTGCAGCGTTCTCTTCAGATATTGCAGATAGATTTTCCACCAGTTCTATAATGTTATCTTTATTAGTTCTCATTAGTTCTGCTGAGTGATTTAGCTTATCTACAGCATGTCTAACAAATTCTGTCGCTTCGGCTATCCCGTCAAACTTGGTTTCCGTAACTTGTACACTTTGTGCTTGTTCAGTAACCGTTACTTTCACTTTATCCATCGTATTTACTGCAAGTTCAGATTTTGATTTTAGTTCATCAATGACAGCCTTTATTTCACTTGTGAATCGATTTGAATCTTCAGCAAGTTTTCGAATTTCATCTGCGACGACAACAAATCCTTTGCCAGCTTCACCTGCTCGAGCAGCTTCAATTGCCGCATTAAGTGCTAATAAATTGGTTTGATCAGCGATGCTTTGAATCATCGCACTTGCGTTTTCAATCTTCTCTGCACTTTGATCGTTACTGATGATAATATCATAGACATGATTAGCTGCTGTATTTACATTTTGCGTTTTAGTAATCAACTCTTTTAAAATCTTAAATCCTTCATCTTTCTGAGCATCAATCTTCTCTGATGCATCATTAAGTTCTATCATATATTGCGCATTGTTTTCCAATAAATTGCTAAGATTATCAATGTTATGAGCTGTATTTTCCGTATCTTTCGCCTGATCATTTGCACCGATTGCAATTTCCTCAATCGTTCTTGATACTTCTTCCGCTGCTGTTGCTGCTTGTTCTGATGTAGCAGTTAACTCTTCTGAAGATGCTGCTACTTGTTCTGAGCTATCCATAATTTCTTTTACCATCTCAGAAACAGCGTTTTTCATCGTCAATATCCCCTGAGAGATTTCACCTAGCTCATCATTTTTTTGTGTTAATGCTTCTTCAATTTCAACCGTAAAATCTCCCTGAGACATCTTATTAAGCTTCTCTTTTAACGTTCTAATTACTTTAATGATTTGATTGGAAAAGAAGTAGAGCAGTACACCTAACGAGATAAAGATAAGTAAGCCCATTCCTGCTATGAATATAATGTTTTGTCTTATTGCTTCTCTAACACTGTTCATGGAATAGCCAATATTAATAGCTCCTACATGGTCTCCATCTAAAACAACTGGATAAATCACATCGAAAACCACTTCACCCAAACTTTCTTCATAATGCTCAGATGCGTATGTTTCTCCGTGAACAGCTCCAGTAACACTTCCAATATCATCTAATTGATCACCGATATCTTCTACATCATCACTTGCTAAAATAACCGCTTCATTGTCCATAACTGTAGCATAAACAATTTCCTCATCGGTAGCTAGTTGTTCTACTAGACTTTGATACGAAAACTCTTCTGTAAGTTCATTAACAATATCGGCAGAAATACCAACTTGAACGAAGCCTCCCTGATTATTTCTTACTGAACCATATTTTAAATAAGTATCAGATTCTACATCCCTGCGTACTTCTTCCATCAATTCATCTCTTCCCTGAATCATAGCGTTCAACGGGTGATCTTCAGGGACAGTCCAACCAACATAACTTGGTACGGTTGAGTAAGTGATCATTCCTTCTGGAGAATACCAATAAATTTCATGAACGTCGATGTTCTCCATAACTTCCGTTAAGAAATCGTCACTTAAACGGTCTTCGTTGTTGATTACCGTTCTAGCAGCTGCACGAATTTTTTCTTCTAACATATCATCTATCGTATCAAGGGCTAGATTATTATCTGATATCCGATCCACCATTTTTTCTGACATGAGTAAGCCTTGTAATTCCATTTCTTTCAATAAACTATTTCTTGTAAAATTTGACGAAACAACAGCAATAATCAAAATTCCTACAAATACTGCCACAAGTGGATACAGCAAAATCTTTTTTCTAATAGATCCTCTTTTTCCTTGTTTCATCTTTATCCCCCCATTTAATCATATTAATTCAAAAAAACGCTAAACTTTGAAGATCCATTATCTTGACTATATTTCCTGTTTTATCCCGGAGTAACGGACGCTAGCCCGAATGGTTCAAAGGCCTTTAGGGCTAACAATCAGTGGGGGAATACCTAAAAACCCCCACTGATTGAAGTTTCACTTTATCTACGAGATACAGACTTACTGCAAATTATCTTTAAGTGATAATCCCCCATAGTAGGAATGATACTTCAATAGGGAATTTTTAAAAGGTCGTGTCCTCTTTTGATAGAATTTTTGAGGAACTAAAATGCATTCAATTCAAGCTTGAAGATGAGAATGTAGAAATCGCCTAATTAGTTCGTAATGGTTGAAAAAAATAGGGTGCATTTTATTTCGATATTTTTTTTCATAAATTCTATTAGATAGACTAAACACAGAAACTTCTTAAACTATACAATATCATAAAATTAATAAAAAACTACTAGAAATTATTACAATGCCACACGGTACGGAGGTATAAGAGATTTGGAGTAAGACGAGAATGAATCTAAATGAAAATTTGCTACGAGGCCCCTTACACTGATTTGCAATGTTCTATAGTAACACAAGGCAAATTAAGACGATCAATTGATGTGTTGATTTTCCTTTTTTTAGTAGATTAACCTTAGGAACGACACTCGAATTGGCCCATCGGAATTGGTGAAGGAGATTTACAGTCAACCCAAACTTTTACGGATAGCTAGTGAGAAAGAATTGTTCGAGCATAGATGTGTTTTTTCGAAGGCAATTAAAAGTTCATTTGGGGAGAAGTAACGCGACAAAAGGAAATGCATCCAACAGGAAGTATCCGTTTCCTTCGTGGTTCGTGGAAACATCAACTGAATGCTGAAGGTGAAAATAAATTATTAAGCATTGTACAACGAATTGTTATTCGCGAAAGATAAGAAAAGCCCTGCTATTCTTGTACTTTAGGAGAGTAGCAGAAAATTTGATAATGTAGGTATGTGCGTAGTTTCTTCGATCAAGTAAATGTGGGCACTATTACAAAGTAAATAGATTTTATATGGCCAAACATCTTATGTACTTAAAAAATATATAATCCGATTATCAATCTGAATTTTTTAAAAATCATAGAACAGGGGGCCAACTGGTAGCTTTGTCTGTGATGTGCGGATAATGGTGAAATTTATCTCAAGCCCAGAACTAAAATACTAGTCAATTTAATTTTTTACATGCGATTCACCGTTAGTATCTCTTCCTATTATCGAAAAAAGGTCTATTTTTTTCGGTGCATTATGAATAGAAAAGCGCAATGGTCATTAGAATACGAGTTGGAAATCAGCTTCTTCCTCTGTATATTTCAGATGGTAAGTCAGGTTTGTTAAATCCAATTGTTCATCAATTTGCTCTACTTTAAAGGTGAGTTGAGCATTTGTTTGATGAATGAATGATTTAATTTCATCATTGGTCAAATTCCCTTGCGTAATTGTGTAAGCTTGTTCTTGAATGATTAAGTGCGGTAAATGTGAAATCGGTTTTGAATCAAGGCAATCGAAGAATAAATAACTCGATAAGCAAGTTGCTGATTTAATGTAAACCATGCCGACCTCTAGTCCATAATGCCCCTTTGCTTCCATAATATTTTTTGCTAATTCGCCTAACGTCGAATAGGCTGCTTGTTGATTCAATTCACCGTCAAAAGGTGTAACATAATACATTCGAGGTTTTTCTGTGATCATGAAATCACCTTGTTCAAGTTGTTTTGATAAACTTAAATTCGCACGTAAATCGTCGATTAAGGCGAACTGACTTTCAATTAATTTAATCTTTTCTTCAGCCATTTGTCTGCCATAATCTAAAAAGTCGTTTAAATTGAGCGAACGATGTTCAGGGGATAGAAATTTGTTCAATGTTTTTAAAGGAATATCGAGCTCTATTGCTGCTTGTATAACAAAAACCAGATGCACCTGACTTAAGCTGTAGTATCGATAACGGCTGTCTGGGTCAATGTATGCGGGAATTAAAACACCGACTTTTTCATAATAACGTAATGATTTGATATGTGTACCGGTTAGTTGTTGTAGTTGCCCAATAGTTAAAAGATCTTGATTTATTTCGCTCATTGTATTGACTCTCCCACTGTAGGATTGTTTATGCTTATCTCTAGGTTACATTGGTAACACACAAAAAACAAGAGAAAATAAAGAGTGAGGGGATTATAATGGTTGAAAAATATTTTTTTCACATTATTTATTTAATTGAAGTGTTAATTGCAATTATCATAACGCTTGGAATGATTATGGGGATTTATCAAATGGCTAAGCAATTGATTGATTTATCAATGGCAACGAATGGGCATTCATATGATGCGATTAAGACATTTTTAAGTTTAGGTTTAATGATCGTGATCGGTATCGAGCTTGTACTCGTTCTACTCGCATCATCAACGACTAATTTAATGGAATTAATTTTATTCGCAGCAGCACAAAAAATGTTGATTTATAGTGATAACATGCTGGATGTTTTAATTGCAGCTGTAGCAATTGCGATTATTTTTGCAACAAAAAAATATTTATTAACAAGAAAAGATATTCGTGGGCAAGACGCTCACCATAAATATGTGAATGAAAGAAAAACGGAAAGAGAAGCAGAAAGAGAAGCTATTTAGGTGCCTGTCACCGCCCGAAATTTGTCGAATGTTTGATTAGGTTTGTGTGCATAGTTAATTTATGGAGCTGCTTATTCAAGAATAATTAGTAAGGAAAAGCTATCTAGTCTATTGACTGGATAGCTTTTTACAGTAGGAGTATATTGTAATGTTAGGATCATCTATTTAACTTGGGTCATCCGCGTATATCACATCAGTTAGACAAGTTTAGTACAGATGATTCATAGTTTGTTGGACGGGGAATATTACATTGAAAAGTATTCCTAGGAGGTACAGTATGCTGTTTAGTGATTCTAGTACATTAATTAGTATTCTTGTAAAAGGTGTCAGTATTTATATTTTTCTTATCATTGCCCTAAAAATGTTTGGTAAAAGGAGTTTAGCTAAGTTAAATGCATTTGATTTTA
Source organism: Natronobacillus azotifigens (assembly GCF_026805325.1). GTDB lineage: Bacteria > Bacillota > Bacilli > Bacillales > Amphibacillaceae > Natronobacillus > Natronobacillus azotifigens. The sequence goes on from NZ_JAPRAT010000050.1 coordinate 7,870, forward strand.
TCGTCACGATTGCTTTGGGATCTATTTTAGCGGCCACTTTAACAAATAATCAAGTAACAGTAGCTGATGGTATTTTAAGTATTTTTATTGTGCTAATGCTTCAATATTTTGTATCAAATTTTGCTGTTAAAATTCCGTATTTGAATAACTTAATAAAATCTGAACCTACTCTTCTCTACCATAATGGGGAGTTTCTAGATAAAGCATTAGAAAAAGAACGTGTTCAAAAAAAAGAAATATTTCAAGCTGCTAGAGCAAGTGGCGAACACGATTTGAAGCAGGTAAGTCAAGTGATCTTAGAAACCAATGGAACTCTCTCCGTGGTCAAGAAGTAATAG
>NZ_JAPRAT010000051.1 GCF_026805325.1 Natronobacillus azotifigens
TAGCTGTTTCAAATTCTTGAATCTACGTCATTTAGTGCTAAAGCTCGAACGAGGAGGAATTCGTTCTGTAGGTTGGGAAGTAGAAGGGTGGCTAGTTGGTGGTATGGGATTTGGTTTTTTAATTGTTTGAAAATTTCAGTATGGCCACAACTTTCCACAGTAACCATCCGTAGCTTCCTTATTGATAATGGTATCTGGTGCTGTAAAGAGGCAAACGTCTCTTTACACATTGGATACCTTTTTACGTTGTAATTGTTTGAACATGTATTTCGTTCTATCCTCGATAATAAAGCAAAAGTCAACGTGCGGTTTTTAATTCGAAGGGCAAATGATGAATAGGAACATAACAAGGCAAATCGTAGTTTTCCTAAAATTTATGAATCAGACCGGATACTAATAATGGGTTGACAGTGAAATGTCATACTGTTATAGTAACCTATAACAGTATGACGGAAAAATAAGGAGGAGTCATAATGATTCAATGCAAAAATCTTTCTTTTGGTTATAGAAAACAACCGGTCTATGAAACATTTAATTGGGAACTTCCATTAGAAAGTGGAAGTATTTATGGGTTGCTTGGTCCTAATGGAGCGGGGAAAACCACACTTTTTCGAATGTTAACCGGATTAATTTTTCAAAGAGAGGGAGCGATTTCGGTATTAGGGTTTGAACCGAAAAAACGGGAAGAAAGCTTTTATAAAAAAATTACGTACATTTCAGAGGATTTACAGTGTCCCGATATGAGTCCGCTTGACTATATAAATATTTGTGGACCTCTTTATCCAAACTTCTCAAAAGAATTGTTTCATGATTTATGTGAAAAGTTCGAAATCGATGCAGAGAAAGGTTTCTCACACTATAGTAGCGGAGATCTTCGAAAGGCGTGGCTTTGTATTGTTCTGTCCTGTCAAACAGAAATCGTTTTTCTAGATGAGCCTTCGAAAGGGTTAGATATTAATGCTCAGGCTGTTTTGCGAAAGGTATTAGCTCAATCTGCCGATGCTGGATCGAGAATTATCTTATCTACCCATCATGTCCGTGAGGTGGAAGGCTTACTGGATCATGTCACAATTATTGATCGCGGGGGAAAGTTACGTCTGAATTCTAGTGTTACTGGTTTGAGTGAGGAATTTTCATTGGTTCATTGTCTAACAAAAGAACAACTCCCAGCTGACGCTTTATCGTATCAAAGAACAACTTCAGGTTGGACAGCGCTTATGCGTCAACCAGCAGAGGAAGAAGAGGACATTTCATTAGAACTTTTATTTACTGGACTATGCAAAAAAGCGGAGGTTCCTGCTAATGAATAGAAAAGGCATCCGTGCAAAAGATATGTTTCGATTTTTGTCAGTGGGGAGGTTTTATTGGAGACTTGCTATTCTTCCATTAATAGGTGCAATACTTTTATATGGGAGTTACGTATTGACTCATGGGGAAGAGGTTCTGCCAATTTCTTTTCCAGCGACTTTTTTAACCAGCTATTTCACTACGATTTGGTTTATTGGTACCACGCTAAGAGACAGAACCATTTCCATTATGCCACTGCTTCAATTGTTACCAATAAACAAGACGAAAAAACAATGTTGGCTCTATTTAAGAAGTGCGTGGCTTCCAGGACTCTTGCTTCTTTTAGGCGCAATGATTACCCCAGAATTTGGGCATATCTTTCGCTTAGAGTGGTTGCTTTTGTTTTTGCCATACATGATAGCTGTCGTTATCTTATTAGGTATTCTTCACTGGAAAGGCTCTTTTGTCGTAGTTGATACGGAAACTTTTTTAGGAAGTCTTACTTCACGTGATCAAACGATCTTGTCACTTATTACGTTTACTCTTGGGGTAAGTCCTATTATTTATGATTTCTTTTCTGTACCATTAAAGGTGATCACCACTGCTTTTCTATTTATAGTAGCATTTGTTTATGGGAGATCTTCACTTCATGCGTTTCAAATTGATGGTGATTGGATGAAGAATAACAAGGATGAAAAAGTAAGGAAAAAGAGAGGTTTTAGTTTCATTAACAAGCGAAAAAGTTCCTCTGTTCGTTATTTTTATTATCTTGAATGGAGCGTGATACAAAGACCGCTGTTGTTTTATTTACTAAATTTTGGTATCGTTCTCTTTGTTGTTCTCATTTATTATGCGTTAGGAGGTTTGTTCTCTTTTCAAAATGATGTTTCAATTTTTGAACGAGGGTTGATCGTTAGTCTGTTAGTGACGTATAGTACATTCCTTATCCATCATCCAATATTACCATCCTTTGCTTTAGATGAGACTGATATGCTTCTTCCACTCAATCAAAGGAAAAAGTCAATCGTCCACACAATGAATCAGATATTTAGGCCATCGGTTTATACAATATTAAATAGCATTGCAATCACGGTATTGATAATTTTTATTCATTTGGGACTATCGTTAATCATACAACAACCTCAACTCTCCCAAGGAAAATTCCTATGGAATGTCTTTTCCGGTGTGTGGATAACTATCGTTTTTTCCATTATGTTGTACAGTCTCCTTGACTTTCTCTTGCTATCTATGATGGTATTTATGCAGACGTTAAGGCGCTTTAAGCTTTCTCTCTTGATTTATCATGCATCATTATTCTTTTATGTGACGCCGCTTTTTTTAATATCTTTTTTACATCAAGAGAAAATTTTAAGCATGGATACTTACATTGATTACTCAGCTATACCGATGTATGTCGCAATCTTTATCCTTGCTAGAATCGGTCTCCATTTTGTTCTGAAAAAGGTGCAGGTGATTTCCAGATGAAACATGAATTTAAAGAAGCGTTAACAATCTATAAGCAAATTGCTTTAAACATCGAAACCTTGATTCTTGAAGGAGTAGTAAAGCCGGGAGATCGTCTTTCCTCTCTTCGCGAAAGTGCCATGGAAATGGAGGTTAATGTGAATACGATTATGCGCGCCTATAATTTGCTTGAAGAAGAAGGTATATTGTCAAAAAAGCGAGGGCTTGGTTTTTTTGTGAGTGAAGAGGCGCGCTCTATCATTCAAAAAAAGCAAAGAGAGGCATTTTATCAATATACCGTTCCAGAGCTTGCGAAAACACTTGCTCATCTTGAGATTGATGTGGAAGATTTAGTGGAAGCTTTGAACAAACAAAACAAGAAAGGAATCTAGGGGGGACGTTTGAATTGGTTCCCCCTCGCTTTTATTAAAACACGTACTTGTGGTGGCTTTTAAGAGGGTCTTTCTCTTATTAAAGCCCCCTTTCTTTGTAACTTAGAAACGCTAAAATGTTGAATGGTGAAAAAACATGAAACAGGTTTAGTTATGTCGAGCTCAGAAACTCTCCTGCTTCTTTTCGTATTCTTTAGTGTAGGATTCGTAGATACGCTCATCTTTATTATCTGTTCCTACAATAGAATAGGTTGCACTAGGTAGAATATCGCTTGCTTGGATATATTTGATGATGAGAGCAATTCTCTCTTCTATATCAAATTCCGAGCGATTCGGCTGTTTAACATGAAGCGATATACGTGGATAATAGCGCTCTTCTGTAAATGAGTCTTGTTGAGGGACATAAGCTTCTAATAATTGATCATAATAAGCTGGGTCGTTGAATTTACCTTGATTATAATCAGCAGAAATAGCTTGATACAGGGCGATTTTCTCTTCTTCCTCTTCAAAATAATAAGAAGTTAGGGCATTAATGAAGATTGTTTCAATCGAGACATGTTGATCGAATGTTTTTAGTTGATCAAAAGCTTCTTGGTATTTTTCCGTATAAATATGTCGGACAAGGTATTCACCTAAATCGCCTAATCCTAATCCAGCTTGTGGTGCATTATCAATATTTATATTCGTGATTTCTAGTGGATCACCACTGATGAAAACAACAGCATCAAAAGAAAATTCAGGTTCTCCTACCGTTTGAACCGGTACAACAATACGTGAATCATTAAGCAAGGGAAGACCAGTGTCCCAACCGAATTTCATCTTATTTACATTTGGTTCAATCTCTAAGTGATAAGTCTCCTTACCTTGCCGAACAATTTCTTCATAAATCATCTCTTTATTTTGTTCATCTCGGATGAATGTTCTTGACTCTTTAGATGCACAACCTAATAAGAATAGTATAACAAACAGAAAAACTATATTTTTCCTCATCTCCAACCCCCCAATAACTTAAAAGCATATCATGTTAGTTCAGTGAAGTCTTGGATCTTTTCTCCTAAAAAATTTAATTCAAAAGAATAAAACGCGAAAAAAGAACTAGTTGAACATGGGCTTTATTTTCAAATAGCTAAGGAAGGAATAACTTAAAAAAGAAATCAAATAATGTGGTAGAATTACCGGATAAGTCAGATGGGACATATTGAAAATGTTCCATCGGAAAAAAGAGAATAAAACAGTAAATATATGACTTAATACTATTCGTTTGATTAAGAGCGACGGTGATATAATACGTTCCTTGATTCCAACACAAGAATGAGAGTTCCTGATTAACGTTGCTTCCCGTACTTTTTGCTACTAGTGCTAAAATTCTGCCAAAATAATCCTGTTTTTCATTCGGTGTATATAAAACCAATCTTATTTCCTATTTACGGAAAAAAGTCTATCGAATAACATAAGTAAATAAAAGGTAATGGATAGGGTTTAATGTAATAAGCCGTAAAGGAGAATCGAAAGGAAAAAGAACGTTCTTTAGAGAGCTACAATGATCAGGTCATCCATTAAGTTGTGATCATACGCTGATATTATAATCAAGTGAGGGTAATCCAATGAAACAGTTAAATGCCGAACGATTACGTGATACAATGGAAGCAAGAGTTAAGCATTACCAAGGCTATCGAGAACAATTTGAAAAACTTCGCCAATCCTTTGAAGAAATCGTTGGCTTAGATGGTTTTGAAGGACGAGGAGCTACGGCGATTAAAGGCTTTTATCGAGGACAAATGGATGTGATTGATGCGTGGTATCGTTTGATCGATCATCAAATCGCTTTCTTCGAAGGAGTCTCCGGTACGTTATCTGATTTTGACTTGGGTGGGCAAACAAAGGTAGATACCCAGTTTTTACATGAAGACCTTGCCCAGCGTGAAATCCAAGCAGATGAAATGGTCAGTGATCAACAACAAACATTAGAACAGATCTTTAGTGAGATCGAAGACATTATGACCCTCCGTCCGTTTTCAAGAGATGCATTTGACCGCCAAATGAGTGATTTGCATCAGAAGCGGGTAGAAACGATGGAGGCGGTCGAGGATATCGATACGATCTTAACCGAAGAGTATGCGTCTTCTTTAGTCGAACAAAAATTTATGGAGACCTTATTTGATGAACTCCTGCAAGCAACGAGGCAAGGTGACAATGTGTCAACGCTCTACTTTGATGCCAATGCTTATCACAACAGTGAGGTCTACAAAAATATTGAGAATGCAGAAACCTACACCGCCGAATATCTCGCCCACAAACAAGAACAAGCCCATGCAAGAGAATTGCAAGACCGTGCGTGGTATGAAGTCCTCTGGGATGGAACGAAAACCTTTGTCGGTGAAGCAACCGGCTATTACGACTCGATTCGCGCCACCACAGGGGTCGATCCGGTCACCGGCGTTGAATATACTGCTGGTCAACGCATCGCGTATGCAGGTCTAGCCGCTGCTGGCTTTATCCCGTTTGTCGGTTGGGCAGGCCGAGCGATCAAAGGTGGCAGAGGGATATATGCGACTACCAAAGGTGTCAAGGCGGTTAACACGAGTCTCGATATCTATAAGACAGCTAATGCTTTCTCCGCGGTTCAGAAAGTAGAGATGGGAATCTATGGTCTGGCCGCCGCTAATGGTTTCTCTGAGTATATCACCGGAACAGATATCTTTGGGAATGAACTCACTGCCGAACAGCGCAGTGCTAGTTTAACTCAAGGGGTTGTGGCCAGTCTGCCATTTGCGCCAAGTGCTGTTAGCCAAGGGACATATATTAGTAGACAAGCGATGAATAAAATCAAAAACATGAACCTAACTGGCGGTTCCAACAACATGATACGGTCATTCGCTGAGAACCAAAGTGGCTTACAAAAATGGCTCGGCAACCGTCAAGTCCAGCCTGCCTTGGCAGGCCATGTTCCGGAAGTACCGATGCGTGTGATGGATCAGAGACATATCAACAAGAAGTTGGATGTTGTTTATTCGAAGCGTGTGGGTAGTGGGAATGTTGGTAAGGGTACGGGTAAAGATATAGTTACATCTAATAAAGGTAATAAATATGATATCACTCCTATGCCAAATCATAGTACTACAACATCCGTTCCTAATCCTAATAAAGGTATTCCAAGTGGTTCGGTTGATATTTTGGATAAAAAGACAGGTCAAATAAAAACAAGAAGGTATCATGATATTGAAGGTAGGGCTTTAAGGGATGTTGACTTCACAAACCATGGAAATCCGAAACTACATCCAGAATGGCCTCATGAGCACATTTTTGAATGGAATAAGTCTGGAAATTTTAGAAGGAGATAGGTGCTTGTAATGGAATTAAAAGAGTTTAAAGATAGAATTTTAATGGGTGAAGAATTTCAATTTTATTTTAAAGATGAAAGTTTTTGGATTAGTCAAAACGAAAATGGGTATTATTTGACAAGAGAGCAAGACGGATACTCCCAATCCTTTAAGTCTGTTGATGATTTATTTCGATTAGGAATAATACAAGGTAAGACATTAGAAGAAATTTTTGATGTCATAGATATTTAGTATTTGTGGGCGGTTATCTTTTAAAGATAACCGTCTTTTTAATGGCTCTATTATATATGTTGGGGTATGAAAAAATTCAAGCAAAATAAAACACGCAAGCTCCTATATCCTTTACACTTGAATTAACTAGAAACAAATCAAAGGGATAGGAGATGCGTGTATATTATGAGAAGATTAGTCAGAATAGAATAGTTCATTTTTAATGCAGAGAATATGAATAACCTCTGTAAGACTTATGACAAAATGCCTTTCAAGTTTTTTTATGGGAGATTACACCAGCGTTGCACAAAAAATACATGATAAGCTATCTGAAATATAGATCGATCCTTAGTA
>NZ_JAPRAT010000052.1 GCF_026805325.1 Natronobacillus azotifigens
TCTTTAGGTGTTGAATTTAGAGATTCCAATATTTCACCGAGGATAAAAGAAAAAGCCAACCCTCATTAGGATCGACTTTCCTTCTTTTTTATATATTTTGAAGATTTCGTGATAACTTCTTTAATCGTTCTTTCTCTCGCATTGGTGTATCATCGTTCCAATCATTATAACAATCAATAAATCCATATTCTCCCGCTTTCGTTAACATATCGGGATTTGCATATTGAGGAAGCGTGATTCCTGGTGCAGTCATAATTTTTCGTTCCATCGCTCCTATTAAAGCCTCCGGATCACTCAAACAAGTGAACCACTCACGCTCTGTCATCGAGTCAAAATAATGAGTAGAAAGTTTTGCGATTTCTTTTAACACTATTTTTGCTTCTTCTACTAAGAATGCTTTTCGTTGCGCAACCACATCATGCTCCAAGTATCCTTTTAAATCCGCTTCGTGTTGTTTGAATACGCTACCTGCTTTCCTGACAATTTTTGAACTCTCAATCACATCATCGGCTGTTGCAACATGGCTTGCTTCACAATAGCTAACCAAGTGAATGACACTAGGATCAAAGATCATTTGCAACAATGTTGTTCGAGCTAATTGATATTTTGCAACTTCTAAATCGGTACTAAAATGTTCAATTCCTGCCCGTGCTTCCATAAAGGTATTCGCAGTATTCCCGGCTGGACGAATACTTTCAATCAATTCTTTTGCTGCCGCCATTTTAGCCAAATCAGCATAATCGCCAGTTTCTGCTGGTTTATTAAACTGATGTTGAAAAATCATATCCTCTACCCCATTGTTAAACATAACCGCAGCAATCAGCGCATAATCAACCACAAACAACGTGTCATGAATAAAGCGGGACGACCATTGGTTTGGATCATTCATTTCAACTGGGATACCCTTGGTTGCCAAATATTTCACTGTATCAATATGCTCATAAATCGCGTCACGTACAGACAGTGGACCTCTACCATCCAATTGGCTAAACCAGAAGAGTGAAACAGCTTGATGAGCACCAATTAACATACCTGTATCTAAGCATACATCAACAAATTCTTTTAATTGAAACACGTGAGAGTATGGCTTTACTGATGGGAAATTTCCTCTGCGTGAAGCCAAATAAAGCTTTTCTAAATCTTCTTTATTTTTATACGGTACACCACCATCATTTTTATGTCTCAAAAATGCTTCTTCATTACCAAAATATCGTTGGGACAAATCGGAAGATCCTAATGAAACTTCATCTACAGCTCCCTCTAAAGCTAATTTTTCAATCCCTTGAATAGTTGGTTCAATTGTTTCATCAGGTATTCCAAAGTGTGTTCTGATTAGAGGTATCGCCGATTCTTCGATACGCTTTGGAAAATGAATTAGTGCCGCTTCACTCGGTTTCTCAAGTGGTTTCTCCAATAAATAAGCATCATTTTCAATAACCTCTTGCGCTAACAAATCCAACAATTGGATCTTTTCAGGTTCTGCCTCTTTTACAATTCTGGCAATAATCATTTCACGTTCTGACTCAGCTTGCACTCCAAAGAAATCCATTGTTTCCTCTGTCTTTACACGCACATCTTTATTCGATCCCATTAAATACAACCCATATGTTTGATCCAGTTTCAGCTCACGAATTGCATCTAAAGTCGGATATAGACCTGCAAAGCAAATTTTACGACTTTTATCAGCTAACAATGGAGACGCTTCTAAAAGAAGCATAAATCTCTCTAACTCAAGCAATGCTTTATCCGCACTCAGACGGTAACTCAAGCCAATAAATTCGGGATTCTCCTCCATTAACACACGTATTTTCTCTTGGTCACTCATTGCAGGTGGCAATATTTTATAATCAATACCACCCATTTTCGCTATTTTTCCTGCCTTATGAATCCCAACAGTATGCGGATCTTGGCCTAACGTTAAGCCGATAAATATTCTTTGCATCTATCCCACTTCCTTCTCGCCTACATCCCCGATAATCTTGAAAAACTCTCCTTTTAAATAACGTAAAATATAATCAGTAGACCATTGTTGTAAGTCACGCCAATCATTTGTCTCACAACGATTGAAATGATGCGCATACAAATCAAGAATCACTTTTATTGGACTAACGTCAAGACCTAACCTCTCACCAATTGCCATCATCGGAATCAATCCCGTCGGTATATCTTCTTCTACATAGCGTACTTGAGGAAATGACGTCTGTTGATAAGTCTTAGTTCGCCCAATAGCTTGTTGGAGGCTTTCCCCACTAATTCGTTCAATTCCATAAGAATAATCCAACCAATGCTGTGCTGACAAAATAGCATCATTAATTTCACGTAAGTAATCATGACGGATTTGTCTTAGCATATCAATATTATCATGTTGTTCTTCTTTATCTCGCAAATGATTCATAATAAACTGAAATCGTTCTTCATTTGGATGACCTTCTAAACCAAAGACGGTTAAACCTAGCATATCAGCAATCTTTAATCGAATCTGATCAATTTTTTCTAAATGACTAGCAACTACTTCATTATTCGCAATACCCTCCATATAAAAAGAGTACGGTCTTCCCTCTATAGAGGCTTGATTAATCGCGTCATAATTTAACAAAAACGCCCCTGGATGGAAAATAGATCCAATATTCCCAATCGAAGTCGTTGCTGGGATATGGTTTAATAATGCCTGTGGAAATAATTGAATAAGCATATCAATCTGATATTGTTTAAACTCACCTTCCAATGACATCAACCAACTGCGTTTTCTCCGTTTTATATAAGCCGTTCCATCAGCTGGTGCTTTACACGAGTAAGGGTTTGTGGAAAAACAAACAAACGGATATCCTTCCCCCAATATATCCCACAAATAAGGCACTGCAAATGTTCGGGAAGGAGAAAGAATAATCGGAATTCGTCTCTTTAAAATCCCTGCTTTTTTTAACTGTTTTACAGTTTCTTGTATATAATGGGATGGATGAGCCACGATAATGAAATCTGATTCATGGACCAACTTTTCTAAATCATGACCAACATCATCTTCTTTCAACCGAATCATATGAGCTTCTTCCTGATTCTCGTTATCAGGACGTTCGAGAAAAATTCCTTGTTGTGTATGGACAGCGGCGACAAAGCGCTTTCCGTGAACCGATTCTCTTGCATAACCATAAACCTCATGGCCACTTTCAATAATATCCACTAAATAGGCTCTTCCGGATTGGGAACTCACGGAATGGATACCAATTTTCATGTTTTTCACCTCTACCTATAAAAATTGACTTACGAATGATCTGCCGACTGTGATCTATAACGCACAACAAAAAATAGCTCTGTTCTAAACTCGCTACACCCCTTATGCTCAACATTTTAGAAACCGCTATCATTACTATGAAATCAGTACTTTGAACCTTTTTTTCAAAGTATCGAATTTGATTATAGCACCTCTTCAACCGAAAGGATATAACATTATTTTATTTTTGAAAAATATTTTTGTTCTAAACATATTGACTTATTTTCCGACCTATATTTCGCCCAAAAAAAGACGAGCAATGCATGAAAAACTTCATACATTGCTCGTCACTTCTATATCTTAATCATTATTGGAAAGTAAGCATTTTATCATTTTACTTAGTCTTTTTTTGTTTTAGGTTTTAATGGTGCATCTTTTAGTAATGGATAAGTAATCGCTAGAGCTATTAAACTAATCAATAACACCATCATTAATAGCAAGAGACCATCTACACGAAGAAGAATAGTAAAGTCGATAGTTAGCCATCCACTATAATTAATGAACATACCAATTAATGCTAGTACCATGAAAGACATCATACTTTTTCGAAAACCTAGTCGATAATAAATCGAGAAGTAAAAAAGTAATCCTAAACAAAAAGACTGCAAATACGAGATCAATTGCAAGGTATTTGAAAAAATGATACTCCGGCTCTAAGAAAGTCCCCGGATGAAAGATAAGGACATGCTCATTCATTTGCGATTGGATTGTTAATAGTAAATATTGGGGAATGTTAAGAATAAAAATCATGATACTGATACTTATGTAAGAGAACTGATTACGTTATTTTCCAAAGCGTTGACGATAGCCACACTTTCTGCATAACTCTTCAACAGCTTCTCTACGCGAAAATCCCTCCACCAACGCAGTGGCTCTATCACTTGTAATAATTTCTGAAAAAGGAGCATCATTGATATTACCAAGATCGATAACTCCTTCACCATCTAAGCAACAGGGAACAACCGTGCCATTTGATAAAATTCCTGCTTGATTTCGCAATCCATAACAGAAACCTTTTCCATCGTCTTCTTCTTCATCCAAAGAAGGCCAGACGAATTCATAATCTTGATTAATATAAATCCGTTCTGCGATTTTTATTCCACTTCCCGGTGTAATTTTCTCTTCAATTTTATATGGCAAATCAAATTCCGTTTCAATTTCTTCGAGAATTTGACGGTTTCTTTGCTTTTCCAAGTTGGTACGATTGTCTTGAGAAAGATTCCACAAGCGTAATGAGACAATGAGATTACCGTCGCTCGTTGCTTCACGGACAAAAGAAAGCACATTACTAACATAGGCATCTTTATCAACCGAACCTTCATGACCATCAAAGCTATGAAGAGAAAAATTCATCTGTCTTAGCGCAGATTTATGGAGTAATTGATGCTTCTTTTTCTGAATTAGTGTTCCATTTGTTGTAATATTCACTTGAAACCCTTTTTCTGCACTTATATCCAACAATTGATCCAATTTCGGATGAAGCAACGGCTCGCCTTTCACATGTAAATTAATGTAATCTGTGTATGCCTTAATTTGATCCAAGCGTTTCGAAAAATCTTCTGTAGAAATAAATTGTCTTGCTCTTATTGTTGGAGGACAAAAGCTACAAGCTAAGTTACACACACTTGTAATTTCTAAGTAGAACTTCTTAAACTTTTTCACATCCTATGTCTCCCTTTCGTTCGCTAAAATTACTCACTAACCACGTACTTGTATAGATACCTCGAATGTTTATTTGCATGAAAGTTGAAATAAGGCGGTCTTATTTTTCCTGCTTTGTCAGTAAACAGATTTACTTGCCAATAAATTGTTGTGTCCAATAATGCCCATCTTTCACATAACCAACACCTATATGAGTAAAGGACTGGTTTAAAATATTTGCACGATGCCCTTCACTATCCATCCACGCTCTAACCACTTCCTCGGGTGTTCTTTGTCCGAAAGCAATATTTTCACCAGCAGAAAGATACGTAATACCAAAAATGTTCATCATTTCAAATGGAGAACCATATGTCGGACTATGATGGTCAAAATATTGATTTGTCATCATATCCTTCGACTTTTCACGAGCAACCTCACGTAATTCAGCATTTATTTTTAATGCTGGTAAACCATTTTTTTCTCTTTCTAGATTGGTCAACTCTACTACTCTTATCTCAAACGAAGAGACAGTTTGTTTCGTGTCTTGTCTGGGCTGAGTAGTTTCAGTTTTTTCTTTTGTTGGTTGCTCGGTTTCTGGCGCCACCTCTTGAATAGGTTCTTCTTTCATCTTCTCTTCTATTGGAGCTTTTTCACGTTCTATTATTTCGGCTTTTTCTTTGCTTAACCCAGGTCCTGGATCTGACTTAGGTTCTTGTCCATCCTCTTCAACATCTGATCGTTTATTTTTTTCGGTGTCTACAGAATACTGTCCACTTTCTTCAATAGTACTTTCATCATCTTTTGTCTCTTCAACTTCCTCTAAAATAACAAAACGTTCTAGTTCCTTCTGTTCTTTTAGCAAAAGTTGTACTTCTCTATTTTCTTGAGCACTCACTTCATTGGTAATATGAATGATTTGATCGGAAACGTCCGCCCCACAACCAACCAAAAAAATGAAAAATAACATAGTAAATAAAGTCCATATCCTCATTTATCTTGTCTCCTATTCACGAATTTCACTATTTATCTAGTATATCAAAAGAACTGCTAGAAACAATTGTTAGTTTTTTCTTCATAATTGCTAATCCACTCGTCTTAACGTTGATGATTAAAATAAATACCTATCCAGTAAAAAATGCTTGATGGTCGATAGTTGGACTATTCATATCATATGATTATAGCCTCAATCTACATTTTACTATATAATGGATGTTGACTATAGTCATAAATAAGAAAAGCAAGCAACATGTTATCCTTTGTTTCACGTTGGAAATACCTGTCGAAATTACGGTTAATTCCATAAATTCGAACGATCATATGCTTGCACTTCTAGATTATAAAATATTTTTTAAGAAAGTAGGTTTTTTAAATGACTGAACATAAAAAAACAGTAAAAAATGCACTCGATAAAGCTATGAATGACCACCGCG
>NZ_JAPRAT010000053.1 GCF_026805325.1 Natronobacillus azotifigens
TGAACTTTTTATTTTTGTTGAAGTAAATAATGATACAATGCTCCATAAAGATTGGCAGCGCTCCTAAAGTGACAGCTAACCACATGTGGTTCGGCTTTGAGAATTGGATTATTTTGTTTAATGGAATGAATCGCCTGTTTGATCCCTTCTAACACGATCGGTTGAACACTAATTCCGCCACCAATTGAAAACACTTCTGGGTCAAGGATATGTTGTAAATTTAGAATTTGTAACGCAATCGTTTGGCAATATTTTTCAAAAATCGCTGCTGCTTCTGGATCGCCTTGATTAATGTGGTGAAAAACTGCTTCACCATCATTATCTTCTAGCCCCTTACATTTCGCAATTTCATTTACCATCCTTGATGCTGAACCTGCAATTCCGAAAAAATTCACTTCACTATCTTCTATCATATGCTGATCCATTACATAACTTATTTCACCAGCTGACAGGTTTGCACCTCGATGTAGTTTTCCATCAATAATTAAGCCTCCCCCGACACCTGTACCTAGCACGAGCACGACTGCATGTCGGTAATCTTTTATACTTCCTAACCACAACTCTGCTAACGCTGCACATTTTCCATCATTCTCGATAGAAACAGGTACTCCACAGATCTCTTTTAACATCTTAGGCAAATTTGTTTCGTGTAAATAAGTTAACGTTCCACCATAATATATGACTCCAGAATTAATATCAACCGTTCCAGGGCAACTGATAGCGATTCCTTCTGCCTTTTCCGGTCCTTGATCAAATACGTCTACCATTTTCTTTACGAGATCTTCTACACGCTGAAATGGTGTACGAAATTTCCCTTGTTCCTTTATCTCTCCTTCTTCGTTTATCCAAGCAAATTTAACAAAGGTACCACCAAGATCAAAAACAAGATACATCAGATCGCCTCCTACTCGTTAGTAACTCTAATTATACTAACCTTTTCCTAGTTTTGTATAGGATGGAAATCTAATTATTGACTGTTTTCTTATCTATTGTTGGAAACATACCAAAAGGTTTACGAATGGTTTTACAACTGAAAATCGGGTAAACTGAAAATAGAGCTGGTTTAACTACCATATTTTTTTACAAAAAAGGAGACTTACTTATGACAACCGTATTATACATTACTGCGAATCCAAATGATGCTTCCGTTTCTCACAGTATAGCTACAGGGGAGCATTTTATTCAAGCGTATCAAAAAACAAATCCAGATCATGAAATTGTACCTATCGATCTATATGGAACACATATTCCACAGATAGATGCCGAAGTATTCCAGGGATGGGGGAAACTTCAAAGTGGTAGTGACTTTACTTCACTTACCGAACCTGAAAAGAAAAAAATCTATCGTCTTGAGGAACTATGTAACCAGTTTATTAAAGCTGATAAATATGTTTTTGTTTCCCCACTATGGAATTTATCGATTCCACCAGTATTAAAAGCCTATATCGATGCGGTTGCGGTAGCTGGAAAGACCTTCAAACATACGGAGCAAGGTGCGGTTGGATTATTACACAATAAAAAAGCACTCCATATCCAAGCGAGTGGTGGTGTATATTCTCACGGACCTGGAGCGGATAAAGAAATGGGACATCGCTATATTCGAACACTACTTGAATTCTTTGGTGTCACCGATGTAGTAGGTTTATTTATTGAAGGGCATGATCAAATGCCAGACAGAAAAGAAGAAATTATTGCTTTGGCGAAGCAACAAGCGGAAGAGTTAGCCGAAAAATTTTAAACATACACTAGGATAGCGTTCGTGAATGGAATTTCACGGACGCTATTTTTTTGATTATTCAACATCATATTTAATGAAATGTTCATTTTTTCCAATGAATCGTTTTACAATTACTAGTACTAGTAAATATAAGGTGAGCTTCTTATCAATAATTTCATATTAAATAATTGGGCTAAAAAACCTCCCGAACTGTATCTGTTACATAGACATTTGTACTGGATCAAAGAAAAAACTTTAAAGTCATATATCAAATAGGTTATACCGCTCTTTTAGGTGTAAGCCCTTTTTCATTTAAAGTAAAGAATCTATAACCGCGTATGTAGTACCGGACAACAAGTTAAGAAAATATTATAAGTCAGGTCACTAACACACTACTTTCCACGTATAAACTCCACTTTATCAACCGATACGATTGTGTCTCCGTTTTGATTTTTATGATATTTTATTTCCTCTCCACTAACTATACTTTCATCCTGCTGGATTTCAATAATTCTTCCTTTCACAAAAGATGGTTCCGAGTGCTCAATGATTGCTGCAATATTCAAATATGGGTTATAAGTCCGAAGATTAATCTTCCACCCGTCATCCATATGACTTACTAAATAAATAGTAAATTCACCTTTGTCAGAAGAAAGAAACGAACCTTCAAATTGTTCAGCCCATTTTTTCTTTGTGCGAAATAAAGTGTTTTCTGTTCCTAGGAGTTCTCCACTCTTATAATCATATTTTTCTTTGTAGGTAAAACGACATTCGGTACAACTAGAAAGAATATAGTCAATGACTAAGGAAGCTTCAGAAGTTCCACTCATATTTGCCGCAGTTATATTTTTCTGAAAAGGTTTTTCAAAGTAGTACCCATCTATATATGTAACACCACCGTGAATGGTTTGTTTCAAATTTTCAAAAGCGACAGGAAATTCTTCCTCTATACCATTTGGGAACAACTTACGTTCAACCAAATGGTTCGAAAAAACAGTGTGAATGTTTAAAATGAGAAATAACGAAGCTAGTGAAAGTACAAAGTAAATGAATCCTCTAACTATTTCTTTTTCTTGCCTTGCAAATTTTAATCCCAACTTAATATTTAAGAATGGGATAACAATAAAGAACAAGACTGGGAGTCCAAAAAAACTACCTACAATCATCCAAATCGCAAACGTTTCATAGGGATGATAAGGATTTACCAAAACAAACAAAGTATAATAAATCCAAATATATATAGTACTGATTGCATACATCTTTACTTCCTTAACTAACCTTATGACGATCTCCCCCTTGATTTGGAAATTCACTGTATCCTTTCTGCATAAAACCAAACGAATTAATATAGAATATATTTACAAGTATTCACGGAACTTACCAGTCCTAATTGTAATAGCAACAAGCTACCTCCACATAAAACAGATGCTTAGCTTTAAGTTTTTAACAACATTGTTATGATCTATATTACTGCTTTAACGCTAAATAACAGTTTCATTAATAAAAGATATGAAAAAGTGTTATTTGGAGAAATTCAATTATTCCATCCTAAGGTCTAATGAATTTATAAATGGAGTAAAAAAATTATTTATATGTATTGTAATTAAGTTTGAAATAGAGAAGGAATATTTCCTCTATTTCATTCTATCAATTCACTCAGTAATACCTGATAAAATGTTCATAAAACTGAATCAGACTATGTGCATTGACATCAAGTCTTTTATCTAAAGATGGGACAACCGTTAAACTTATCGGCTAATTTCTTATCTACTGCAAACTAAAGAAAGTCACCATTAATAGAATAATTAATTACTTTATCATTATATTTATTACCCTTAAGCTCCAATAATGGTATAGCAGACATAAACGGAATTCTATAATTTGCGTATAAGAACGGTGCAGCATTAAATGTAACACCTTTCTCAAAGTAATTCTCTTTTTCTAAAATTTCTTTTATTTTCTGGCGATTACTTGTGAAAGGAAGGTAATATGTGTGTAACTTTTCATCTAAGATTTCATAAGAAACAACTTGTGCTAAAAATCCACCTAGTGAGTCCCCTGTCACATATGCATTTACCTCGTTATAACTTAAGATAATTTCAACAACAAATTTCTAAAGGTACTTGAATATTATTGTTCGTTATTAATATACTTAAATCTGCAGATATTACATCATAGACTATCTCATCTAAAAGCATCTAGCTTAGTTCCACGATAGCCAATGACTATATCATGTCCCTTCTTGACAGCAATTGCACCTAAACCACCTGACCAAAAATTACTATCCTGTGCTTTAATAATTGTCCAATCCTTTAATTCTTCTTTTAATTCATTTTTTCGTTTCTCATCATCAATACTTGAAGTATTGCCAATCTTCTTATACAATTCACTTTCAAGATTAAGATAAGAAAGATTACTCATGTGGGTAAGTGTCTCCTATTTTGAAACATCACAAATCATTCTCCTATGTTTTGGCTCTTCTCCATCAGGTTTTAACCCACTTTCCACATAGTACATTTTAGATTTTTCTTTGCAATGTTTTAGTTGGAAAGCTAATGTAGATTGTGCTGTTCAAATCGGTAAAAAGTTGTAAGATGTATTATCTTTAGAAGATCTTACACGTTGATACTTCAATTTTAAACGGGGAATTATTTGCAGAAACTGTAACAAATTCCTGTGGTATTGAAAATCCAAAAATTAGGATCATTAAAAAAGTAAAGGTTTTTTTATATTTCATTAATTTTTTCGCTCCTCACTTTTTAGCTTAGCATGTACTACAAATCTTTCATGAT
Source organism: Natronobacillus azotifigens (assembly GCF_026805325.1). Taxonomy (GTDB): domain Bacteria; phylum Bacillota; class Bacilli; order Bacillales; family Amphibacillaceae; genus Natronobacillus; species Natronobacillus azotifigens. The sequence continues at coordinate 4,510 of NZ_JAPRAT010000053.1, forward strand.
CATCAGTACTACATGTCGATAATGTTAAAATCATATCATCGTTATTCAATTCTACCCCCAAAGAAATATTAGATTTACTCAGGATAACTTCTAGATACTCTTCATATTCCTGATCATTGAAGAATGTAGTCTTCATCCAAATTGTTTCTGGAGTAGTGTAAACAGAGAATATTTCCCACTCATATATAGAATTAAGGTAGTCAAAGGTTATAATTCTGTTTTTTTCAGATAATCTTCCTCTAAATAATTCTTTAAACTTCCAAACATACTGCCATCTTTCATGTTGTGTCCATATAGAATTAGATTTTTATCTAACTTGTCCATAGAATTTCTATAATCCATAAAAATAGCCCCAGCAAAATCTTCTTGTTTATAAAAGTTATGTGAAAGATAAAATTCATTATCTCCTGTTTTAACAACAGGGTAATCTACTGTTGTATCTTCTATGTTAATCCAACCTACATAATCTTTGTTAATTCCAACTAAACTCTTTGTTTTGTATTTAACACCCTCTCCCTTATGATAAAGTTCCCCTAATTCTTTATAATTTTTTGCCGCTACATAGTAATTATTTAAATAATCATAGAGCGAAGATAAAGAAAACAAGATTCCACCAATGCTTGTTACAACCACTATTAGTAATAGATATTTTTTTATGTACTTACACCTCCGATTAATAATATTTGAAAATATTATCCTCGACACATTGCATTATATTACATAATTTTCATGCGCGCAACAAATTTTGGTAAATATAGAATTTTTTAAGTATAATATGCTAAATCAATATACCACTTAAACAAATTCGGCTAGGAAATATTACTAATAGAATCAATGTAGCGTAACTAGATTCACTATATCTTTTGCAGGCAAAATTACTCTATGATACTGGGTCCAAAATATAAATTGATTTGGAACTAAAGCGAAACAAGAAATCATTTCAAAAGAAGTTTCTCATTAACCTGATCATACAGCGAGAAAGTGGATACCGACTTTACGAGGCAGAAAGGACATAACAAGCACGGAGAACTGGAATCTACTCGATAAAATTCTAGACATAACAAACATGAATCAAACTGGACAGCAAGTGAGAAGAAACAAGGAAGAAACGGGTGTAGATGGTGTGACGGTGGATCAATTAACGGCTTACCTAGCGTTAACCTGCTTGAATCCATACGAAAGTGCACCGTACTAAGAGTGAAGACTCCTAAACCAACTAGCGGTGTACGTCTATTAGGCATACCAACAGTA
>NZ_JAPRAT010000054.1 GCF_026805325.1 Natronobacillus azotifigens
ACCATTATACATCAATAAGTTTAAGAATAACAGATTCTTGAAGTAATTTACTTTTATTAACTTTTCCTGTAAAATCCGACTTGGAAACGCTTTCAAAATAAAATTAAAAGGGGAAATTCATTTGAAAAAGTTATTAGTTTTAATCAGTTTATTTACTTTAAGTTTTTCAAGTATTACTTGCGGGAATAAAGATGTGTATTTCATTAGCGAGTGATCCAAATTTAACCGTAGATTTACGACGTCTCAACTCAAAATTGGAAGAATATATTTCTGACTTTGCTCTTACTAGACAAGTAATTAAAAAGGCGCAAAACAATGTTAATAAACTAACGGAGCGGTACCGGTCATTACTCGAAATCATATCTATCTTGCAAGAAAATCAAGGGATAGAACTTGATGGAAATAATCAGAAATTAAAGCTACAAGGTTTCCTCTTTGACATGAATCGCTTCTTTGAATCGTTGGTGGGTAGATTACTTCAGGATTATGTTCCAGACTATACTGTTAGGGAGCAATTTCTTCTACATGATATGTTTACGTATGCATCTAATCATAATCCTAAAAATAGAAGGTGACCTACCCCAAGACCAGACTTTGCCATCGAGAAAAATGGAAAAGTAATAAAGTTACTTGATGAAAAATATAGGGATCTATGGGAGAAAGAGTTACCTAGTAATATGTTATATCAGCTGTCCGTGTATGCCTTAAGTAATGAAGGAAACAAAAAAGCAACGATTATCTATCCTTCATTAAATGACGTTGCTGTTACACAAGAAATCAATATTAATAATCCAACCTCAGATGAATACATGGGATCGGTAGTGTTAAACCCGTTGAATTTAAGCTATTTATCAAAATGCCTAGGTGATAAAGCAGGGAATAGTAGACTTGTAGAGGAGTATATTAGCGGAGTATTATAAAGTACTATGGGGCGTGAATGTGAAAAACTTTTATGTGGGACCACAGGGACAGGTTCACCGCGCCCACGATCCCCCATCCATGGTATCTGTCCTTATCATTTCTTCTATGGACAACTATGTGATTCTTGGCACACTGAATCACCAGCTTAGGTATAATACTAAGCATTGATTCTTTTATTTGATGGACCGAGGTGCCTGTCCCTGTGGTCCTTTTGTCCCTGTGGTCCTTTTGTCCCTGTGGTCTCCCTGTGGTCTCATATTCTATAAAAACTTTACTTACTGTGAGGCATTTTCAGGAGGAGTTGGTGCAACAATCGAACTTCTATTTTCGGGTTGCTGAGAGTGCGGAAGAGCTGTAGAGAAATTTTAATAAAGGTTGAGTGGTGAGGGTATGTCATTGAAGGAAGATCTAAAAAAATTGGAAACAACTTTACAACATAGTAATTTGGATAATCTTATTGAAAGAATGCTGATTAATATAGGTTCAATCGACTCAGAACTTAGGGATAATCTAATTTATCATTCATTTGGAAAACTTATTTTCGAAGACTATTTAACAATAAAACAAATGACTCATATCTTTGAATTTTGTCTTAGAGACTTATTTCTTGATATTGGTCAAAAAGATAATGATTCAGTATTCACTCGTTCTTTTTCTGCTTTAGTTATTGTATTAGTCTTAAAGAAAGATGGGGAAATGAGATTTCTGTCAGATGAATTTTTGAAACGATCGATTGAGGACAGTATTAATTATCTGAAACTTGAAGAAGATATTCGGGGCTATGTAGTTGGCAAAGGATGGGCTCATAGTATAGCGCACGGAGCAGATTTATTAACGGAAGCGATAAGGCATCCGAATTTCAATAGAGAACTATCTTCAGAGTGTCTTGAAACAATCAAACTATGTTTATTCAAAAATAGCACAATAAATTTACCTTTTGTTGATGAAGAAGAGGAAAGACTTATTTTTGCAGTAGAAGTCCTTCAAGAGAAAGGCGTAACTGATAGTGAAATCCTAAATTGGATATTTAAAATCTCTGAAGAACTAAATGATTTATTAGAAAAAGAAGGATGGACTTTGAACTTCTGCTGGAAGAAATCCAATGTCATAAATTTTATGCGGGGTTATTATTTCAGACTTCGATACAAAAATGATTGTTATGAACTACGCGAAAATATAGCAACCCTTTTAGAAAACTGGCATAAACAAATGTATAACTAAAACCATTAAAAATTTGAACTATTGCCTACTTCAGCGAATGAGGGCGTCACCTGAAGAACTGGTGCTAAGAAGAAAAAGTATAGAGATTAGAAAGAAGCAGGGACCGGTTCTCTGCTTCTTCATAATTGGATTAAAAAGTGGAGCAAATAAGCAATCCCTGCTGATCCTAACGCGATAAGCTGTGCTACTACCCAGGTTGTTAGCGAGTGTTATTTAATGGTTATCACATTAAATAACATAAAGAGAACGATGAGAAGTACTAGATACCAAGGTACTAAATTAGGATTCTGCCAAAAAACTCGAACAAAATATTAAGAAAAGTAACGATAGCTCCTGCACCTATTATTATATTGCCAACCATCCAACTTCTATTTTGCAATTTCACAGCTCCTTTCTTGACCGCGGGGACAGGATCACCCGTCCCACAATCCCTCATCCATGGTATCTGTCCTTATCATTTCTTCTATGGACAACTATTTGATTCTTGGCACACTGAACCACCAGCTTAGGTATATTACTAAGCACTGATTCTTTTATATAATGGACCGAGGTGCCTGTCCCTGTGGTCTACCTTTAGATAGTTACTCGTCGAAGTAATGCGTAAAGGAATTCGTATTTATGGTATAATAAGGATAGTGAAATGAAGTGGGAGGTATCACATGAATCTCTTTGATAACGTAGGTGTATTGGATCGGGAAAAACTATTAGAAATTTTTAGGTTTATTAATGTACAACTAATGGAAAATAAAATGCAACTGGAATTAACGATCTATGGCGGCTCAATTATGACCTTAGTATATGATCATCGGCCAGCAACAAAAGATATTGATTGTGTTTTTGGTGAGACCAATATGAGATTGTTTGAAAATATATTAGATTTGACTAGGTCTACCTTTAATCTATCTGATGGCTGGATAAATGAAGAAGTGAAAGAACCATTAAAGGCGTTAATAAAAGAAGAAAAAGAAATGTTTAAAGTGTATTCAAATTTAACAATTTTAAGACCGAAGCCAGAGCAATTATTAGCGATGAAACTATTAGCTGCAAGACCTGAACCGGCCAAAGACTTTGTTGATGCCCATCTACTTTGTAAGGATTTAAGTATTACGACAAAAAAAGATCTGCTGACTATTTTTTCAAGCTATTTACCTCTTTCGCTTATCGGGGAAAGACAAAATCTTTTCATAAAATATTTAGGAAAGGATCTCGGATATGATTGGGAATGAATATCTCCAAGCATTATTTGATTATCCAGATGAGGATACAGCACTAAATCAACTGTTAGAGATTTTAAAATATAAAGATCAAGCATTTATTACAAGTCTAAACAACCCCTGTGATCTTGATTTATGTACCGATCTTGAAATCAACTATTTAACAAAAGTGGCCGCATTGATTGATTATTCTTTACAAATACACAAGCTTGATGTTCCGGGATGGATTAGGGATGAAAGACTAAGCTTTGACACACCTTATTACCATTCCAAACGACTAAGTGATTTTGATAAAGTCAAGCTTATTTACAGTAGCCCGGGTCCTTTTAGAGCTAGGAATGTATATTTCGATCTCCATGGGATTGAAAGAATATAAGGTGCCTGGCACCACCCGATTCCCGCTTCAAGACATCGAGAAATTAATGGTATTAAAGTGGGAGTAACGGACGCTCGCACCTCACAGGCTTCACGATTCTTTGGGACGATCAAAATCCCTAACTAATATACGGAACACTTTTTTAAAAGAAATGAAAGTTGAGTAATTTTAATCTAAAGTAGAGGAAGTTCAATTTATGAAGGTCAATGAGTTACGACAGAAACTAATGGGTAGAAAGAAAGATGAGTTGCAAAATTTAATTGTGGAAATGTATAAACAAATTCCAAAAAAAATGCGCGAAGAAAAAGAAATAGATCAGTTGATTGACGATTCAGACGCGTTTAAAGTTAAAAAGAGTGCAAATCGTAAATCAGTAGATAATTTAGACTTCGAATATGTTCAACGTGAAATAGAATATTTTTTGAAAAATGCATATGACCAAAATTATATTGCACCTAATCGGATTATTCCTAAGAAGGAACGTTCTAATTGGCGCTTCACAGCGAAAAGGTTAGTAGAGCAGTTAATCGCTCTTTCACACCAGCCGGAATATGCAAAGACTTGTGCAGCTCGTATGGAAGACCTGTACGAATTATTTTGTTATGCTTCAGGGCATTATGTTTTTGCAAGTACTGAACCATTTTATACGATAAAAATATCACAAGAGGATTTTTTTGATCAGGTTGTAAAACTAAAGAAACGAATAGGGGAACCAAGCAAATGGATTCGTGAATCATTGTTGCTATTGGTTGAAAACGATGGTGATTTTCAAACGTTGAAACGTAATGTATCAGAAGTCTTATTGGAAAACTTGAATAATGCTCCACTTAAAGAAGAAGCGATCAAGATAGCTAAAGATCTACTAAAGGAAAAGAAGGAGAACATAAAGAAAGCAAAGCAAGCGAAGGGAAATGTAGTGGGTTTTCGGAACAACGAATATATTAACGATTTGGTTGAGTTGATTTATATGATACAAAGTAGTCTAGGAGAATATAAAAATGCCAATAAATATTTTAAACAACATTATATTTCTTCTTCCTCAGAGGTCAAAATGTATATTTTCCTTGAATTGATTAGGAGGTTTCAACGTGTGGATGATTGGCTAGAAGAGTATGAATTGGCAGTGTTAAATGGTGTAAAGCTAAGGGAAGCGTTGAAAAACGCTTATGAGCAGATAAAGGATACAAAGGAGTTTCCGGAGTTTATCTATAGTTGTTAAATGGGTGCTAGGAGGCGTTATGGATAATTCCTTTTACCAAGGGACCCCTACATTCATGGCACCACCCGGTTTTTGTCGATCTATCTAGAAGGATAATGTTACTGGAATATTTACTATGGTAAGAATCGAGAAGTAAATGGTTACGTCTATTCATAAAAAGAAACTAGAAATTGGGGGATGTGTATCATGACCAAACATAAGATCTATACAATGAGTTTTGCTAGTGTTTATCCCCACTATGTCAACAAGGCTGAGAGAAAAGGACGGACGAAAGCAGAAGTGGATGAAATCATCACTTGGTTGACTGGATATAGTCGGGAAGGATTAGAAGCGCAACTCGAAAAGGAGACAGACTTTGAAACGTTCTTTGCGGAAGCGCCAAAACTAAACCCTTCACGGTCATTGATCAAAGGTGTGATCTGCGGCGTCCGAGTGGAAGACATCGAAGAACCAACCATGCAGGAAATTCGCTATTTGGATAAATTGATTGATGAATTGGCAAAAGGGAAAGTGATGGAGAAGATTTTGCGATAAATGTGCCTAGCACTTCAAATGGACAACTGTCTTTTTGGAGTGCTAGGTGCTTTTTTATCTTG
>NZ_JAPRAT010000055.1 GCF_026805325.1 Natronobacillus azotifigens
TAGAAATTCGTTATCAAGAAAACAACGGATTTCTTCAGCCCCAACTTTCACACGACAATATTCCCCTACATGTCCTTCAGGTACAGAATAGTGATTTTGGTTATTACTACGGTGCTGTATTTATCTATTCGACACTCAACAAGGTCAGCGGCATCAAATGGTTGAATCATAGTGATAACATTTGTTTCTCTTTCCTTTTCTAATAGCTGAATTTTTGAGATTTTGTGTTCATGATGTGGTCGTTTATTCACGTCTAAAAGTGTAGTTATCATGTGCTTATTGGCTGGGTCTATGTTGTTAAATGTAAAGTCAGGTGAGAAGGCCTTTCGTCTTACGTATTCAACACTACGCTCTACACTACTCGCAAGCTGTGCACCTTGGTATTCGAACCTAGATGTTAGTAGCTCTAGGGCGGCTTTCGAACCAAGTATAGTACTGATACACGAGGTTGCTGATATCAAGTCGTGCATCAAGTGCCGAAGGAAAAGCAGCACTTTCTGCAACACTTGAGCTTTAAATGAAATACCTTTAAAGAAGAAGTTGACTCCTCTGTTTTTGGCAATGCGATGATATGGAGCTATTTTTCGAGAAATTTAGATTAGAAGAACTATCACAAATGCCATTGGAAGACCTAGCTGCATTTCTTCAAGAGAAAGGGAAAAACCGCTTTGGTGATCCTGAATGTGTAGATAAATCGATCCAACGTGCCGTTCGTTCTTCTTATCGCTCAGACGAAGTTGTTGAAGCTCATCCTCGGCACGACGATTGAAGTGATTCGCACCCTTCAAAAACAGGTGAAAGAGCTTGATAAGGCCATCAAACGAATCATGGCCGGATTAACAGAAACCCTTGAAACAATCACAGGCATTGGGCCAGTATTTTCTGCTGGCATAATCGCTGAAATTGGCCAAATTGAGCGCTTTGACGATGAGACAAAGATCGCGAAATAGCGTAAAAACCAATCCGGTTACTTTACAGCTGATGATACTTCGCTATCACGTCAGGGAAATCAGTATCTTAGATATTACCTTGTTGAAGCCGCCAACTCGGTAGGAAAACAAGTCCCTGAATACCAAGCGTATTACGCGAAGAAACACAAAGAAGTACCAAAAGTACCAAAACACCAACATAAAAGGGCACTCGTCTTAACCGCAAGAAAATTCGTACGTTTGGTTGATGCGCTACTACGCAGTCACCAAGTCTACACGCCGAAAAGGAGCGTGAATGAATGAAGCCTAACTAGCTTCTAACTCCTTTTATTGAATTCCAGTAATTCACATAACATTACTGGTTTAGTTTGGTTCCTTTCTTCTCTGCAAGACGGATGATTTCCGTCACTTTTTGACGAGAGTTAGCTGTAATACATCTAAGACTGATTCCACATCGTTTAATTCCAAAATCTTTCAATAATAAATCATAAAAAAATACCTCCTGTATAATAAATGTCACAGAATTAGGTGTGCTCATTCATTATACAAAGGTATCGTGGTAAACGCCTGTCTCTTAATGGTAAATTCGCTTTCATTCGGTGGTAAATAGTATGGTGAGGTTGGTACATTTCAATGGCTGTAATCAAGGTAACTAACTAAATCTTTGTTACCACCTAATTTTTATAAGTTGTATTACAATATAAGTGAGTCATTTGACCGTTTGAGAGATCAGCTAATCCCCCATCTTCTTTTCGGTGAATATGGTCTATAGAACTTGTTTTAGGAGAAATATATCCACCACAAATTGGACATGTAGGGATATTTTTGATAAGGGACTGTATTTTAATTTGTTGTTTTTGTCCTCTAGAAAAATTTTTCTTTACCGCATTTGAATGGTTATCTAATATATCAGTTTGTAAGAATTTAAAATTATCCATTTCTTTCAACTTAGTTACAACATCTTCAGGATCAATAAATTTATTGTCGTAAATAATATTAGTTAAAGCTTCATAATAATCTGATACACCACGATACGCTCTCTTTGATTGACGCCATTTTCTTATAATTTGTTGGACCAAGAAATTATGGGACATTAAAGTTTTTTCAAAGGTCTCTCTTACTTCTATAAATTTATTTAGTTGCTTCTTACTAATAAGTTTATTAAAAAAGTATAACACCCCATAAAAAGAACCAACTTTATGTTTTCCAAGGTCCGAATAAAAGTAAACAAAAGGATGTAATCCCATTGAACATGGCTTCTTGGAATTGATATATTCTAATACTTTTAATGTATTTTTTAAATGTTTTATTACACTTGATGCATCTCCCTCTTGTTCATCTTTACTATTAACAATTCCATTGCATATTTTAACTGTTTGAGTCACAGTATCTAGAGTATATGTTGAGGCAAAGGGTCCTCCAACTGGTAAATCATTAATTTCATTCATTGATACACTTTTATTTCCAAATAATAGTTGGTGAATTTCAGATGATAACTTAGTAATCTCGTCTTGATTTGATTGATCAAAAGCTGACCAATATTGGTGTCCTTTACCTGCCCTTACTATTGCCCTTGATGTAATTGCATGTGCTTTATTTCGTGCTATTATTAATTCTAATTCAGCATTGCTGATCTTGGTAGCAGATTGGTTAATTTTTAAAAATGATTCTTCAGCAGTGCTTGAATCCCCCTCTACCCATTGAACCTGTAGTGCTAAAGAGCCTAGATTATTAACAATTTTTGAAATGTTTTCATTGTCTGGCCCAAGCTTTTTTCGTCTAGCATTCTTTAATTCTTTAAATGATCCAATTTTATTATTGATTAATTCACGTGTTCTTTGTGCAATAGATTTTTGGTCGTCGGGAATAAATCGATCATAATATTCTAATGAAATATTATTGTCTCCATAATCGTCATTAATCCATGCACCTAAGCTACTGAGTCTATGAGCACCATCAATTACAAAGATATATCCATTTTTATTTTTCCATAATATGATTGCAGGAACTAATTCACCATTTATAAAGCTTTCTATGAATGAACAAACTTTTTCTTCACTCCATTCATTAGTTTCTCTTTGGAATTCAGGTTTTCTAAGAGCTGTGAAAAAGAAAGAATCATATTGCAAATCTTCAATAGAAAGAGTAGTTTTATTTCTACTAACCCCTCCACTTAATTCTTCTGTAACTTCAAAATCTTCTCTGGGTATCAGTGCATCTAAAGTAACTGTTTTCATAATAAGATCCTCCAATTTATATCTCTAGTAAATATTCTTACTATTATTATACTATAATAATACAAAACATCCATAAATAATACTAAATTCGACCTTTTTTTATATTTAATTACAATTCCATAGAAAGAGTAGTATACCATTTAGCTTCTCATTCTTCTACCCTGAATACTTTCGGCATTATTAACTGAGATCCGTAATGTCTTAAGATGTGACATAGTTTATGAAAAAGTATTCTCTCTGTTCTTGCTCTGTTAGTTAATAATTACCATGTTGATACTCAAAAGAATTCTTTTTCTTGCAAATTTTCCAGATATGATTACTTACATAATTAAAGTGTATGGACCTTATACTTGTATTTAGGCTTTTTCCGTTCTTCTTTTCTACAAGGCTCAATTTTTAGTCTATCCCCATTCAATATAATGTATTTAGCTTGTTACCGCTTCTTTTGAGTATGTAGTTAGTCTAATAAATCTTGCTATAATACAACTATGCTTTTCCTTTGCTGAATTTAATTCTCTAATTTCTCTTACTGTAATATGAGGTCCCTA
>NZ_JAPRAT010000056.1 GCF_026805325.1 Natronobacillus azotifigens
GGTAGTTGCACTTATACTATTCACCGCAAAGAAGAAGTTTGGAAATAGTGTAAAGAAAACTCGCCGATCCAAGCTTGAAAATCGCAGCTAGGGGGTAGCAATAAATAGCACAGGAAAAAGGAGAGTGATCTTATGTCGCTCTCCTTTTTTTCCTGTGCTCAAGGCATGTATATGATTCATGATTCACCTAATTATCTTCATCATTTTCCGCTTCACCTTCGTCTTCTTCATCAGAAGAAGACTCCTCTTTCGACTTAAGTAATTTATCTGCATTGTCGACTAATAATTGAGATATCTTTGCTTGAAATAATGGCGATTCAAAAGTCTGTTCGATTGTCTCCTCTAAATGAGCTCTAAATTGTTGGCTCTTCATCACGGTAACAAACTGTTGGCTCATCTGTGGATCTGTGAACAACTCCAACATTTTTTCTTGATAGGAGGCATCGTTCATTAAGTTCTTCAAGACCTCTTCCTGTTGCTGAACCATCGCTTCGGAAAAACTGGTGATGAAATCGCGTTCCGTAAACATCTTTGTCCAAAATTCTTTTCCAGCATCTGACGTTAAAGCGGATTGGACGGCGTTATTCACCGTATCTGCTTCCAGTACATAGACTTGCTGTGTCTCCTCATCGGCGATCACCTCAACGATGGCTTGTTTCGCCTCGTCCGTTTTTAAAATGTCTGTTACCATCTTTTTTGTTGTCTCGTATGAATTGTTGTCACTCTGATTATTATCCGTGTTTCCCGTGCAAGCTGTGATCAAAAGCAAACTAAAGGTCAATAATAGCAATGTTTGTTTCATACTCTCGTTGATTCCTTTCTAGGTGATGTGGTTAAAAAGTTGATTTGTCTATAATATGAAGGTCTTTGGCTGTTTTTATACTACTATTAGTGTATGTTATTGTTTTACTCGACGAGTTTATACGTGACGCATTGCTATGTGGTAATGTCTTGATATTTTATATTTTTTATCCCGAGCAACCGTCCGTAAAACTTTCACTTCAAAACAACAAGAAAAGCAAGTTGTTTAAGGGAGTAACGGACGCTTGCACCCAGAATGCTTCAACTAACAATCAGTGGGGTAATACCTGAAAAACCCCCACTGATTTAAGTTTCACTTTATTAGAGAGTGCTTGAAAAGAAAACCGAAATGTCAGTGAGAAGATTAATCATAAACAAGGAAAACAGTATTAATTAATCTCCTCAACCTCTGCTTGTGCTCTTGTGATTAGTTCAGAGATTGTGACGAAGGATAATCCTTTTTGTTTTAACCCAGGCAAGATACTTTCTAGAGCCGTTGGCGTTTGTTTTACAGAGTCAGAAGCGTGTAATAAAATGATATCCCCGTTGGACGTATTGGATAAGACATGATCGATAATCTCATTGGTCCCTGGATTTTCCCAGTCTCTCGGATTTACATTCCATTGAATAACATCGAATCCTTGATTCGTTACTATGTCTAATACTTCATCATTTATGTGGCCACTAGGTGTCCGTAATAAACGGAGATCCGTGTACCCCATCTTACTAAAAACATCCGTAGCTTTATTCAAATCTTGTCTAATTTGTTCTGGTTCTTGTTTAAGGTAGCTTTTATACCTGTAACCTAACATCCCGATCTCGTGACCCGCCTTCTCGATCATTTCAACTAAATCGGGATGATGCTCGACCCATTCCCCCAATAAGAAAAATGTAGCTGTCACATCGTGTTTCTCTAATTGCTCAAGGGTTGGTTCAAGCATGGTGTCGCCCCAAGTAATATTGAAAGTAAGGGCAACACTTTCATCATCTGGGCTCCCTTTCGTTAATGCGGAAGGGTTGTCCTGTGTAAAAAATACGGTAAAATCACTTTTGGTCTCTACCCACAAGAATAAAGCGGTAAATAGAGCTAGTACCAAAAAAAGGCTAACCTGCTTCAATTTTTTGAATTTTATTGTGTAAAAAAAGGTCATTATTCTCCCCCTAATTGTTCCAGTTATAATCTATTCTATGATTGGCATTTTCTATTATGAATAAAGTGATATAAACAAATGGTATAATTTTTTACCTATTTAATGGTTCTGAGGAAGTTGAACTAAGAGCTCTTTGTATCTTTATTGAAGACGAGGATAAGATATTATTTGAATGAATCAAAGAATAGGATAAATTACCTCATTTTCAACACAACAGAATATGTGATAATGAAATAGAAGTAGCAAAAGGTTAGTGTTTTATCATGTTAGTACCTCTGTATAGTTGAAATGCAAATAGACTGAAAAATAGTATGTTTTAATTTTCGTGAATTTCGGAACAATATTAAATGTGAACAGTACAAATATCCATCCTTTACTAAAAAATAAAAAGGAGTTTCTTATGTTAGGAATGTTAATCAGTGAAATAGAGCAGAAAGAATTGGAATATATAATCAAACGTGAAATGGAAGAGATATTGTTAGATATAGAAAGTGACTATATTGATCCGTTGATAAAAAATGCCATGATGGAACGATATCAAGTTTTATTTCAGTTATTTCGACGTATAGCAAATCAACACGAGATTGTTAAGTACATAAGATAATAAGGATATCGATATTTTTCCAATAGGTATTTTCGAAAAAAGTATTGCATCGGTAGTTCTGATATGCTATATTATTTCGTGTTGTCAGTTTAACATTTTTGAAAAAGGAGCTAAGCTTTTTATCGATTATCTGCTCTCTAAAAAAAGTGTTGACACAAATATTATTCCATGATATATTATATTTCGTCGCAAAAAACGACAACAACTATTGATCTTTGAAAACTGAACAAAACAACCAGTATGTTAAGT
>NZ_JAPRAT010000057.1 GCF_026805325.1 Natronobacillus azotifigens
TATAACAAGAACTTAGGATAGGGTGATTTTTATCGTCGGAATAGTCTGTAAATCAGTTAATAATCAAGAGCTCATCATAACAAATCAGAACAATGAAGTATATGATGTGATTGATTTTTCCGAAGGCATAAACATCTTCAAATTAAAAGAAGATCAATTAAATAAAATTCAAACATCCAACGAGTTGAAATACAAAGACAGTTACGAAAGTATGGGGCATAGCTATGACTCGTAAAAAAAGAAAATCATAGCGATGGTCATTACGATTTTAGTTCTTATTATTTTTTTTATCATTTTTTATCTTTTGAATAAAGAATGGTATATGATTCAAATGAAACGTGGAAATGAGAATCCGATAACATGGCAGTCTCATGGAAATGGATCTTTTCGTTATATTGATGATGATATTCTCGTCATAGAGATAGAAGATAAGCAGTTTGAAACATTAGACATTACGATTACTGATTTATTTCATTTGCCTAATCTAGAGGAGATTCACCTTGGGTTGTGGTATGATACGGAAAAATATGATGATGAATTTATCGATCATATTTTTCATCTTGTGTTAGAAGATGAGCAAAACAATCGATATGATAATAACTCTTACAGTATAGGGGAAAAAGGGATGTTTGGTCAGTTTCAACGCAGACAGATTTCTGATGTAAGTCTTATAGATATAGAAGAACTTTATCTCTATATCTATCCTCTAAAAGAAGTTGATGGAGAAATAGTGCAGCTTGAACCAGAAAAAAGGTTGGTGTTCACAGAAGATATGGAGTTAGAACATTTTGAATAAGAATGAGGTCTTTTTTACCTATATTGTAATAATAGAAGAATTAAATGATATGATACTAATTTAAGGGACGATTCTAATGAATCGTCCCTATGTTTGATTATCCCGGAGCAACCGTCCGTAAGACTCCCACTTCAAAACAACGAGAATATCAAGTTGTTTAAGTGGAAGTAACGGACGCTAGCACCCCGAATGGTTCAACTAACAATCAGTGGGGGGGAATACCTAAAAACCCCCACTGATTGAAGTTTCACTTTATAGGATAATTTTTTTTAGATTCTCGAACCATTGACCAAAGGTTCATGTTTAATGATGGCATTTCAGTCTGGTTCAATGTTTTAAATCCGAAATGCTGATAAAGCGATGCGTTCTGCTCTGTTTCTGTTTCTAAATATAATGGGAGATCATTCTTTTTCCCGTGTTCAATAAAGGCTTGGAGCAATCTCTTTCCAAATCCTTTACCTTGATGGTCAGGGGAGACACCGATAATGGCAAGATAGTAGAAATCTTTTCCTTTCATGAAATGCTTCCGATCTTTCGTTGTTTGCATGACAAAAGGCTTAATATTTTTATAGGCCTGACCCATCTGCATAGCTGGCTTGATCGCTCCACTCCTCATTATGCGCCATAGCGACATTTCAGCTTTATGACCAGGCGTCCAGGCCATGATACCTTCTAAATCTTTTGAAGGTGCAAATACTTCACCATATTTATGCGCATAGGTTATTGGTACTTGAAAAAAAGCTGTGAATTTTTCTTTAAAATCAGGCAATTCTTTAAATGCACATGCAAGAGGGTCATCAATAAAGGCATTGGCTAAAATTTCAGCTGCCTTAGGTAAATCCTCTTTTTGTAATCGATAAAGTTGACTCATTAACTTAACGTACACTCCCTTCCATACCTAGTTTGCGTGTAAATTTCATCATCTTCTTATTATTATAGTACTTTTTAAAGAGTATGTTTAACAAATTACCAAATGATAAGCAGTGCATCGCTTCGTTGGTTCGTTCTTCCGGTTCTTAGAAACTTCACCGCCTTGACTTCCTTGCTTCAAATTTATTCCGGAGCTACCGTTCGTAAGACTCCCGCTTCCAAACATCGAGAATATCAAATTGTTTGTAAGTGGGAGTATCGGACGCTAGCACCCCGAATGGATCAAAGTCCTTTAGGTCATCTTTTAGGGCTAACAATCAGTGGGGATACCTAAGAACCCCCACTGATTGAAGTTTTAGTTTATCAACTTCTTAAACACGCAATTAAAGTACCTGTCTAATTCTTTGTTGCTGATTATCGTGGTGATAGCGTGCACGATTTTGATCTGCTACATGTTGAGCGGGATCAATGAAACTGTTTTTTTGTTTTTTTCGTTTTCTTTTAAATATTCTCAATAGTCCGTTCATAATTATCATCCTTTGTGATTTGTTACCTTAATCATAAAGCGATTCTAGTTAGAAAAAAACGGCCTGTAACTGTATTCCCGCTCATCTATTTGGAGGATAATCTCTTCCACCCCAAGACGGA
>NZ_JAPRAT010000058.1 GCF_026805325.1 Natronobacillus azotifigens
AAAAATCTTAGACGATAAATTTTTTCACTTCATCTTGTAGGTTCTCAGACATTTTCACGAGTTCATTGGAGCTAGCAGCAATTTCTTCAACGGTAGCAGCTTGCTCTTCAGCTCCAGCTGCTACCTCTTCAGAGGATGCGGCAGATTCTTCGATAATACTAGAAATTTGTTTGGTAGCCTCTAACACGTTTTTCGTATTAGCTTCGAGACGCGTAAAGATTTCCTTTGTCGCTTTCGCATCTTCTTCGGTTTCTTTTGCCTGCTTAACAATTGATTCCAACGACTCGCCTCCACCTCCAATAAGAGATACTTGCTTATCAACAGCTTGTAAATTATCCTCCATTAGCTTCACAGTTGTTGAAGTTTCTGCTTGAATATCAGTAATTAGTCTAGTAATCTGTCCAGCCGATTCGCTAGATTGTTCAGCTAACTTACGAACTTCCTCAGCTACAACTGCAAATCCTCTTCCTTGCTCCCCTGCTCGAGCAGCTTCAATCGCAGCGTTTAATGCAAGTAAATTCGTTTGCTCCGCAATGTCAGTAATAATCGTAATAATACTATTAATTTCTTGTGAATGTTTTCCTAATGTATTTACCGAGTTAGAAGCCGATTGCACCGTTTCTTTCATCGCTTCTGTTTGGGTAATAGCTTCCTTAATCGCCTGTTCACCTTTTTTAGCAATGGCAGTAGATGTCTCTGCATTGGCCAGTGTTTGTGTGACTTTTTCGTTTCCCGTTTCAACTTCCCTCATTGATTTTTCTACGAGTGAAAGGGTTGTTACTGCAAAGTCATTTTGCTTTTGTGCACCATCCGAGACTTCCTGAATAGTTGAGGCAATCTGAGTCGAGGAATGCTCAATCTCTTCGGCACTTGCATTGAGTTGCTGGGATGACGATGCTGCATGTTCTGCACTTTGCATGACATTTTTTACAATACCTCGAACATTTCCCACAAATTTATTGATTGCTCCTGCAAGCTCTCCAATCTCATCTTTACTGTCCATGGAGATTTCTTTCGTTAAGTCGCCTCCGCTAGAAGCTAACACATTCAATTCATCACGCAAATATGAAATATCTCTACTCATTTTTGAGGATATCCAAAAAGCGAGCAAGAAACTAATAAGAATGATAATTATTGCGGTTAAAATTGCCATGTTTCTTAACCGGCTAATAGCAGTAAGAGCCTCATCCTCATCGACCTCGATCACTAAACCTAACACTTCATCACCGATCAAAACGGGTCCTACGGCTCCAAGGACGTTATTCCCAATATAATCAGGGTAGATTCCCGTGTATACGAAGCTCAAGTCTTGTGATTGAATCGGTTCACGTAGTACCTCAGTCGCTCTAGTCCCAATCGTTACGTTTAGGGCGGCGTCTTCTGTATACTCGCCAAGTCGAGTGTCTGTATACAATAACCCATCAGCATTAACTAAGTAAGCATCTCCACTTTGACCAATCCCGTGTATCTCGTTATGAATCAAAGCTGAAATTGCTTCATCATCTAGTAAAATATTTATTGTACCGATAAAATCCCCTGAGTCACCTTGATCATAGACCGGTGTTGACAGCACTTTTATATTGGATTGATAACCTTCTGAATAAAAAAGATCTGTCCAAAATTGCTCGCCTTGTGAAGCCGCATCAAAATAATCACGGTCTGAAACGTTACTACCTTCTATTTCTTTTTGTACCGTAGCAAAAGTAATCTCGCCCACTTCGTCAGTTATGTATATATTGGTAAAACCATATGCATCAAGGGTGGTGTGTAAAGTGTCATCTAGGTCATTATAATTATCTACCCATTCTGCACTATTCCTTTCTGTCTGATGAAAATTTTCGATTTCATCATACATTGTCATAGCAAATACGTGTCCATCTCCAGCTCTTTCGTTGAAATAATTATTAATTTTTGATTTTGTAAGTTCTAAGAAAACTTCATTGCCACTCAAAACTTGTTCTGTAAGATTTTCCTTCGCCCCATTATACAAAATTGTTGTAATAACTATTAAAGGAAGCACAGATACACAAAACACTAACACAAGCATCTTATTCTTAACCTTTAAATTCTTCCAATTCATCATTATCATTCTCCTAATCTTGTTGTTTTACAGACTTCCTATGACTGCCTTAATTACTATACTTGATTCAGGACTTTTATACCATAAAAATGGCTTACAAAAAACATGACCATTTATGATAATTGTTTCCTTATTCAGAAATCAAAACTATAATCACTACCCCTAATCACATCCCAGCATTTCCAATAATATTTTTCCCATTCGACAAAATTCGGGT
>NZ_JAPRAT010000059.1 GCF_026805325.1 Natronobacillus azotifigens
CTGAAAAGGCGGAGCCGCAGCGAAAGCGAGTCTGAATAGGGCGCATAAGTAGGTGGTCGTAGACCCGAAACCGTGTGATCTACCCATGTCCAGGGTGAAGGTCAGGTAACACTGACTGGAGGCCCGAACCCACGTATGTTGAAAAATGCGGGGATGAGGTGTGGGTAGGGGTGAAATGCCAATCGAACACGGAGATAGCTGGTTCTCTCCGAAATAGCTTTAGGGCTAGCCTCAAGGCCTGTATGTTGGAGGTAGAGCACTGATTGGACTAGGGGCCCTTACCGGGTTACCGAATTCAGTCAAACTCCGAATGCCAACCATATAACCTTGGGAGTCAGACTATGGGTGATAAGGTTCATAGTCGAGAGGGAAACAACCCAGACCGTCAGCTAAGGTCCCAAAGTATACGTTAAGTGGAAAAGGATGTGGCGTTGCATAGACAACCAGGATGTTGGCTTAGAAGCAGCCATCATTTAAAGAGTGCGTAATAGCTCACTGGTCGAGTGACGCTGCGCCGAAAATGTACCGGGGCTAAACGTATCACCGAAGCTACGGATTGTTCTTACGAACAATGGTAGGAGAGCGTTCTAAGTGCAGTAAAGTCAGACCGTGAGGACTGGTGGAGCGCTTAGAAGTGAGAATGCCGGTATGAGTAGCGAAAAAGAAGTGAGAATCTTCTTCACCGAATGCCTAAGGTTTCCTGAGGAAGGCTCGTCCTCTCAGGGTTAGTCGGGACCTAAGCCGAGGCCGAAAGGCGTAGGCGATGGACAACAGGTTGATATTCCTGTACCACCTCCTTTCCGTTTGAACGACGGGGGGACGCAGTAGGATAAGGAAAGCGCGCTGTTGGTTATGCGCGTCCAAGCAGTAAGTGAGTCAGATAGGCAAATCCGTCTGGCACAATCACAAGCTGTGATGGGGAAGGAAATAGAGTACTGAAGTTCCTGATTTCACACTGCCAAGAAAAGCCTCTAGTGAGGAAAGAGGTGCCCGTACCGCAAACCGACACAGGTAGGCGAGATGAGAATTCTAAGGTGAGCGGGAGAACTCTCGTTAAGGAACTCGGCAAAATGACCCCGTAACTTCGGGAGAAGGGGTGCTTCTTGCATGAGAAGCCGCAGTGAAAAGGCCCAAGCGACTGTTTAGCAAAAACACAGGTCTCTGCGAAGCCGAAAGGCGAAGTATAGGGGCTGACACCTGCCCGGTGCTGGAAGGTTAAGGGGACGCGTTAGCATCTGCGAAGCGCTGAACCGAAGCCCCAGTAAACGGCGGCCGTAACTATAACGGTCCTAAGGTAGCGAAATTCCTTGTCGGGTAAGTTCCGACCCGCACGAAAGGTGCAACGACTTGGGCACTGTCTCAACGAGAGACCCGGTGAAATTATACTATGCGTGAAAATGCGCATTACCCGCGACAGGACGGAAAGACCCCGTGGAGCTTTACTGTAGCCTGATATTGAATGTTGGCACAATTTGTACAGGATAGGTGGGAGCCTTCGAAGCGTGAGCGCTAGCTTACGTGGAGGCGCCGGTGGGATACCACCCTGATTGTGTTGACCTTCTAACCCAGGACCGTGATCCGGTTCGGAGACAGTGTCAGGCGGGCAGTTTGACTGGGGCGGTCGCCTCCCAAAGAGTAACGGAGGCGCCCAAAGGTTCCCTCAGAATGGTTGGAAATCATTCGAAGAGTGTAAAGGCAGAAGGGAGCTTGACTGCGAGACCTACAAGTCGAGCAGGGACGAAAGTCGGGCTTAGTGATCCGGCGGTACCGTATGGAAGGGCCGTCGCTCAACGGATAAAAGCTACCCCGGGGATAACAGGCTTATCTCCCCCAAGAGTCCACATCGACGGGGAGGTTTGGCACCTCGATGTCGGCTCATCGCATCCTGGGGCTGTAGTCGGTCCCAAGGGTTGGGCTGTTCGCCCATTAAAGCGGTACGCGAGCTGGGTTCAGAACGTCGTGAGACAGTTCGGTCCCTATCCGTCGTGGGCGTTGGAAGTTTGAGAGGAGCTGTCCTTAGTACGAGAGGACCGGGATGGACATACCGCTGGTGCACCAGTTGTTCTACCAAGAGCATAGCTGGGTAGCTACGTGTGGCAGGGATAAGTGCTGAAAGCATCTAAGCATGAAGCCCCCCTCAAGATGAGACTTCCCATCTTTATGAGTAAGATCCCTCAGAGACGATGAGGTAGATAGGTTCGAGGTGGAAGCGTGGCAACACGTGCAGCTGACGAATACTAATCGATCGAGGACTTAACTAAA
>NZ_JAPRAT010000006.1 GCF_026805325.1 Natronobacillus azotifigens
GGAAGAAATAGTATCCTGACTAAATAAATTTCTGGTGGTGAATCAATTGGCAGGAAGTCCATCGTATAAAGAGCGCAAAGTAATTACTATTGGTGTAGTTAGTGAATTAACAGGTTTATCTGAGAGGCAAATTCGCTATTATGAAGAAAGAAAGTTAATTTTTCCGGAGCGTTCTCCTAAAGGGAATCGTAAATACTCTTTCTTAGATGTCGAACAATTAATGGATATCGCAAATAAAAGAGAAGAAGGTGTGCAGACATACGAGATTAGACAAGAAATGCTTCGGAAAGAAAGAAAAGAAGCAAAGCTAAATCGAAAAGAATTATTACGAGGTGAAATCAATGCTCGTTTTGGAATTCAAAGAGAATAGTAAGCTTAAGTATGAAAAATACAGAAAATAGACTAACACAATATAATGGATCAATAAAGTGAAACTTCAATCATTAGGTATTCCCCCGCTGATTGTTAGCCCTAAAGGATGACCTGAAAGGCCTTTGAACCATTCGGGTTGCTAGCGTCCGTTACTCCCACTTAAACAACTTGATATTCTCGTTGTTTTGAAGTGGGAGTCTTACGGACGTTTGCTCCGGGATAAATAGCACCATAGAATTAGTATAATCAAATTTATACTATCTATGGTGTTTTTGTATGGGGAAATACGCTTATATAGAGAAGTTAAATGGACAATGGTAAAAAATAAAAAGAGCAACGAACTAACGAAAAAGAGATGATGGAAAAGTTGTGTTAAAATGTATCGCCAATAAATAGGAGGGTGAAGTAGTATGGAGAGAAACAGAACTCCACTAGGGAAACAATATTCCGCTAGTCATATTTGTAAATGCCAAAGTGAATAAAAAAAGTGCACAAATAGAATATTGACAGATGGACCAAGAGAATTAAAATAGTATTTAGTGCAAATGGAGTTGATAAAGAAGTTGTGATACGATTGGTGGATATGTTTACAGAAGAGAAGTGAGCCACGTCCGTTTAGTTTCTTTTATTTTGTTGTATATTGTCGTATTTAGTCGATTGTACCTAATTTGTCGAAAAAAGAGTATATAGTACTGGTATTTTGGATCAAAATGTATTTCCAAAAAAAGTTATTTACCAAGCCTTATAAAATCAGCAAATGAAAGCGCTGTCTTTTTTTGAAAAATCTTACTTGATTAGAAATAGTTAATTTTACCCTATTCAAAGTACATGGGTAGTGTGAGTAATTAGATCCAATACATAAGTAATGTTTAAAGGAACGAGTAAATAATGCTTCATTATATTGACGAGAAACGTAAAAATAAGTAACATATAATTATTAATAACGGCGCTTGTTATTGTTTAGATAAATGGTTTCAAACAGTTTGTTCATTAAAACAGATTAAACAACTCATAGAAGTGGCTGGTGATCAAATGAAATTATTGTTTGTAAAAAAACCGTCTTTATTACGTGATTGGATAGTCCAATTGTTAAAACGTAAATTTCCAAATGATGAAGTGTTCACTTGTGATCATAACAATTGTTATGAATATCTTGATGGTTGTCGAACATTTGATTTGGTTATTTTGGACGTACATAAGGATATCCCGGTTGATACAATTATTCAATATTACCAAACTTCAACCGAGAGTAAAATTATTGCCTGGGTAGAGGATAAAGAATCTCCGATACTTAGTCGTTTGTTTGGTTTTGGTTTAGGTGGATATTTATATTATGAAATGGAAGAAAAAGAGATGATCGAAGCAATTACAAAGGTTTTAGCTGGCGAAAAATTTATTCATCCACTGTTAGTGACAAACTTATTGGAAGAATATGTACAAACCCAATGGAAAAAACCTTCTCCTCCACTACATATCTTATCGAATCGAGAGTGGGAAGTGCTACAGTTATTATCGAAAGGTTATAATAATGTAGACATCGCAACAGAATTATTTTTGTCAGATAAGACAGTAAAAAATTATGTAAGTTCTATATTGCGGAAATTAAATGTGCCTGATCGCACAAATGCGGTGTTAAAAGCATTAGAAAACAAATGGATATGTGTATAAAAAAAGAAGGGAGAATAGACACCCTTCTTTTTTTATTACGCTGACAGTATTGGAATGACAAGTATTTTTTTGTCATCATCTTATACCCGTCCTATAACGTCGTTTCATTTTAAGCGTACCTGTACTTAACGATGACTGTTTAAAAGTTCAATTGCTTCATCGGCCCCAATCGTATAATTTGCTACGGTTTCGTTTTTAATATGAATCATGGTAGGAGTGCCGGTTATTTCAATTTGATCTGCAGATGTTATATCAATGTTTGGGAAAGGTGTTCGGTGCTTTGCGATAATTTCATTGTTATCATTTTGAACAATATCCCAACGAATCTCTGTATCTTCCGTATAATCTTCTACGTTAATTTCTGAGAAAAACTCCTCTTCACCGTTAACAACTTCACCTATTATTTCATCGTAAGTATCATGGTGGAGCTGCCAATCATACCAAGCGTTCTGGTTAATGTTTTCCTGCATGTCCACTACATAGATAGGGATGCCTCCGTTGTTAGCGAAATCAGTGACGTCATCATCGATTAATTCACAGAAGTAACAACCTTCTTGCCAGTAATAAACAATGTATTCTTCCTCGTTTTGTGTAAATGTATCTTGATAGGAAATTTGGTCAATATCTTCAACTGTTTGAACTTCTCTATTACTAAGAAGTGATATCCCAAGTATTGCAAGGATAAATAGAGATATAATAACTATTACAATTTTTTTCATCAAATCATTTCCTTTCTATGTAAGTTCTTCAATTAATTATAAAGGAAAAAAGCAGGAAGGAAAACAATAAAGTTTATTGGAGAGCTTCTGCATACTTTGCAAGAACTCGTGTACATTAAAAAAGTGTGAAAATGTTTGGAGGAAATAGATCTGGAGGGGGATAAATGTTTCAAGGAATTCTTTGGGGAACGATTGCCGCTTCAGCAACATTACTTGGCGCTCTAGTTGCATTATTTATTAAAATGCCGAAGCGAGTGATGGGGATGATTATGGCTTTGGGTGCAGGCGCGCTAATTGGGGCGACAAGTTATGAGTTGTTAGAAGAAGCTTTGGAGATAAGTGGATTTATTGAAATAGCCATTGGTTTTTTTGGTGGCGCTATTTTGTTTACTTTACTCGATCGTTTTTTGTCTAAACAAGGTGGTCAGCGGAAAAAACGAATATCTTACAGTGATGACAAAAAAACAAACCGAAAGAGCGGTGAAAAAGGAACTGGATTACGCATGTTCATTGGAACGGTTATGGACACTTTGCCAGAGTCAGCAATGATAGGGATGAGCATAGGGCGTGGTAATGTTGTCAGTCTGGCGTTAGTTGTTTCGATTTTTATTAGCAATTTTCCGGAAGGGTTTTCGAGTACGGATAGTCTAAAAAAATACGGATATCGCACCCGCTTAATTATTTTCTTATGGTTAGCAGTTGTCCTTTTCTCCGCACTTAGCGCTGCTGGAGGAGTGTTGCTAACAACAGCCCCAAATAGCATAAAAGCAATATTGAGTGCTTTTGCAGGTGGAGCAATCATCGCTATGATTTCCACAGCGATGATGCCAGAAGCATACAAGCAGGGGGGGGCTGTTGTTGGGATTGTGACAACTTTTGGTTTGTTTTTAGCTCTCTTTTTACATTGGATATAGCAAAAAAAAGACTAGGGGGATAATTGATGAGACATATATTTTTACTAACAATAACAGTATTAGGAATCTTATTGTTTTCTGGATGGAATAAAAATGTAGTGTTCGAAAATAGTCATGACGAACGTACAATTGGTGTGTTCTCAGCAGAAAAAAGTATAAATTCTTTTGATCTTGATGAAGAAGAAGGTGAAAAAAAACCGGTTCGACCTGGTCGGGAACAAAATGTATTTTAAAGGATAGTATGAAAAAGCATCTCATTGGATGCTTTTTTTGACTTATAAGAAAATATAAAATTTGTGTTGGTGTATCAGAATTTAGGGTTTTTTAAATGAAAAACACCGAAAAAAGAATCAAAAAAGAAAAAGAACTTTAATTTGATATTCTCTAAAGAGTCTGCCGGCTTCTTCCGTTCGTAAAAAATATTCTCTTCTTGATATTGTTCTGAAAAGAATAGGAGAAAACGGAAGTGAAAGACGGCGACTTCAAGGGAAGAAAAGAGACCGTCTGTAACTGGAGTTTCCACACATCCACTGTGTAGAAGGTTTTGAAGGTACGGGTGGTTTTTCACGATTTGTCTTAGTGCTTGAAGCGCGTTAAAGTGAAGTTTCACTTTATCTCCATTGATTTCCTCTAGTAGTTGGATTTTAAGACGATTCTTTACGCTCTTATTCGTGTAGTCCGACTTTCTTTTCCTACTTAAAATCCGTATAATAGTTCAATGTACATAATAGTTACTTACATAAGGGGAGAGTACATTGACAAAAAAAGGTTCGCTTGTTCCATTAAAAATGTTATTGTTCAGTTTTCACGGCGCTAATACAATGGTAGTAAGTTTTTTGCCTTTATTATTAACATATCGAGGTTTAAGTGGTCGAGAAATTGGTTGGGTGCTCGCGATAGGGCCTGCAGTCTCGATTTTCGCAAAGCCGTTTTGGGGTTATATGAGTGATAAATTCCAAACGGTTCGCCGAATAATTATCCTCTGTACCATTGGCTTGATGATAAGTAGTGCTATCTTCTTTCAGTTGACAACAATAAGTCTCATTTTAGGTTTTGCATTTATCTTTTATTTCTTTGCTACTCCAATTGGATCTTTAGCAGACAGCTTATCACACCGACGTGCAGAGGCAATTGGTGTATCATTTGGTTCGATTCGAACTTGGGGTTCACTCGGTTTTGCGATCAATTCGCTCTTAGTAGGGACATTGATGGATCTCATTGGAATTCAACATTTGGTTATTCCGTACTTGTTTATGGTTGGAATGTTATTGATAATTAGTTTTCGACTGGTTGATGTACAAGTAGATGTTCCACCAATCCAATTTGGTGATTTGAAAAAATTAATTAAAAATCGACCATTGATTATCTTTTTGTTATTGTTGCTGCTTGTTACGATCACGCACCGAATGAATGATAGCTTTGTCAGTTTGTTTATTGGTCAATTAGGTGGTCACGATACCTTGGTTGGTTGGGCTTGGTTTATGGGGGTTGCGAGTGAAGCAGCTGTATTTGCAACAGGTGGTTACTGGTTTCGTAAGTATCATCCATTAGTGTTTATGATTTCAGCAGGGCTGTTATATTCCATTCGTTGGTTCTTATATGCGTGGATAGATGCACCGTTATTAATTGTGATTTTCCAAGTCATGCATGGGTTATCTTTTGGTGTATTTTACTCAGCAGCGTTTGAGTATGTCGCACGTCTCATACCGAGAGAACTGCAATCAACAGGACACCTTGTATTTATGACTGTATTTTTTGGTATATCAGGAATTATCGGCTCTTTGAGTGGTGGTATGTTGATGGAGAATTTCGGTGGAAATACAATGTATTTTATTATGGGATGCATGACAATCGCTGGGTCTATTCTTATCGCATTTTATCATACAGTTACCATGAAAAAGTTATAGGTGGTGCAGTAGCTTGGATAAACAGTTAATTACAAAAGTCTGTTTGTTAGCGGGGAAAGTTATGTTGCAAAGTGGAGCAGAGACGTATCGGATTGAAGATACGATGTGGCGAATTGCGCATGCGTTTGGTGCGGAAAATGCCCAAGTTCATGCGACGCCAACTGGTCTTATGTTTGCTATCAATGAAACGGAACCGACAAATTTTGTTCGTATTTTAGAACGTTCCACAGATCTACACAAGGTTACCGAAGTGAATAGTATTTCACGTAGTATCTCCAATGGCAACTTGACGTTAGAGGAAGCGAGAGAGAGTTTGAAAGAGATTGATCAAGAAAAATTAGCGTATCCCAGGTATGTTCAGATTATCGCTGCCGCACTAGCTAGTGGATGCTTTGCCATTATGTTTCAAGGGCAATGGACAGATTTTCTTCCAGCAGTAATAGCAGGAGGAATTGGTTTTTCTGCCATGATTTATTTTCATTATATTGTAAAAATCCGCTTTTTTGCCGAGTTTTTGGCATCGCTGATCATAGGTTTGGTTGCCTTTTTCTTTGTTCGGATTGAAGTTGGTTTGGAAATGGATCGGATTATTATTGGTGCAGTAATGCCATTAGTACCTGGTTTATTAATAACTAACGCAGTTCGCGATCTCATGGCAGGCCATCTTGTATCTGGCCTTTCTAAGGGTGCGGAGTCTTTTTTGACGGCTTTTGCAATTGGTGCTGGTATTGCGGTGGTCTTTTTTATTGTCTAAATGATTCGATGATTTTTGAATGGGGGCGCACACATGATTTTTGAACAATTAGTTACTAGTTTTGTTGCAGCAGCCGGATTTGCCATCATTTTTAATGCGCCAAAAAATGTTCTTATTCAATGTGGTAGTGTAGGGATGATCGGATGGTTCGTTTACACGGTCTTAACCATCAATCGAGTAGATGCCGTTGTTGCAACGATCGCAGCAGCAGTAGTTGTCGCGGTTACTAGTCAGGTGTTTGCGAAATGGTTTCGAACACCAATCATTATTTTTAATGTTTCTGGTATTATTCCATTAGTACCCGGTGGGCTCGCTTATGATGCAATGCGGAATTTTGTTGGAAACGATTACGACATGGCGGTTCAGTTGGCTGCAAGGGCAATTCTCATTTCGGGAGCTATTGCTTTAGGTTTGGTGTTTTCTGAAATCATCAATCAGATGATTCGAAGTGCAAAGTGGAAAAGGTTGCAGAGTAAATATGATCGAAACGGTATGAATGGTTACTGATGAGGTCATGATGATAAGAGATATTTTACGTAAGGAGATGACAAAATGATTACCTTAAAAAAAGAACAAAATCTTGCTCATAAAATAACGAATGATAATGGTGTGGTTACGATTGGGACAGGGTCGAAGCGCTCAACTGAAGGATACACTCCGGTAGATTATTTAGCTAGTTCTGTTGCATTGTGTATGGGTCTAACGCTAGATGCAGTTATTGCAAGGGATCAATTGGACGTTGCAGGCTATACGATAGAAGTTAGCATGAACAAAGCAGAGGATCGACCGTCTCGATTTGAAAGTCTCGATGTTCGTCTGAAATTTGAAAGTGAACTCACAGATAAAGAAAAAAAGAAATTGATTATGCTAGCAAAACGTGGTTGTACGATTGGAAATACGATTGAGCAGAGCGCTGAAATTCATGTGGTTGCCGAATAAAAGCAGACTAATCAAAAAAGTCAACAAAAGGGAAGTAATAGAACTCTTTTGTTGGCTTTTTTCTAGCCTTTTAAAAAAACGGTAGAAACCTAAACACAAGATGGATGATTGTTGAGGTTGAACATTAATCGACAAGTAAACCTAGTTCAAAAACATCGAGAAAATCAAAGTTGTTGAAGTGTAAGTAAACACGTGATTACTCAAAGATAATCTAAAAAGATTCAAACTTTACTGGTTCCAGCATGAAGGGAATCAAATGAAGTATTGTTGCATTTTTTTCGATCTTAAATTAATGTTTAAGGTAATAGAATGAAAGAATTTTCTGAATAAGAGAGATCAAGAAAAGGAGTGGGACAATGAAGTTTATTACCTATCAAACAAAACAAACGCTCGACGGTTACCGGACAGGACTTTATTACCAAGACCGGGTATTTGATTTGCAAACGAATTATCATGCAATGCTAGTTGCCAAAGGTGAGAGTGATCTAGCATATACATCAGAAACATTATGCCCGTCAAACCCCACGATGTTTTATCAGTTGGGAAAAGTAGGTTTTGACCGTGCAAAAAAAGTATCTGCATATGTTGAGAAGACGGATAACCTCCCAAGTTACTCGGGTGATCAAGTGAAGCTTGGACCACCGGTAACAAACCCTAGTAAAATCATTTGTGTGGGGACGAATTATCGAGATCATGTAGTGGAAATGAAAAGTGAATTGCCAACACATCCGGTCTTATTTGCAAAATATGCGAATGCCTTAATTGGCCCTGAAGATAACATTGAAAAGCCGTCTGTTACAAAACAATTAGATTATGAAGTAGAATTAGCTGTTGTTATTGGAAAGAAAGCAAAGAATGTTCGAGAAGCGAACGCGCTTGACTATGTTGCTGGATACACCATAGCAAATGATATCTCCGCACGTGATTTGCAAAAAAGGACTGTTCAATGGTTACAAGGAAAAACATTAGATCGTTCTACACCAGTGGGGCCATGGTTAGTTACGACAGATGAAATAGCAGATCCTGGTAAACTAGGAATCTCTTCAAAAGTAAATGGAGAGCAAAGACAGTCATCAAATACAGATCAACTTATTTTTTCTGTGCCGAATTTAATTGCGTTTATTTCTGAACTGATGACACTTGAACCAGGTGATATAATTTTAACCGGAACGCCAGATGGTGTTGGTTTTGCTCAAGAACCACCAAAATTTCTTCGCTCTGGTGATGAAGTAGTTCTAGAAATTGAAGGCATCGGAAGTTTAAAAAACATAGTACATGATTGCTGACGCGATCACATAGCATCGTTTAGGGAACACGAAAAAGTAACTTTAATGTAGCAATAGAAAAAATTTTAATGGGGTGGTCTTGTGATTTACAAGGAAAAGGATAAAACAATCGAAACAAACAGGTGTATTCTTCGTTTATTCACTAAAGAAGATGCACCAGAGGTAGTTAAACTTTGTAATAATTATAATCTTTATAAAACGACTTTAAATCTACCATATCCGTATTCAATAGAAGACGCTATCTCGTGGATGGAACATCACCTTGATCATTTTGACAACAATAAGTCTTTCGAATTCGCTATTACAGATAAAACTACGGGCAAATTATATGGAGCAATAGCATTGTCTAACCATCAAACATTCAATAATGGAGAAATTGCTTATTGGATTGGAGAAGAATTTTGGGGGAACGGCTATGCTACGGAGGCTGCCAAAGCTATACTGGAATTTGCTTTCATTGAAAAAGATTACAATAAAGTGTTTGCTCGCTGTTTCCATTCAAACCCGGCATCAAGCAGAGTTATCGAGAAATTAGGGATGAAGAAAGAAGGTATCCTAAGAGAACAAGTGAAAAAGTGTGAAGAATATCTTGATCTTGTTTATTATGGAATACTCAAAACCGAAGTAATTTCTTAAATGATTAATAAAGTTTAGAATAGTAAACCGATGAAAAGCGCTTGGAATAACTCCAAGTGCTTTTCTGTGTTCTTTTTTATCCTGGAGGAATCGTCCGTAAGACTCCCACTAACAACGAGAATACCAAGGTGTTTAAATGGAGAAATGGACCCTAGCACTCCGAATGGTTCAAGGGTCTTTGGGGCATCCTTTAGAGCTAATAATCAGTGGGGAATACCTAAAAACTCCTACTGATTGAAGCTTCACTTTATCCGTTGAAGTAGTCAAAGTACTTCATCAACCGGCTAAGTAAAACTATTTTAATTGTAAAATGTAAAGAATGGATTCGCTCTAAATATACAGATAACACGTATATTTATTCATTTTTTGTAAAGGAAACAAAAATATATAAATTAACTGTTGTATAAACATACATTTTAAAGTATAATAATTAACCACAAACATGTACGGAGTAAAGGTGGTTTTTACAGATGAAAGTAGCAATTATTGGAGGAACTGGATATGGGGCGGTGGAACTCGCGCGCTTCTTGCAAGGTCATCCTTATGCAGAGTTAACAACAATTATTTCTCACTCTCAAGATGGCGTATCTTTTTCCGAGGTATATCCACATATGGCAGAGATTATTGATCAATCCATGGAATCATTAGATGTGGAAGCGTTAAGTAAGAAGGTAAACCTCGTGTTTTTTGCAACACCATCTAATGTGAGCAAAGATATTGCACCAGCTTTAGTTGAACAAGGGGTAACTTGTATTGATCTTTCTGGAGACTTTCGATTAGATTCACCATTACTATATCAAACGTGGTACGGTGCTCCGGCTGCTGAACAAGATTATTTGGATCAAGCGGTATATGGTTTGAGTGAAATTTATCGTCAAGAAATTAAAGAAGCCAAATTAATTGCTAATCCTGGTTGTTATCCAACAGCAACATTATTGGGATTAATTCCTGCGATCCAGGAAAAGTTTATCACGCACCAATCGATTATTGTAGATGGGAAAACAGGTGTTTCAGGTGCCGGTCGTGGCCTTTCTTTACCGGTTCATTTTTCAGAAATGAATGATAATACAAAAGCCTATAAGCTAGGTGTTCATAAACACATTCCAGAAATGGAACGGTTTTTAACAAAAGAAGCAAAAGACTCTGTGCAAGTAAACTTCACTCCACATATTGTACCGATGACGCGGGGAATTATGACCACGATTTATGCGGATCTTCAAGAAGAAATCACGCAATCCGAGATCGAAGCGTTTTATCAAGCATTCTATCAAAACGCTCCATTTGTTCGAATAAGGAAATCAGGTAGTATTCCATCAACAAAAGAAGTCTATGGAAGTAACTATTGTGACATTGCCTTACATGTAGATAAAAGGACAGGGAAATTAATTATTGTTTCCGTTATTGACAACTTAGTGAAAGGTGCTGCTGGGCAAGCGATTCAGAACATGAATATTATGAATGATTGGGATGAGATGGCTGGATTGAATGTTGCACCAATTTATCCATAGGGGGGAAGCAGAAATGAATCAAACAATAACGACAGAGAAAATAAATATTATAGCAAATGGAAATATTGCAGCACCAAAAGGTTTTTCTGCTGGTGGTCTGCATTGTGGTGTTCGAAAAAAGAAACTTGACCTTGGGTGGATCTATTCAGAGATTCCAGCGAAAGCAGCAGGGGTTTATACAATGAATTCCTTTCAAGCAGCGCCATTGCTGGTGACAAAAGAAAGTATCGCAGAAGAGCAACTGTTACAAACGGTTGTCGTTAACTCGGGTATTGCCAATGCTTGTACTGGGTCACAAGGCTTAGCAGATGCGTATGAAATGCGAACGCTTCTTGCGGAAAAATTTAACGTAGAACCAAATTATGCTGCAGTAGCTTCCACGGGGTTAATCGGTGAGTTATTACCGATGGATAATATCCGAGCGGGTATCTCTGCCATTGATCCAGAAAAACAAAGTAGTGAACAATTTGAAACAGCGATCTTAACAACAGATACGAGAGAAAAAGGGGTTGCTGTTTCCATTGAAATTAACGGAAAAAAAGTAACGATTGGTGGGGCTGCGAAAGGGTCAGGAATGATTAACCCGAATATGGCGACTATGCTAGGGTTTATTACAACGGATGCCAATGTAGATCCTTCTGCTTTAGATCAAGCGTTAAAACAATTGACTGATCAATCCTTTAATATGATTACGGTGGATGGAGATACCAGTACGAACGATATGGTACTACTGCTAGCAAATGGATTGGCTGAAAATGAGGTGTTAAATCCGAATCATCCAGAGTGGGATGTTTTTGTGGAGGCGCTAGGATTTGTCTGCCAAACGTTGGCGAAAGAAATTGCGCGTGATGGTGAAGGCGCAACAAAGCTAATCGAAGTCCAAGTAAAAGGTGCGGACGCAAAGCAGGCGGCACAAGCAATTAGTAAAGCCATTATATCGTCAAACCTCGTCAAAACTGCCATTCATGGTGCGGATGCAAACTGGGGTAGAATTATAACGGCAATTGGATATAGTGGTGCAAAAATAAACCCTGATCATGTATCTGTTGCTTTGGGCCCAATATCCGTTGTGAAAAACGGTGTTCCGGTTGCTTTTGATGAAGAAGAAGTTAAAGCATACTTAACTAAAGATACGGTTCTAATCGATGTATCAATCGGTAATGGAATGGAAAGTGCTGTCGGTTGGGGTTGTGACTTATCTTATGAATATGTCAGAATTAATGCTTCTTATCGAACGTAAGGGGATGATCAAATGAAGTATGTAGTGATTAAATGCGGTGGTAGCATTGTAGCGGATTTACCTGATCGATTTTTTCAGAATATTGTAACGATATATAAAGAGAAAAATGTGACACCAATTATTGTTCATGGTGGCGGACCGATGATTTCTTCTCAGTTAAAACAATTAGGTGTTGTGACAACATTTGTTGATGGTTTGCGTGTCACAACGAATGAAGTATTAGATGTCGTTGAGATGGTCTTAAGTGGATCGGTAAATAAACAAATCGTTCGAAAAATGGTTCAACAAGGTGCACAAGCGATGGGGGTTAGTGGTGTTGACGGTAATCTATTGCAAGCAATCCCAGTGCAACATGCCAATAACATTGGTTATGTTGGTGAAGTAACCACTGTGAACAAAAAACTGTTAGTAAACATGATCAATGAAGGTTATATTCCTGTTGTTTCACCACTCGCGATTGGAACAGATTCACAACGGTATAACATTAATGCAGACAGTGCTGCGGCAGCTATTGCGGAGTCTTTGGAAGCTCCATTGTGTTTTATCAGTGACATACCAGGGATTTATATAGAAGAAAACGGTAAAAAAGAAACGTTGCATCATACCAATGAAGCTCAAATTGATGAATTGATCCAAACGAAAGTAATCCAAGGCGGGATGATTCCAAAAGTGAAGGCAGCTTTACAGGCATTAGCGCATCATGTACCTGAAGTCGCGATTGTAAACGGAACAGATCCAACTAGTTTACTAGATTTCATGGATGGAAAATCAGTAGGAACGCGGATTCAGTTGAAGGAGGTAAGTCATGTCTGATCAATATACGGTAGAAAAACCTGTTCCGGTGATGCCGACATATAATCGTTTTCCTGTTACCTTAACAAAAGGGTTGGGATCTTATGTGTGGGATGAGCAAGAAAAAAAATATTTGGATTTCACATCAGGAATTGCAACGTGTAATTTAGGTCACCGTCCACCCGAGGTGCAAAAAGCAATCAGTGAGCAATTAGACAAATTATGGCATTGTTCAAATTTGTATCATATCCCATCCCAAACAGCTTTGGCAGAAAAATTAGTTGCTCATAGTTGTGGTGATCAGGTGTTTTTCTGTAATAGCGGTGCGGAAGCTAATGAGGCGGCAATAAAAATAGCAAGACGTTATGCGCAAAAGGTAAAGAATAATGATAAGTTTGAAATTGTTACATTCAAACAATCTTTTCATGGGCGTACGCTAGCAACCCTATCGGCAACAGGACAGGAGAAAATTCAAGAAGGATTTAGTCCGGCCATGCCTGGTTTTCGCTATTTACCCTACAATGATCAAGCGGCTTTGGAAGATTTAATTGCTCCAGAAACTTGTGCAGTGATGCTAGAACTTGTTCAAGGGGAAGGTGGAGTTATTCCGGCAGATGATGCTTGGGTGAAAGAATTGGTTCGACAATGTCAGGAACAAGAAGTCCTCATTATAATCGATGAGATCCAGACGGGTATGGGTCGAACGGGAACGTTATTCGCTTATGAACAATATGATTTTGAACCAGATATTATTACGATTGCAAAAGGACTAGGGTCAGGATTTCCGATTGGGGCTATGATCGCAAAAGAAGATGTTGCTAAAGCGTTCGCGCCAGGAACGCATGGTAGTACTTTTGGTGGAAACCCTCTAGCAACAACTGCAGGTCTTCGTACGCTTGAACTACTAATGACACCAGATGCGTTAACCAAATGGAATGAAACGAGTGCATATCTTTGGGGCAAACTCGAAGAACTAGCAGAACGTTCAGATAAAATAAAACAGGTTAGAGGGAAAGGCTTTTTGATTGGCCTTGAAGTAGATTGTCCGGCAATTGAATTGGTGACAGAGGCTAGAGAGGAACATCAGTTACTTATCCTAGTGGCTGGACCTAATGTTGTCCGTATCTTACCTCCATTGACAACGACGAAAGAAGAAGTCGATCAGGCGTTGGCGATACTAACAAACATATTCTAGTTTTGACTAAAAATGTTCTTATTGACAGGCTATCCTTTGCTCTATATAATAGGTGAGTAATTGCATGGTTAAGCATTACAAATGAAAGAGGTTCTTAGCGTAAACCCTCTATAAAAAACTAAGGGCATATGACGTGATTACAGCCATATCCTTAGCCGGGTGTGGCTTTTTTATTGGCAAAAATAGAAGGAGGTCACCAACATGAGTGGTCGTGAAAATAAAGAATTAAAAGATCTATCGTTACTAGGTAGTCAAGAAACAGCCTATTCTTTTGATTATACACCAGAAGTATTAGAGACGTTTGATAATAAACATCCGAATCGTGATTACTTTGTAAAATTTAATTGCCCTGAATTTACTACATTGTGTCCAAAAACAAACCAGCCAGACTTTGGTACGGTATATATTAGCTATATTCCGGATCAGAAGATGGTGGAAAGTAAGTCTCTCAAGCTATATTTGTTCAGCTTTAGAAATCATGGAGACTTTCATGAAGATAGTATGAACATTATTATGAATGACTTAATTCAATTAATGGATCCACGCTATATTGAGGTTTGGGGTAAATTTACACCTAGAGGTGGGATTTCGATTGATCCCTATTGTAATTATGGAAAAACAAACACGAAATATGAACAAATGGCAGAGCACCGTATGCTCAATCACGATATGTACCCAGAAAAAGTTGATAATCGCTAATGAGGGTTAGCGTTGAAGCCTCCTTTTCTATCACAAGAATAAAGGAGTGTACAATACAATGTTTATTTATTTAAATGGTTTATTTGTCGGCTTATTAATCTTATCGAATATTATCTCGGTAAAGCTTTTTAGTATCGGTGAATTTATTTTACCTGCAGCAGCTATTGTCTATGTTTTGACATATTTGATTACCGATGTTATTGGTGAAGTGTATGGAAAAGAAGCGGCAATGAAAACAGTACGAGCAGGTTTTATTACACAGGTGATCGCCTTGTTTTTCGTGTTCGCAGCCATTCACTTGCCAGAAGCCGCAGTCTTTGGCATGCAAGCAGAATTTGAAGCGATATTAGGTGGAAGTTTCCGCGTGATGTTTGCAAGTTTGCTAGCGTATATCGTTAGTCAGCATATTGATGTTTCTGTTTTTCATCAGTTGAAAAGAAAACATGGAAACAAGAAACTATGGCTTCGTAATAACTTGTCTACAGCATCTAGTCAGTTGATTGATACGGGGATCTTTATTGTGGTTGCATTTGTTGGAACGGTACCAACAAACGTGCTGATCAGTATGGTTGTGACGCAATATGTGTTTAAATTTATCGTCGCTATTGTTGATACACCATTCACTTATCTTTTCGTTGCTATTGCGCGAAAAGAAAAAAACATACAACCTTATGCTCCAGACGTAAAAGTGGGCTGAAAGAGGCTGGGACAAAGCAAAATCCCTTTACTCAAAATATGAATAATCTTCTCGCATAAATAAGTGGAAGAGCACCGCACCTGAAATTACTCGCTTTCCGAGTGGATCTTCAGCTCGCAGGACTCCCGCATATTTCAGGTGCTTAATTACATTTCTTGGAAAAATAACCGAACCATAATTGACTAAACCTCTACTATAGTTCGGTTATTATACTGCCTTTTTTTCTTTTGTCCCTGCCTCTTTTTTTTTACAAGGTAAGAGTGATATATAAATTTAGTTTTATGATGATATTTCTGGGTATTTCCATCTTTAAATTGATCATTAAATAGATGGAATAGATTTTCTAGTATCACAGTAGGGGCTGATGGTTGCTTTCCAACAAGTAAAACGACAGATGACCATTCATGGTCATCTGTCGTTTTACTTGTTGGAAAGTGTCACGCTATAGCGTGACATGACAAGCGGTAGTTTGTCACCATCAGTCCCTTACAAACTATAGCTTCAAATTTTTTTGAAAAAGGACCGGGTGCTTTTCCCGTTTTATTTTATTGTGTACGCGCAGTGTTAGTAGTTATTAGCACCTCATATAAAAACCGTCCCAAAAAGAAATTTCACACTACTTGTAGTTTATATAAGTTGAATTTGTTAATATCATCACAATCTTTTGCAAAGGGAAGGTCAATTTGATAGAGTAGGTAGAGAGAATTAGATTTTTACATAGAGAAAAAGAGGAGTCGTTTCATGATGGATCAAACAATAAAAGCATATCGATTAATGAAAGAATCCGATCAAGTAATTGGTAAGGTGATAGACCTTACTGTTGATGATTTACCTGAAGGCGAGGTGCTTGTTCGCGTTCACTATTCCGGAATTAATTATAAGGACTCTCTAGCAAACCTTACAAATAGTCCAATTGTAAAGAACTATCCATTTACTCCTGGAATTGATTTAGCGGGTGAGGTAGTAGAATCGGCAGATGACCGTTTTTCCCCGGGCGATCCCGTCATTGCAACGAGTTACGAAATTGGTGTAACCCATGATGGTGGGTACAGTGAGTATGCGAGATTGAAAGCAGAATGGGTTCTTCCTCTTCCAGATGGATTAACATTGAAAAAAGCCATGATTTTAGGGACAGCTGGTTTCACTGCAGCTTTATCGATTGATCAATTGGAGAAAAGCGGATTAACCCCTGAAGCAGGTAAGGTGTTGGTTACCGGAGCTACCGGTGGAGTTGGCAGTATTGCAGCTACTATGTTAGCGAATAATGGTTATCATGTAGTTGCTAGTTCAGGAAAAGACAAGGCAGAAACATTTTTAAATGATTTAGGTGTGAAAGAAACGATTGATAGAGATGCAGTGGTAGGCGGGAAAATTCGTGCACTTGATAAACAACTATGGGCAGGAGCTGTAGATCCGGTTGGTGGAGAAACGCTAGCAGCTATTTTAAGTAAATTGCAATACAATGGTGCAGTTGCGGTGAGTGGCTTAGCTGGTGGTGTGAATGTTCCAACGACTGTTCATCCTTTTATTTTGCGAGGGATACGATTGATTGGAATTGATTCTGTTTATTGTCCATACGATTACAGGAGAGAAATATGGGAACGAATGTCTAGGGATTTAAGCTTAAGTGACAAACAGTATTCTACGATATCAACCAAAGAAATAGGTTTAAATGAGTTAGGGCAGTACCTTCCAACTTTACTAGAAACAAAGACATTTGGTAGGCTTATCGTTAAAATAAAATAATAATTGGAATTGTAGAGATTTTCTATGAATATTTATTAACCAATATTCGTAGAAAATCTCCCTTTTTTTATCCTGGAGCAACCGTCCGTAAGACTCCCACTTCAAAACAAGGAGAATATCAAGTTGTTTACGTAGGAGTAACGAACGCTAGCACCCCGAAGGCTTCAAGGGCCTTTTGGTCATCCTTTAGAGCTAACAATCAGTGGGGAATACGTAAAACCCCCGACTGATTGAAGGTTCACTTTATGGGTAATTATGTTATAGATGAATAAGTAAACATATCGATTAACTTGTATGGTTCATTGCACCGTTTGTAATATAATGGATTATTTGGCGGGATATCTAAAGGAAAGCAACAAACATTTTAAGATATCATGTTATTTATAGGAAAAATGCAGAAAAAAACAACTTACATATTGAATGTACGTACGAATTATATTAATATAAGATTAAACAAATAAACATCCGTACAACGAAGTGATTTTGAGAAAGGTGCTGAGAACTATGTTAGACGCATTAAAAAAGCAAGTGCTTGAAGCGAACTTAGCCTTACCTAAGTATAATTTAGTAACGTTTACTTGGGGTAATGTAAGCGGTTTCGACAAAGAATCCGGACTTGTCGTGATTAAACCAAGCGGTGTACCTTATGACGAAATGACAGTCGACGATTTAGTTGTTGTAGATTTAGACGGAAATGTTGTAGAAGGAGATAAGAAACCATCTTCAGACACGCCAACTCACTTAGTTTTATACAAGAACTTTTCGGGAATCGGTGGTGTTGTACATACACATTCTCCGTGGGCAACGAGTTGGGCACAGGCGGGCACAGCAATACCTGCTTTAGGAACAACACAAGCCGATTATTTTTATGGTGCAATCCCTTGTACACGTAAAATGACAGAAACAGAAATTAAAGGTGATTATGAACGGGAAACGGGAAATGTTATTGTGGAGACCTTTAGAGATATCGATCCGCTTGCTGTTCCTAGTGTTTTGGTGCATAGTCACGCTCCGTTTAATTGGGGGAAAGACCCAGATGAAGCAGTTCACAATGCAGTTGTTGTAGAAGAAGTGGCCAAAATGGCTTTGCGTACGTATCAGATTAATCCGAATACGCAAGATATGCAACAAACATTACTGGATAAACACTATCTACGTAAGCATGGAAAAGATGCTTACTATGGTCAATAGAAAAATGCGTGCATTACTCTTGCTGTCTTAGTAGTGTAAGCCTATACAACAAAAAACGGGTATTAAAAAACAAAAGATAAATTTTTCAACAGATGCTAATGATAACAACTGTTGAACACTAAAAATTGTTTGGAGGAATTGATATGTTAACAGTAAAACCTTATAAATTTTGGTTCATAACGGGTAGCCAGCCACTATATGGTGAGGAAACATTACGTGAAGTGGAAGAAAATTCTAAAAAGGTAGTAGATGGACTTAATAACACAGGTAACTTACCTTACCCAATTGAGTTTAAACAAGTAGTAACAACAGCAGAAAATATTTATCAACTAGCTTTAGATGCAAATGCTGCCGAAGATTGTGCAGGGGTAATCACGTGGATGCACACATTCTCCCCAGCAAAATCATGGATTGCCGGTTTAAAGGCATTGCAAACTCCATTACTACACTTGCATACCCAATATAATCGCGACATTCCTTGGG
The DNA here is from genome assembly GCF_026805325.1 of Natronobacillus azotifigens. GTDB lineage: Bacteria > Bacillota > Bacilli > Bacillales > Amphibacillaceae > Natronobacillus > Natronobacillus azotifigens. The sequence goes on from NZ_JAPRAT010000006.1 coordinate 18,747, forward strand.
AAACGATTGACATGGATTTCATGAATACCAACCAAGCAGCTCATGGTGATCGTGAATATGGCTTTATTGGTACTCGTTTAAATCTTGGTAGAAAAGTTGTTGTAGGACACTGGGAGAATCCAGAAGTAGTAGTAAAAGTTGCTGGATGGATGAAAACAGCCGTCGCTGTCGTTGAAGGAACAAACATACGTGTCGCTCGCTTTGGCGATAATATGCGTAATGTGGCAGTAACAGACGGAGATAAAATTGAAGCACAAATTAAATTTGGATGGACGGTTGACTATTATGGAATTGGGGATCTAGTTGAGGAAATAGACAAAATTACTGATGGTGCATTAGCAGAATTATATAAAGAATATGAAGAATTGTATGAATTGCCAGCTGAAGCAGCACAACCAGGACCGGTTCGTGACTCTATTTTATACCAAGGTAAAGTTGAACTCGGGTTAAAAGCATTTTTAGCAAAAGGAAATTACAATGCATTTACAACGAACTTTGAAGACTTACATGGTATGAAACAATTGCCAGGATTAGCGGTGCAACGTTTAATGGCAGAAGGCTATGGTTTTGCTGGTGAAGGTGACTGGAGAACTGCTGCGTTAACACGTTTAATGAAAATTATTTCAGACAATAAAAACACTTCATTCATGGAAGACTATACGTACCACTTAGAGCCGGGTAATGAAATGATCTTAGGATCACACATGCTAGAGATATGCCCAACAATTTCTGCAACGAAACCGAAGATTGTTGTAAATCCACTCGGAATAGGTGGCAAAGACGATCCAGCCCGACTTGTATTTGATGGAAAAGGCGGAGACGCTGTAAATGCATCACTGATCGAACTTGGTGGACGTTACCGTTTAGTTGTTAACGAAGTGAAAGCTGAGCAACCTAAAATAGAAACACCTAAATTACCAGTTGCGAAAGTGTTGTGGAAGCCAGAACCTTCCTTAAGTGAAGCAACAGAAGCCTGGATTTATGCTGGTGGAGCACATCATACCGTATTCTCTTTTGATGTAACGACAGAACAACTATGTGATTTTGCAGAGTTGACAGACATCGAATGTGTTGTCATTGATCGTGATACAAAGCTACGTCCATTTAAAAATGAACTAAGATGGAATGAAGCTTCTTATCGAAGATAAGAGTAAATGAAAAGCAGGGATTCATACAGTGAGTCTCTGCTACCTTTCTATAATGGAATACTATAGTTATTTTTCACCAATTTTTGAGCGGAAACACAAAAAAATAGCGAAATGAAACGAAAAAAATGTTATGATATAGCTAATAGATGAATTTCAATAAGTTAATTCGATTTATGAGGTGTAGTTATGCAGACAAAATACAATATTGTGAAGCAAGCAATAAAGTCAAAAATTTTAGATGGGACTTTTCAGCCACACCAAAAAATCAGTTCGGAAAGTGAATTGATGAAGCAATTCAATGTTAGCAGGCATACAGTTCGTTTAGCTATTGGAGAATTGGTGAATCAAGGTTGGCTGTATCGAGAACAAGGAGCAGGAACTTTCTGTGCAGATCGCTCAAAAGAAGAAAATGTGCAAACGATGAAAGATCAAAAAAGTATTGCGATTATAACGACTTATATTTCAGACTATATTTTCCCTTCGATCATAAGAGGGGCTGAATCCTATTTAAGTCAACTTGGTTATCATGTTAGTTTATTTAGTACGAATAATGATCATGATAATGAACGGCGTTTTTTGGAGAAAATATTAACACAACACTTTGACGGAGTCATTGTAGAACCTACCAAAAGTGCTATTGCAAACCCTAACATTAATTATTATTTGAATTTAGAGCGCCAAAATATTCCTTATATTATGATTAATGCATATTATGATGAACTAGAACCACTAAGCATCACGTTAGATGATGAAGCTGGTGGTCACTTACAAGCAAAGCACTTAATTGATTTAGGGCATAAAAACATTGTTGGATTCTTTAAAAATGACGATATTCAAGGTACGAAGCGGATGAAAGGTTATTTGAAAGCGCACAGAAAACATCATCTGCCCATTAATCCAAATAATATCGTTACCTATAAAACAGAGGAGAAATATTTCAAGCCTGCAGAAGAGTTAGAAAAATTGTTGGAATTACCAGAGTCTGAACGGCCTACTGCAGTTATTTGTTATAATGATGAATTAGCCATCGCTTTATTAGATGTCCTGCGCAACAAAAATCTTAGCATTCCTGATGATATTTCCATTATTGGATTTGATAATTCATTCTTAACGGAAGTTTCTGAAGTAAAGTTAACAAGTGTGCAGCACCCTCAAAGTAAAATGGGAGAAACGGCAGCAAAAGTTATTTTGGATATAGTAAAAGAATCGAATGGCAACCCTAAGAAAGTGAAGGAAACGGTTGATTCCATTGCTTTTACACCGGAATTGGTTGTTCGTAATTCTACTGCTAAGTTAAATCACACTAAATAATCAATAACCGTAATTTTACCTTTTGGAATGATTACGGTTATTTCGTTTGAAAAAATAGTTAAATAATAACAATGATGTAAGCGTTTTCTTCGTTGTTACCTTAATAGAACATAAAGTTAAGTGATAACGGAGTATAGATCGTAGTATCATCGTAAAATTGTGAACTTGTTGATATGTAAATATATTTTTAGGAGGAGACAAAAAAGTGATAGATAAAAATAATATACCAAAAGATAATTTGTTCGACGAGACAATACTAAGAGACGAAAATAAGTGGGGGACTTATGGTGCTCACGATCCTGCTATCTATAAAGATGGGGAATGGTATTATGTGTTTTCAACAGATACAGGCGGAAAAGATAACTTTATGGCAGGTGTCCAGATTCGCAGATCAAAAGATTTAATCAATTGGGATTGGGTCGGACGAGCTTTTGAGAGGGGGGTTCCAGACGAAGCTTATGCGTGGACAGGTGCAAAAGGTTTATGGGCACCTGAAGTAGTGAAATATGCTGATGTTTATTATATGTACTATGCAGCAAGTCAATTTGGTAAAACACAATCTTTTATTGGTGTTGCAACCAGTAGTAGAATAGAGGGGCCTTATGAAGATCAAGGTTTGGTATTCAAATCAAAACAAGGAGAAGAAGGTCCAAATGCAATTGACCCCAATATTACATTTGATCGAAACGGTGAACCGTGGATGGTCTATGGTTCGTTCTTTGGAGGACTTTACGTAAATAAAATTAATCCCAGCACAGGGAAATTTGTTGAATATGGTAGAGGGGAATTGATCGCAAGAAGAAGTACAACGGTTGATCGTGCCATCGAAGGCCCATATATTGTTTATAACCCAGACTTAGATTACTATTATCTGTTCGTTTCTTATGATTCTCTGTTTGCTGATTACAATATTAGAGTTGCTAGATCAAAAAATATCTCTGGACCATTTGTTGATTTTAATGGTTTAGAAATGACTGACATTGAATCTCCTCAACATGATGTCGGGATGAAAATACTAGGTGGTTATCATTTTGATGGGGATGATGGTTGGGTAGCACCTGGACATAATTCTGTCTTGAAAGACGGAGATGATTATTATGTGTGCCACCATATTCGAGCAGCCAAGGATAAGCATTGGAATTATCTTCACATCAGAAAAATTTTATGGACAGATGACGGTTGGCCATTAGTTTCTCCACAACGATATGCTGGAGAAACAGAGCGAAGTGTGAAAATTGTTGAATTAATGGGGCAGTGGGAGTTTATCGATATTGAAAAGAACAATGACAAGCAAGATATTCCTTATAAGGTAATTGTCACAGAACCGGAAGATCGGCCACATTTTATTCAGAAACCAAATGAGAATTCTTACAAACTATTCATTGATGATAAAGTGATTGACGGAAAAGTCATCGAGAGTTGGGACTGGGAAAACTGGAGAAAGACGATTGTATTTGCAGGATATGATGGAAAAGGTCGCGTTACTTTAGGTAAAAAAATAGAATGATAAATCATATGTCCCGAGTTAAAACGGGAAAATATAAAAAAACGATAATTCTTCCAAAGGAAGGATTGTCGTTTTTTTACTCTTATAGGAGAATGTAAGTTTTTTGTTGATATGCCAATGGTTAAATAGATCCAAAAGACTTTCTAGTATAACAATAGGGACTGATGGTTGCTTTCCAACAAGATACTGACTTTATTAATGATCGAAAGGAAAGTCAATTTGTTCGGTCACAATTCGTAATCAACTTAGCGAAGCTCGTGTTGAAGAACAAAAAAATATGATTGTTGAGCGAGGAGAGAAAGAGTGTTGTAATAATAAGCGTTAAACTAGAAACACGTACGCTCAAGAGCAAGGATAAACTTGTCCGAAAAAAAACGTTATTTAATATAACATTTAAGATATTTTAATGACTCAAGTGGTTATATTTGATCTTACGTATATCATAAGATATAATGTAAACGTAAACATATACGTATGATTTAATTTCCCATAAATGTATAAAGAAGGTCCCTGATTAATGTTTTACAACGAGATTCTCTAAAGACATTAAATAAAGCGCTTACTTATTATATTTGTTAGGGAGAAAATCATGAAACTTTTGTTTGCAAAATCAATTAATAAAGTGGGGGAGAAAACATGAAGAAGAAATCAATTGCATTTTTAGCTTCAGCCTTAGTTACATTAGTTCTATTAGCAGGTTGCGGTGGCGATGAGAACACGATTCAGTTTTGGACACCATTAACTGGTGAAGACGGTGCTTATATGGATCAACTAGTTAGTGACTATAATGACACAGATCCTGAGTTTCCGGTAAATCACGTTATTACGTCTGATTTATACACACAAATTTACACAGTCTTACAATCGGGAAGCGGAATTCCAGATCTTACTTTGATTCACGCTGATCGGGTTCCTAGTTTTGCCAACAATGAATTATTAGTCCCAATGGATAATATTTTATCGCAACAACCTGAATTAAATGAAGATAATTTTCTGGAAGAAGCATGGACAGCAGGTATCATAGATGGAACGCAATATACAGTTCCATTAGATATTCACGGAAGTGCGATGTATTATAATATTGATTTAATGGAAGAGTATGGTGTTACCCATTGGTTAGACGATGATATTGTAACAATTGATGAAATGCTTGAGTTAGAAGGGCAACTAGAAGAAGGGCAGTATGTCGTAAATGATGCCTTGCTTAGTTGGGTTGCTTTAGGGCAACTTCAGAATTTTGGAGGCGATGTTGAAGGTCCAGATGGAGAGCCTACAATAAACACGCCAGAAATGCGACAAGTTATTGATTCCTTACGCCAAATTAATGAAGCTGGATTAATGACCCCATTCGGAGAAGATGGTTATCTCATGTTCCAATCAGGGAACGTACTTTTCTCAACAGATGGTACATGGAGTAGACTAGCACATGCTCAAGTAGAATCATTAAATTTTGGGATAACAAATGTTTATTCTCATAGTGCTGATATATTCCACAATCGTTCTTCTGCACACTTATTCTCGATGTTAAGAAATGAAGACAGAACACCTGAAAAAGAAGAAGGAATAGGAGAATTTTTAGAATATATTCGTGAACATTCCATTGAATGGGCAGAAGCTGGTCAAATTGTAGCATCACGAGAAGTGATCGAGGATCCTGATTATGATCAGTTCATGCAATCATTCTATACAAAAGATGAAAGACAAGAAGAATCGCTTCACATTTATACTTATGAACACTACCCATATGTAGTGGATGCAATGGATAGCTTTATTGCTGATATTGTACATGGAGAAATGGGTATCGAAGAAGGATTAGAAGAAATGCAGCGATTTGTTGAAGACCGAGTTGATCAAGGTAATCAAGAACTTGAAGATGCTGCAGATGCTGTAGAAGACTTTGCTGATGATGTAGATTAATCTACGTGCTAAAGTAATGCGCCGAGAAATTTACTTTGGCGCATTACTTTTATTTTTAAAAGAAGGAGGAATCTTTATGAACAAAAAAAAATATTCACAATGGTTTTTTGTAGGACCACACATCATTCTTTTTATTGCGTTCATCTTAATCCCTTCAATTTACGGAATATACGCATCGTTTACTAATTGGAATTTAATGACCGCACCTAATTTTGTGGGATTAGAAAATTATCGCACGATTCTCTTTAATCAAGACTCATCGTTCCATCGAGAGTTTTTTAACGGAATGAAAAACACGTTAATATTTGTAGGTGTGAGTGTACCTTTAATGGTTGTTATTCCGTTATTAATAGCAACTTCAATTGAACACAAAAAAGTGAAATACAAAAACTTTTTTCAATCGATTGTTTATATTCCTGGTTTAATTTCGATATCAGCAGCAGCACTGATTTGGTCCCTAATATTCAATAGTCAGTTAGGGGTTATGAATAATTTATTTGGATTTGATACAGTGTGGACAGCTACCCAGCCTTATGCTTGGATGACGATCTTTATCATGACAGTCTGGGGTGGAATCGGTGGAAATATGATTATTTATCGTGCTTCTATCAGTAGTGTATCTCAAGATTTATATGAGTCCGCAGAAATTGATGGTGCGGGTGCAATTCGAAAATTTATTAGTATAACATTACCTTCGATTAAGTTTCCGTTAATTTATACAGTTGTTATGACGACAGCAGGGTCATTTAATGTTTTTGGTCAACCACTAATGATGACTGGTGGAGGGCCAAGAGAAAGCACTTCTGTACTAATGATGTATATACGAGACTTAGCATTTGGATCTGGTCAGTCAATTGCGGGTATGGCGTCAGCTATGGCGGTATTACTTGGAATGGTGCTGCTTGTGATTTCTGCCTGTCAGTACTATATCATGAATAGAAACTCAGCTTAAATAAATTTTATAAATGTATCTATGCGAAGTCAGTAATGATAAGGAAAGGTGGGAGTTTCTTTGAAAAAAAAGATTGATGTATCAAAATACTTTGCTTACTTATTTTTAATTACAGTATGTCTGATTTGGGTTATTCCATTGATATTTGGTATTAGTACTTCATTTCGATCACAAGCAGAAGTGGTGAATGAAGGGTTTAGACTTTTGCCAGTGAATTGGATTGTCGATAATTATGTTACCATATTAGAAAATACATCCTCTGCTCCAATTCTTCGTTGGATTGGAAACTCGTTGTTTATTTCGATTACCCACACTCTGTTAGTGGTTGTTGTCATTTCTGTAACAGGATATGGTTATGCACGAATGAAGTTTAAAGGCAGAGATGTACTGTTCTTCACTTTATTAGGTATTTCTTTCTTCCCTAATGTTGTTAATATTATTCCAATGTACCGAATTATGGATTTATTCGGTTGGGTAAATACTCCTTGGGCAATGATTGTACCTGGTTTAGCAGGTATGGGGAACATCTTCCTTGTAAGGCAGTTTATGAAAGGGCTACCAATGGAATTGGATGAATCAGCCCGGGTGGATGGAGCTGGAGATTTTACGATTTATTTCAGAATTATTCTTCCGTTAATTAAGCCTGTATTGATTGTTGCCGGTCTATTCTCGTTTATTGGTTCCTGGAACGATTTCCTATGGCCGGTAATTGTCTTTACCGATGTACAAAGAATGCCGGTAACAGCAGGTTTGCTGCTCTTACAAGATATTTATGGAAATTATCAAATGGTGGGTAGATTGATGGGGTCAGCAATCTTAGCAATCATTCCGACTCTATTACTCTTCTTGTTTGCACAGAAACACTTTGTATCTGCGATAAACTTAAATGCAGGGCTTAAGGGTTAAAAGAATTGAAGGATATGGACATAATAATATTTTTAGAAATAGAGGTGATAGGAATTGAAGAGAGGATTAGAAAGAAAATTAGTGATGATGGGTGCCACATGGAATTTATTCACAGCACTAGTAACGTTATTTGGTTACTACGGTTGGTTTCATGATGAAGGAATAAAAGCGCTCCAAGGTGCTAATCAAGAACTTCTTGTTACGGGAACCTCTATGATGGAAAATATCTCAAGTGTAATTTTAACTTTTGGGTTATTTATGTTCGTGATGGCAATAATGAATTTCCTTGTTGGTGTCCATCTGAAGGATAATCAAATTCAAAAAAAGATTACCGTATGGCTCTGTATTTGGATGGTTATTCAACTATTATCAATGGATATCATCGGATTTCTACTCTATATGTTAGCATTTGTGTTTTATTTATCAAAAAACAAAGCAATACGACTTTCAGAAAAACAAGTGAAAGCCGTATAAGTAATGAATGTTTGTAATTTAGAAACTCTTATATTTCTTTTAGAATATAAGAGTTTCTTTTATCCCGGAGCAACCGTCCGTAAGACTCCCACTTCAAAACAACGAGAATATCAAGTGGTTTAAGTGGGAGTAACGGACGCTAGCACCCCGAATGGTTCAAAGGCCTTTAGGTCATCCTTTAGGGCTAACAATCAGTGGGGAATAACTAAAACTCCCACTGATTGAAGTTTCACTTTATTGGAAAATACAAATCTAGCATAAAATGAAATTTAAAAAGTTAAACCTAATCCTTAGTTTTTGCATTGAAATTACCAATAATTTTATATATAATGAAGTTAGTTATACGTACAAATAGTAAATTTGATAACTTGAACAAAATGGATTTAGTGATTCGCATGTTTTTATTGCAAAAACTGTGCGTATGATCCGTTGTTTTGTAACCGTTATCAAAAATAGGAGGATGGAGTATGGCAAATGTAAAAGCAAAGATGATTCTGGATAAAAATTATCAAATCGCAAAAGTAGACGAACGAATTTATGGTTCCTTTATTGAGCACTTGGGACGTGCAGTTTATGGAGGGATTTATGAGCCTGGTCACCCTGAAGCAGATGAACAAGGATTCCGTAAAGACGTTATCGACCTCGTAAAAGAACTACAAGTTCCGATTGTGCGTTACCCTGGTGGTAATATGGTATCTGCCTATAATTGGGAAGATGGTGTTGGTCCGAAAGAAGACCGACCACGTCGTTTAGAATTAGCATGGCGAACAATTGAAACGAATGAAGTTGGTACGAACGAGTTTGCAGATTGGGCGAAAAAAGTTGGTGCCGAGGTAATGATGGCAGTTAACTTAGGTACTAGAGGAATTGATGCGGCAAGAAACTTTATTGAGTATACCAATCACCCTGGTGGTACATATTGGAGTGATTTAAGAAGATCACATGGTTATGAGCAACCGCACAACATCAAAACATGGTGTTTAGGAAATGAAATGGATGGTTCGTGGCAAATAGGTCATAAAACAGCGCATGAATATGGACGAATTGCACAAGAAACTGGAAAAGCTATGAAACTTGTAGATCCTACGATTGAACTAGTTGCATGCGGAAGTTCAAGTTCAGGCATGCCTACATTTCCTGAGTACGAAGCAACGACACTTGATCTTGCATATGACCATTTAGATTTTATTTCTTTACACCAATATTACGGCAATCGTTCCAATGATCCCGCCAACTTTTTAGCGAAAAACTTAGATATGGACCATTTTATCAAGACGGTTATTTCTACTTGCGATTATATTAAAGCGAAAAAACGTAGCAAAAAATCAATTAATCTAAGTTTTGATGAGTGGAATGTATGGTATCACTCAAATCAAGCGGATAGAGAAATAGAACCTTGGTCAATCGCACCACCTCAATTAGAGGATCATTACAATTTTGAAGATGCGTTACTTGTTGGAAGTATGTTAATTACCTTCTTACAACATGCGGATCGCGTAAAAATGGCTGCGATGGCACAATTGGTTAATGTTATTGCGCCAATTATGACGGAAAACAATGGTCGAGCTTGGAAACAAACGATCTTCTATCCATATATGCATACATCTGTATTCGGGCGCGGTATTTCGTTGAAGCCAATCTTAACAACACCAAAATACGACTCCAAAGACTTTACGGATGTACCATACGTAGATAGTGCCGCAGTATACAATGAAGAAAACGAAGAAGTAACGATCTTCTTAGTGAACAAGCATTTGGAATCATCTATGCCGATTGATATCGATTTAAGGAGTTTTGAAGACTATAAATTAGTAGAGCACATTGAATTAGTAAATGATGATCTAAAAGCAGTTAATACAGCTGATCATCAAGCAGTAGCACCACAATCGAATAAGGATTCGAAATTAGACAATGGTGTGCTTTCTGCAAACCTAGCGAAAACATCATGGAATGTCATCCGCTTAAAAAAATCGTGAAAAACGAATTGCTTTTTTAGAAAAGAATGAAATGAGGTGCTAATTTGGAAACAAGAGTAGTCGTTAACGCGGACGTATCAAGAGGTAAAATTGACAAGCACATCTATGGACATTTTGCTGAACATTTAGGTCGTTGTATTTATGAAGGAATCTGGGTTGGCGAGGATTCGCCGATTCCAAATACAAACGGTATTCGAAATGATGTTGTCGCAGCATTAAAAGAATTGAACATTCCAAATCTTCGTTGGCCAGGTGGATGTTTTGCTGATGAGTACCATTGGAAAGATGGGGTAGGACCACGTGAGAACAGGAAACGTATGATCAACACACACTGGGGTGGTGTTGTGGAGAACAATCACTTCGGTACACATGAATTTATGATGTTATGTGAGATGTTAGAGACGGAACCATATATCAATGGAAACGTAGGGAGCGGGACTGTTCAAGAAATGTCTGAATGGGTGGAATATATGACTTTTGATGGCGAATCACCCATGGCTAACTGGAGAAAAGAAAACGGTCAAGAAAAAGCTTGGAAGTTAAAGTATTTCGGTGTAGGGAATGAGAACTGGGGTTGTGGTGGTAACATGAGGCCAGAATACTACGCAGACTTATACCGACGCTTCCAGACATATGTGCGTAATTATGGAGATAACAAGATTTTTAAAATCGCTGGTGGAGCAAACGTAGACGATTATAACTGGACAGAAGTGCTAATGCGAGAAGCAGCGCGGTTTATGGATGGCTTGAGCTTGCATTATTATGTTCATCCAGGTGGCTTTTTTAATAAAGGTGATGCAGTGAGATTTTCTGAGAAAGAATGGGAACTTTCCATGCAAAAAGCATATTTCACTGAAGAACTAATTGAAAAGCATAGCACAATTATGGATAAATACGATCCAGAAAAACGTGTTGCAATCATTTTTGATGAGTGGGGTGCTTGGTACGATGTGGAGCCTGGGACGAACCCAGGATTCCTCTATCAACAAAATACTGTTCGTGATTCCGTCATTGCGGGTGTTACGCTGAATATTTTTAACAATCATAATGATCGCGTACGTATGGCAAACATCGCACAAATGATCAATGTTATTCAATCGATGATTTTAACAGATGAAGAGAAGATGATCTTAACACCAACATACCATGTGTTTAAAATGTATAAAGTTCATCAAGATGCAGAACGTGTTGCATTAGATATCGATACAAAAATGTTATCTGTGGATGGCAAAGAATATCCACAAGTTAGCGCATCTGCTTCAAAAGCGGCAGATGGTACAGTAAACATTAGTTTGTGTAACACGGATAAAGATAATGAAGCAACGATTGATTTTGAATTGCGTGGTATGGAGTTGTTGGGTAACATGACAGGTGAAGTGATTACTTCTGAAAAAATGAATGATCACAATACATTTGAAAATCCTGATAAAGTGAAACCGGTAGAATTCACTGGTTTTGATACAAAAGATAATGCAGTAGTGGTTACATTACCACCAATGTCCGTAGTTATGTTAAGTGTAAGATAAGTAAATACCGAAACAATAAGTCGATGGGGCCTTCCTTATCGACTTATTGTATATTTTAGGAGGGGAACAAGTGGAAATCTCAGACCAACTCTATCGGTTAATGGAACAAACGGGAAATCCATCAATTACGCTACCAGAGCTCATATTAGAAAAAGACGCATTATTTAAAATCGCTCCTTACATTCAAAGGCAAGGAGCAGAGAAAGTTGCCCTTGTTGTCGACCACAATACGTACCAAGCTGCAGGAAAAACTATTGAAAAAACATTACGCGTAGCATCGATTGATTATCAAATAGTACAGCTAGAGGAAACGGATCATGGGCAAGTGATTGCTGATGAACAGTCGTTAGTTCAATTGCTTGTGGAAACGGACTCTGATGTAGATCTATTTTTAGCAGTAGGTTCAGGCACGATACATGACATCGTTCGGTTTGCTGGAAGTAAAATGAATCGTCCGTTCATTTCCGTACCAACGGCTGCTTCTGTCGATGGTTTTACTTCAAAAGGAGCCCCACTAATTTTACGCGGAGTGAAGAAAACGATTCAGACAGCCTCACCGATCGCAGTGTTTGCAGATGTACATGTATTGATATCTGCTCCTCAAGCACTAACTGCCGCAGGTTTTGGCGATATTCTGGGAAAATACACCTCGCTACTAGATTGGAAAATATCTGAATTAATCGGAAGTGAACCTTACTACCCGATAGCGGCAGAACTTACAAGAAAATCACTGGTAAGTTGCGTAGAACGTGTGGAGCAAATTGCCGCTCGTGATCAAGCAGGCATACAGGTATTAACCCAGGCCTTGATCGAATCTGGTTTGGTCATGCTCGTGCTGGATTTTTCTCGACCAGCATCAGGTGGTGAACATCACTTGTCTCATTATTGGGAGATGAATTTGCTAGAAAAAAATAAAGAGCAACTTTTACATGGAGCAAAAGTTGGTGTAGCAACGGCAATAATTTCAAACCTATACCACCAATTCGTAGAAAACTTTGAACCAAGTAGTGTTCCACAGGATCATCGTTATTATCGTAACATCCAAAAACACTGGGATGAAATAAAACAATTAATTAATACCCTTCCAACAGCAGAAGAAATTCAAACGTTGTTGAAGATAATAGGTGGGCCGCAAACTACCGAACAGTTAGAACTAACCAATGAATTGGTGAAAAAGAGTCTAAATGAAGCACAGCATTTACGTGATCGATGCACTGGTTTGTTGTTAATCAATCAATTTAAGAAAGATTTAATCGACTATCCATTGTGACAAGTAAAATAAAGGAGTTGTAACTATGTCGATATATTTTAATGAGACGACAAAAGAATTCCATCTACAAACGAGTGATACGAGCTATATTTTTGCCATTTTAAAAAATAATCAACTAGGACACTATTATTATGGAAAACAAGTGAAGCACCGAGACTCATTCGCACACTTATTTCCTAGTGGATTCCGCGCAACGATTGCAAACGTGGTTGAAGAAGATCATACTTTTTCACTAGAATTGATTAAGCAAGAGTTTCCTTCTTACGGTACAGGTGATTTTAGGGAGCCTGCTTTTCAATTGTTACAAGCGAACGGCAGTCGTATAACTGATTTCACTTACCAAAGTCATCAGATTTATCAAGGGAAAAAGAAATTAGAGAACCTACCTGCTACTTATGTAGAAGAAGCGGAAGAGGCAACAACATTGGAAATTTCTTTAGTTGATTCTTTAATCGATGTAGAAATCATTTTATCTTATTCTGTTTTTGAATCTTATAACGCAATAACACGATCAGTGAGATACATCAATCATGGTGAAAAGGATATTGAGTTAACTCGAGCACTAAGCATGAGTATTGATTATCCCGATTCCAATTATGAGATGATTCATTTAGCTGGTGCTTGGGGAAGAGAACGTCACGTGAAACAACGAAAGCTCCAACCTGGCTTACAAAGTATTACTAGTACAAGAGGTGCTAGTAGTAGTCAACAAAATCCGTTTCTTGCTTTAAAAAGGCCAGAAACAACAGAAGACAATGGATCAGTTTATGGTTTTAGTTTTGTATATAGTGGTAACTTTTTGGCGCAAGTAGAAGTCGACCATTTTGATGTAACTCGTGTGTCGATCGGGATTAATCCGTTCGATTTTAACTGGCGATTACAAAGTAATGAAAGTTTTCAAGCACCTGAAGTAGTGATGGTATATTCAGATCGGGGTTTAAATGGGATGAGTCAAGCGTATCACAAATTGTATCAATCTAGGTTAGCGAGAGGAAAGTGGCGGGATCTTGAACGTCCAATTTTAGTGAACAATTGGGAAGGGACTTATTTTAACTTTACCGAAGAAAAAATAATCGCGATCGCATCTGAAGCAAAACAGCTTGGTGTAGAGCTTTTTGTCTTAGATGATGGTTGGTTTGGTAAACGAAATGATGATACGACTTCTTTAGGAGATTGGTTCGTAAATGAAGAAAAACTTCCAAACGGAATTACCGGACTTGCAGACGATATTACTAAACTAGGAATGGATTTTGGTTTATGGTTTGAACCAGAAATGGTATCCAAGAAAAGTGAACTTTATAAAAAACATCCCGACTGGCTTATTCAAACACCAGGCCGAAATCAAACACCTACGCGGAACCAGCATGTGCTCGATTTCTCACGTCAAGAGGTAGTAGACTATATATACGAAAGTATGGCAGAAACATTATCGAAAGCAAACATTAGCTATGTGAAGTGGGATATGAATCGATATTTAACAGAGATTGGTTCAGCGGAGTTGCCGTCCGAACGTCAGCAAGAAGTAGCTCATCGTTATATTTTAGGTGTATATCAATTATATGAGCGTCTCATTGCGAGTTTTCCTGATGTATTGTTTGAATCTTGTTCCAGTGGTGGTGCTCGTTTTGACCCAGGCATTCTTTATTATGCTCCGCAAGGCTGGACGAGTGATGATACGGATGCGATGGAGCGATTGAAAATTCAATATGGTACTTCTCTTGTATATCCTATTAGCTCAATGGGCGCACACGTATCTGCAGTCCCGAATCATCAAGTAGGTCGAATGACTAGCATGGATGCGCGAGCACATGTAGCCTATTTTGGCGCGTTCGGTTATGAGTTAGATGTAACTGAAATGTCTGAGGAAGATAAAGCTATAATGAGACAGCAAATTGAATTTTATAAAGAAACAAGAAAACTGTTCCAATATGGTAAGTTTCATCGAATTAGTAGTCCATTTGAGGGTAATGTAACAAGCTGGAGTGTCGTTTCAGCAGATCAAACAGAAGCAATTCTTGCATACTATCAATGGTCCGAAATTCCGAACGATGGGTTTAGAAGGATTTATTTTACCGGATTGAACGAGAATTTGGAATATGAAATTGTCGGCATACCAGGAACCTATTATGGTGATGAATTAATGTATATCGGTATTGTCTTAGATAACCCACGGATTCACCAACATAAACACCACCATCCAAATGACTTTCGAACAAAACTCTATCATGTAAAAGCAGTAGACTAAAAGATAGCAGACCTTGCATAGTTTGATGTGAGGTCTGCTGTTTTTATTGGGATTTTGAAGTTGGGGGGGCGTATGCAGATCTCGGAGAATGCGAACAAATCAGAAAAGATGCGAATAAATCGCGGAAAATGCGAACAAATCAGAAAAGATGCGAATAAATCTCGGAGAATGCGAACAAATCGAAAAAGATGCGAATAAATCGCGGAGAATGCGAACAAATCAGAAAAGATGCGAATAAATCGCGGAGAATGCGAACAAAATCGAAAAGATGCGAATAAATCGAGGAGAATGCGAACAAAATCGAAAAGATGCGAATAAATCTCGGAGAATGCGAACAAATCAGAAAAGATGCGAATAAATCTCGGAGAATGCGAACAAATCAGAAAAGATGCGAATAAATCTCGGAGAATGCGAACAAATCTGAAAAGATGCGAACAAATCGCGGAGAATGCGAACAAAATCGAAAAGATGCGAATAAATCGCGGAGAATGCGAACAAATCAGAAAAGATGCGAATAAATCGAGGAGAATGCGAACAAATCAGAAAAGATGCGAATAAATCGTGGAGAATGCGAACAAATCAGAAAAGATGCGAATAAATCGCGTAGAATGCGAACAAATCAGAAAAGATGCGAATAAATCCCGGAGAACGCACGCAAATCAAAAAAGTCGCACGCAAATCCCTGAGAATGCACGCAAATCAAAAAAGTCGCACGCAAATCCCGGAGAACGCACGCAAATCAAAAAAGTCGCACGCAAATCCCGGAGAACGCACGCAAAATCCTAAAGACCCACAATACTCCATCTATTTGCACTAAATGATTTCTCATGCCCAACCCGATCCCCTCAACTTTTCTTGAAAAGGATCTTCCTTTATCCTTCCATCACTTTCACGTGGTATTTTCTTGAACGTGGACCATCAAATTCGCAAAAGTAGATCCCTTGCCAAGTGCCAAGCAATAGTTGACCATTTTGTATGACAATGGTTTGAGCATGTCCGACTGTACTCGTTTTTAGGTGAGCAGCTGTATTCCCTTCCATGTGTAAGTCTTTACTGTGATGCCAAGGATAAACTTCATCCAAGCGTCGTAAAAAATCTGTTTTCACATCAGGATCGGCATTTTCATTGACCGTAATTCCAGCCGTTGTGTGCAAAGAGGAAACAATGACAATCCCATCTTTAATCTTTCGCTCGCTAAGCCAGTTGCTAATTCCCCCGGTAATTTCAACCATCTCACTGTGATCTTTTGTTTGTAGAGAAAAAGTCTGTTCCATTATTAAAACGCTCCCTTTCAAAATATTTAATGTTAACTTAAGTTTACTAAAAAATCAGTAATATGTTAAAATTTTTACTATCATTGTTTCTAAAATAGGAGGATAAACAAATGACAGGTAAAGCGATCCAAACAGATCAAGCACCACAAGCAATTGGTGCCTATTCACAGGCAATTGATTTAGGCGATTTCATATTTATTTCTGGCCAAATCCCATTAAATCCAAGTACGATGGAAGTTGTTGAAGGGGATATTACCGCGCAAACTGCTCAAGTGATGAACAACTTAGAAGCAATTTTAAAAGAGGCAAATTTAACTTTTGCGAATGTTGCTAAGTTTACGATTTATATTACGAATATGGAAGATTTTAAGGCTGTTGATGAAACGTATGCCAAATTTTTATCAACCCCATATCCAGCAAGAGCGACAGTAGAAGTAAGTAAACTACCAAAAGGTGTTCGTATCGAAATGGATGCGATAGCAAAAAGGTAAGCATAATTCAATCTCGATTTCGAAGATTAAAGCTATGGTAAATATCATAATCAAAAAAAAGACAACGTGAGTTTCATAGCTCACGCTGTCTTTTTTTCTCAACATAGACCTGAGCAACAGAAAATTGAACAAATAAATGCCTAAATGAAGGGATATTTCAAATATATGAGCATAATGTAAAAATAGGACTTCCCTTCTAGAGTGTTTCCGTGCATAATATATGTAATAAATTTCAATAGAAATGGAGCACAGAAAATGAAAAAAGTAAAATGGATCGTGCTTAGTTTTTTCCTCTTCATGGGGATATTTACGGTAAATGTATTAGCGAGTGAACAAGATAATGATCAAGGTATAGATGAAAAACACGGTTTACCACGCGTAGTTTATGGAGATGCTTTATCTGAGTCACAACAAGAGGAAGTTCGTAGATTATTAGGAGTTACTGATCGAAATACGGTACAAGAGTATACCGTTACGGCAGCAGATCTTGTTGAATATATTGGTGGAGATTCAAGTTCTAATATGTATTCTTCTGCAAAAATCACGAGAAAAAATGATGGGCACGGAATTGTCGTGCAAATTGTAACTGATGATAATATCACGCAAGTTACTAATGACATGTATGCAAATGCTATGCTGACTGCAGGAGTAGAGAATGCAGACGTCAAGGTTGTTTCTCCGGTCCGAGTTAGTGGTCATTCTGCTTTAACAGGTATTTACAAAGCATTTAATGTCGATGGTGAATCGTTAGACCAAGATCGAATGGAAGTGGCTAACGAAGAACTAGAATTAGCAACGGACTTAGCAGAATTAGAAGATGTTGATCAAGAAAGCGTTACAGAACTTTTAACACAAATCAAACAAAAAATTGCAGAACAAAACCCTGTTTCCAGAGAGGAAGTAGAACAAATTGTTCGCGAACAATTAGATAATTTAAATATTGAACTTAGTCCAGCAGACATTGAAAGGTTAGCGAATTTATTTGATAAGATGCGATCAATTAATATTGACTTTAGTCAAGTTTCCAATCAATTGCAAGATATTGCAAAGAGCATTCAAAATAAATTAGATGAAATTACAGGAGATACTGGTTTTTGGGAAGCGGTAAAAAGTTTCTTTAAAAGCATGATCGATGGTATAAGAAACCTATTTTCGTAATAGAGAAGGCAGCCTACTGTCTATTATTAAAAAAGAAACAGCACGTGAAAATTCGTGCTGTTTCTCTTTCTCTCCACTAATGTTGATTTGCAACATGTCTTGGATATTGTTTTTGAGCGAAGACCATGCCGATACCACTGATAAACAATAATGTACTTGTAAGAACGAAAACAGCTGAAAAACCAAATCCAGCAGAAATTGCACCGCCTATAAGTGGTCCAATCACATTACCTAAAAAACGAATACTGGTGTTATAGCCGAGTACTTCCCCTTGCATCGCAATCGGTGCTTCCTGTCGAATATAAGCAATACGAACAGGAATGATTCCACCAATCGCAACACCGAGTAAGAAACGTAAAATAACCAGTTGCCAAAGACTAGTAACAAAACCAGCTGGAAAATAAACGGCTGCTGCATAAAACAATAACAGGCTTAATAACTTTACATAGCCAATCCGATCACCAATAGCTCCCCATTTACGAGCCATCAATAAATTACCTAGACCAGCAGCGGAAAAAGCAATTCCTGAAGCGAGAGCGATATTCTCAGGTCCGTTAATTTGGCCAACATAAAGTGATAAAATCGGTTGAACACTAAAGTGAGCAATCTGTACGACCATCGAAATCAACATAACTATTAGTAGCATAGGGTGGCGAAGAATATGCAAAATAACTTGTTTGCTTGAAAATCGAGTCGGTTGATCTTCTTCCTTTATTCGATATTCGTTCACACCGAATAATACTAAAAAGCTAGAGAAAAATAGAAATAACGCCAACCATTTAAACGTGGCGGCATAACCGAATGCGTCAGCTAGAACACCACCTATCAGCGGTCCTAACAACGTACCCGTAACACTACCTGTTTGCAGTGTTCCAAGAACCTTGCCAGCCATTTTTTTTGAAGTTTGAGTCGCGATCAATGCTTGAGACATAGAAACAAAACCAGTGAATATACCCATAAAGAGGCGTAAGAAAAACAACTGTGCAATAGAGGTAACAAAACCCATGAAAAAGACAGACAGACCTAAGCCAAACCCAAAAGCAACAAGGATAGGTTTTCGTCCAAAGCGGTCCCCAATCTTTCCCCAGATTGGTGAGAAGATAAAGGCCGTAACAAAAGTAACACTAAAAATAATACCAGACCAATTTTGAACATAGGCTTCTGAATAATCACCTAGTGTATTAATGTAAAGGGATAAAAAAGGTAAGACCATTGTAATACTGCCTGCAATAAAAAAGTTAGCAAACCACATGATTGCAACATTCTTTTTGATTATTGTATCTTGATGAATCGTAATCACTTCTTTCTTGATATTTCGTAACTCTAAATATATATGATAACTCTTAGATGAAGTTTAGGGAAGGCATTTGCAAGAATTCAGGAAAAAAGTAACTTCCCCCATAGGTGAAGAACGAGATATTATTTAACTTTTTAACAGATAACCTCATGCGTTGTGATAAAATCAAATGTCCTGTAAAATGATGTTTGGGACGAATCATAGTAGGAAATCTTTTAACATATAAGCTAGAATATAATGCTTTACCAACGAGTTTTGCGAGTAGAGGAGTTGAATCCAATGGATGAAAAAGAAAAAGATTGGCCTGAAGAAGAAAAGCGTGTAGAACTTGTTGTCCGCCAAGTAAAGAAAAGCATAAAAAAATTGAGTAAGTATGCAAAAACATTAAAAAATCGTGTCATTGACATAAGGAAAGATTTTTGGGATGACGTAACCGTTAACTTATCAGAAATGGATGACATTATAGAGACACAAGCAAGTTTAAAGCAACAAGCCGAGTTTCTATCTGAACGGGAACGGAGTCATGGCCAATTGTCTAAACAACTAGATAAACTGGAAAGGATGCGTGACACACCATATTTTGGCCGAATTGATTTTGTAGAAAACGATCAGAATGTTTACGATTCAATTTATATAGGTACGACCTCTTTGATGGATGAGCAGGAAAATGAATTTCTTGTATATGATTGGAGAGCTCCAATCGCAAGTTTGTATTATGATTATCCACCAGGACCAGCTAAATATCAGGCAATTGATGAAGAAATCGAAGGTGAAATTACCCTGAAAAGACAATACGTTATTCGTCAAGGGGAATTAAAGGGTATGTTTGATACAGGTCTGACAATTGGGGATCATTTACTCCAGTCTGTTCTAGGTAAAAGTGCAGACACGCAAATGAAAAGCATTGTTGCAACGATACAACAAGAGCAAAACAAGATCATCCGCAACGAACGTAGCAAGATGTTAGTAGTTCAAGGTGTTGCTGGCAGTGGTAAAACTTCAGCAGCTCTTCAACGTGTTGCTTATTTATTGTACCGATACCGAGAGCAATTAACGTCAGATCAAATCATTTTGTTTTCACCCAACCCACTATTTAATAGTTATGTATCTACGGTGTTGCCTGAATTAGGGGAAGACAATATGAAACAAACAACCTTTTATCATTATATCGAACAACAATTAGGAAATCGTTTCGTCATTGAATCACCGTTTGACCAAATCGAATATTATTTACAAAAAAATGGTGAGCTCAAAGACCCTCGAATAGCAAGCATGAGTTTTAAAGCTAGCTTAGCCTTTAAAGAGCAAGTCGATCATTTATTAGAAAGGTTAAAGAGAGATGGAATGACTTTTCGAAATGTCCGTTTTCGAGGTGATCTTATTGTAGGGAAAGAGAAAATTCGTAATTATTTTTATGCATTACCTTCTTCGCTAAGTATCCCTGTCCGGTTAGAAAAAGTAATGCAATGGTTGTTGAAAGAACTAAAAAAAATAGAAAAAACAGAAGAAATGGCAGATTGGGTGCTGGAAGAAACGCAATTGTTGGATAAAGATGATTACCAAGAAGCTTTTCAGTCACTAGAAGAAGAATATGCGTATCAATCAGATGTTTTTGATGATCGTAATCGTGAAGAAGCAATCCTTAGGAAGAAAGTAATCAAACAAAAATTACACCCGTTACGTAAAAAGATAAAAAGATTTCATTTTTTCGATGTGAAAAACACCTATATACAATTATTTTCAAATCAAACAGACCAACATGATGTTTTTCCGGATCATTGGGACTTGATGTGTCAGGATACAAAATCAAATATACGAGAGAATTTTCTAACATGGGAAGATGCAACACCATTTCTTTATTTTGAACGAATGTGTATTGGTTTTCATGAAAATCGATCAATTCAGCATATCTTTGTTGATGAAGCACAAGATTATTCTGTTTTTCAATTGGCTTATTTACAAAAAGTCTATCCGAATAGCCGAATGACGTTATTAGGAGATATCAATCAAGCGATATACTTACATTCATTGGAAGATGTTAATCCGCTTTCGCCAGAGGAAAAGGGAGGGCAAGAACGAATTACTTTACTTAGAAGCTATCGATCAACGAGGCCAATTGTAGAATTTACGAAAAGCTGGATGCCGAATGGAGAGAAAATAGAGTCTTTTCATCGTTCCGGTAGGTTACCGGATGTGATCGAAGTGGATAACCGGGATATTGCATTGGATAAGGTAATAACAGCGATGGAAAACGATCAACAGAATGATTATAAGACAATTGCTGTTATTACGAAAACGATGAAACAAAGTCGATCACTTTATCAACAACTAAAAAGGTCTTTTCCCGAAGTCACCTTAATAGATTTTGATACGCATACGTATCAAAAAGGTTTTAACGTGATACCTGCTTACCTGGCAAAAGGCATCGAATTTGACTCGGTTATTGT
This sequence comes from Natronobacillus azotifigens, assembly GCF_026805325.1. Taxonomy (GTDB): domain Bacteria; phylum Bacillota; class Bacilli; order Bacillales; family Amphibacillaceae; genus Natronobacillus; species Natronobacillus azotifigens. The sequence goes on from NZ_JAPRAT010000006.1 coordinate 40,646, forward strand.
ATGGGATGCCTCAAGAGAGCAATATCAAGATGAGCTTGAACGAAATTTACTGTATACTGCGTGTACAAGAGCGATGCATGAATTAACGGTAATCTCCATTGGTGAGTTAAGTGATTATATAAGAAAAGCACCAAGAGAAACATTCACCTGTTATAAAGTACATGCAATTGAGAAGCAAAAATAATAGGAAAAGCGTTATTTATGCTAAAAGGGTCAAAATCATTGCCCCTCTTTACCGCATAATAGCGCTTTTTTGTTAGTATATTGGGAAGTGTCACGCTATAGCTTCTTATTGTTTTTTGAAAGGACTCGATGTTTTTCTAGTTTATTCCGGAGCAACCCTCCGTAAGACTCCCACTTCAAAATAACGAGAAAAGCAAGTTGTTTACGTAAGAGTAACGGACGCTAGCACCCCGAATAGTTCAAAGGCCTTTAGGTCATTCTTTAGGGCTAACAATCAGTGGGGGAATATCTAAAAAACCCCACTGATTGAAGTTTCACTTTATGTATAAATGAATAAAATGGAAACAAATAAATCAAATTTTTTTGATTTCAGATGGAAATATGAGAGAATGGAAACAAATAAATATTTAGGAGGAAGATCACATGCCAAACAATTTTCAATCGACAACAACACTACATAACGGTGTGAAAATGCCGTGGTTGGGTCTCGGAGTTTTTAAGATGGAAGATGGATCTGAAGTAACAGAATCAGTGGTTGCTGCCATTAAGCACGGTTATCGTAGTATTGATACTGCTGCTGTTTACAAAAATGAGGCCGGCGTTGGGCAAGCGATTAAACAAGCAGGCATTCCTCGAGAGGATTTATTTATTACATCGAAAGTTTGGAACGGCTCTCAGGGATACGAGACGACACTTCAAGCGTTTGAAGAGAGTTTAGAAAGATTAGGTTTAGACTATTTAGATTTGTATTTAATTCACTGGCCAGTTCCAGCCCTAGGAAAGTATAAAGAAACATGGCGAGCGATGGAAAAGTTATATAAAGATGGAAAGATCCGAGCGATTGGAGTTAGTAATTTTAAAGAAAGTCATTTAGAGGACTTAATCAAAGATAGTGAAATTGTTCCCATGGTAAATCAAGTAGAGTTCCATCCACACTTAACGCAAGAGTCGCTTCGTGCTTATTGTAACGAGCATAAAATTCAACTAGAAGCATGGTCGCCGTTAAAACAAGGAAAGTTGCTTGATGACCCGACTTTATCCGCTATTGCTGACAAGTACGGGAAATCAACTGCTCAAGTAATTTTACGTTGGGACTTACAAAGTGGTGTGGTTACGATTCCGAAATCTGTGAAGGAACACCGAATTGTAGCCAATTCAGATGTATTTGATTTTGAATTAACAACGGAAGAAATGAATACAATTGATGGTTTAAATAAAGATGAACGAGTTGGTCCTGACCCAGACGAGTTTAACCGAGCGTAATATAGAATCAGACCATAAAAAAACAGGGATCCATTTAGCGGGCATCCCTGTTTTTTTATGATATTCGTACCTATATCGATTCAAATGTCTGGAAAACTAATTTTTAAATTTTTTATCTAAATGTACAAGTTTGCTCGGTTCTTTGATTCGAGATAAGACGAAGCCCCCGATAAGCGCTCCAGTAAAACTACTAACAACAAATCCCGGTACAAAAGCAAATACCCCGGCTGCTTGACCCATAAAAAGGTTAGCGATTGGTACAGATAATAAAGAACCAAACACGCCGGTACCGATTATCTCCCCAGCAACAGCCATGGATTTTTTCTTCGTGAATTTATACATATAACCAGCTATAAGCGCGCCAATCATACCACCTGGAAAAGCAAGCAGTGTACCGAGACTCAATAAATTCCTGATTAATCCGATTCCGAAAGCAATAATAACTGCTGGTATTGGCCCGAGCACTACTGCGGCCATTACATTTACCGCATGTTGAACGGGATATGCTCTAGCTATACCGGTTGGAAACCACAATAAATGTGCCCCTACAGTTCCTAGCGCAATAAAAATTGCCATCATTGTCAATAACCTTGTTCGATTCATAAAAAACCTCCTATTATATTGTTGGAGCACAAAAAAACAGCTCCCAAAATAAAATAGGACCTGATTGTATCATCATAATAATGAGTCTACTTCCCTACGCTAGTATAAACTAGATCAGGTCCATAAGAGTTAAAAAGCGTAAACGCGCTTTTCTCTCAGCCTATGCTCATAGGCACCCCTAGTAGTGAAACTTGTATGCTTTTCCTTCTTAGCATAACAGAGTATAGGTAGATTAGTAAAGCGAGGATTTTCAGACCAGTCTTTATCCGTTTTTTCATTAATAGCAATGTGTAAATAGGAGGAATGAATCATCATAATCTTCGCCATTAAAACATACTATCCGATAGGGTGATCTGTGGGAGGTGAAGGAAAATGAATTCAGATAAAGATTGGTTGGTCATGGTATTATTATCTATTTTAGTTGGTCCTTTAGGAATACATCGTTTTTATGTTGGAAAAATTGGAACAGGAATACTTATGCTTTTAACTTTTGGGGGATTTGGAATTTGGGCATTAATTGATATGATTATGATCATCTTAGGTAAGTTTACCGATGCGGAAGGAAATTATATTACACAAAAGTAAAACGGTATGAGTAGGGTAGCAATCACAGAAAAATGCTTGGTAATTTTTTCATCAAGCGTATTTGTGATTGCTACTTTTTTTAGAAGATAAGAAAGTTTAAGAAAAGCTTTATCCCGGAGCAACCGTTCGTAAGACGTCCATTTTTCAGTTTTTGTAATGGATGTTATCGATATATAACATCATAAATAATGATCAAATCATTTATCTTGAATTCGAGATAAATTAATGGTATAGTAAAATTAGATAAAAAAAGGGTGCGACAAAGAGGAGGATATCGCCATGCAATTGACAGGAATTCATCATGTTTCTGCACTAACAGCAAGTGCTAAGAAGAATTATACATTTTATACGGAAGTTTTGGGTATGCGACTAGTGAAAAAATCAGTCAATCAAGATTCACCTAATATGTATCATTTGTTTTACGCAGACGAGATTGGTAGCCCTGGAACCGATTTAACATTTTTTGAGATGATTGGTGTTGGTCACACATACGAAGGTAATAATAGCATATCGTTAACCAGTTTACGGGTACAGAATGACGAAGCACTTTCTTACTGGGTCGAACGTTTTAATCAGTATGAGGTAAAACATCAAGGAATTGAAAAACAGTTTGGCCGCAGCGTGTTATTTTTTCAAGATCCAGAAGGACAACGACTTATGCTAGTATCCGACCAAGAAAATAAAGGTGTAGCAAGTGGTATCCCGTGGGAAAAGAGTCCAGTTCCACAGCGATATGGTATAACAGGTCTAGGGCCGGTTAAATTGACCGTTCCTGAAAAAGAAATGAGTGCAAAGGTGTTAACAACAATAATGGGCTTTCGAAAGGTCGGATCTTATTCTGCTTATCAGGAGGGACAACCTGAAGTCGAGGTATATCAAACGGGTGAAGGAGGAACCGGAGCAGAGGTTCATCTGGAAATAAGGGTGGATTTAGCAAAAGAGAAACCAGGACGAGGCAGTGTGCACCACGTTGCATTCCGTGTCTCAGATAAAAAAGAATTAGAAGAATGGCATCACCGATTAAAACAAGAACGTATTCCCAATTCAGGTGTTGTGGATCGCTACTATTTTCAATCATTATATTTTCGTGAACCCAATGGGATTCTTTATGAATTAGCAACGGATGGTCCTGGATTTACCACTGATGAAAGTTCCGAGCATTTAGGAGAATCTTTGGCACTCCCTCCATTTTTAGAAAAGCAACGATCTGAAATTGAATCTAACTTAACCCCACTAATTACAAAGTAAACAACAAAAAAACTAACTTGTAGTAAAGTTAGTTTTTTTGTGTTACCAGGGGTTAAGAGATTTTTATCCCGGAGCAACCGTCCGTGAGACTCCCAGGGCTAACAATCAGTGGTTGAATACCTAAAAACCCCCACTGATTGAAGTTTCACTTTATAGCAAAATACTGTTGTGAACCAAGGGAAAAGTTTGTATCTCCCACAATTGCTACAGATGCTCCTGACTAGAAAATCGTGCTATACTGGAAGGAAAAGAAACAGGATGAACATACGGAGGGGGAAATGTTAGATGAATGCTCGTCAAACGCCAAAAGCAATTTTTTTAGATATGGATGGTACCATTTTAAATCACTATAATGAAGTAAGCGAAAAAACAAAAGAAGTAGTCGCTAGAATGCGAGAAAAAGGATTTTATGTATTTATTGCTACGGGAAGAGGTCAAGGAGAAATCTATCCATTACTACCAGAGGGTTTTGAAGTCGATGGAATTATTAGTTCTAATGGAATGACAGGTTATATTGGAGAAGAGAAGGTCTTTGAACATTCGCTTCCATTACCTCTTGTGAAAAAGATAATAGAGAAAGCTCAAGAGCAACAAGTATACTATGAATTATTTCCTGCGAGTGGCGAACGAATGGTGTTAAAGCAAGATCAAAGTCTATTAGAGAAGGAAGTAGAAGATCCGAAACCGGAGAGTGTTGGAATTAATGAGTGGTTATCTAGAAAGAAGGCTTTAGAGCACGAAATAGATTGGGTGGAAGAGATTAAGCCCGACACCTATTCAAAGTTTTATTGTTTTGCTAAGGACCAAGATCATATTGTGCAATGGCAAAAAACATTAGACCAAATGAAACCTTGGATTGACTTTACAACATCTTCTTCCTCAAAACATAACGTGGAAATAATGGTTGCTGGTATTACTAAAGCATCTGGAATTCAATCCTTTCTTGAGCATCTAAATCTATCGAAGAATGATATTCTAGCCATAGGGGATAGTTATAATGATCTAACGATGTTTGAATTAGCTGGTCAGGCTGTTGCAATGAAAAACGCACCAGCAGACATTCAAACAATGGTTGATGATGTGACTACGTTTACTTGCGACAACGATGGTGTTTACCACTATTTAATGGACCGTTTTTTTTCCTGAAGAAAGCATGCGCAAGACGAATCATTCATAATAGACAAAAAGTCTAGCGATTGAAAAGTGGTAGTATCTTTATCACGGAGCAGCAGTCCGTAAGACTCCCACTTCAAAACAACAAGAAAATTAGGGCCGTTTAAACGAGAGCATCGAACGCTCTCTCCCCGAATAATTCAATTAACAACAACGTTAACTAATCTTTTCATTTGGTTGACTTGTGTAAGTAGCTGTGATAAAAAAGAATGAATAAATAAAAACATGTATAAGCTTATGAATAGGCATAAGCGTTTCTACCGAAGGACCGTAAATCATTGGACTACATGTGCTAAAGAAAGACTAAAGTACTGGTGTTTTACACACGGTATTTTTTGTCGGTATGAAGCATGTGATAGCCTGGGAAAACTGGGCTATTTTTTGTAGATAAAATTAATGCTATGTATATTCGTCGGTTAAGAAGAAACAGCTGAAGGGGAGTTTTGGGATGAAAAATCGCTTATATGAAGTAAATCAAAAGTTAATAAAGGTAGCATTAGGGGAAGAAAAAGCAGATATTGTCATTCAGAATGGGACTTTTGTCAATGTAATTACAGGAGAATTGAATGAAAAAGTCGATGTTGCGATATCATCTGGTCGGATCGCATATGTTGGTAATGCTGATCATACGATCGGGAAAGGTACTACGACTATTGATGCAACAGGAAAATACATTGCGCCAGGTTTGATGGATGGCCATATGCATGTAGAAAGTACCATGCTTACCGTGACGCAATTTGCACGAATTGCTTTAACCAAAGGAACAACTAGTATTTTTATGGATCCTCATGAGATTGCTAATGTGTTCGGAGTTGAGGGTGTCCGCTTGATGCATGAAGAGGGCCAACAATTACCGCTTCATGTATTCACTACTTTTCCGTCTTGTGTCCCAGCCACAGAAGGACTTGAAGATGCGGGGGCTACGTTATCGGTTGCAGATATTGAAGATGGGTTAACATGGGATAATGTGGTTGGACTCGGTGAAGTGATGAATTTTCCCGGCGTTGTTAATCGAGATTCCAAAATGATCGGAGAAGTTAATGCAACAATGAAAGCAGGAAAAACAGTTACAGGTCATTTTCCGGATGGAAGTGATCAAATGCTTCAAGCATATTTGGCTGCTGGTGTAAATTCTGATCATGAAACAGTAACACGTGAACAAGGACTTGAGAAATTACGTTTAGGGATGTACTTGATGATTCGTGAAGGTTCTGCTTGGCAAGATGTCAAGGAAGTTATCAAGATCATTACAGAAGATAAGGTAAATACAGATCAAATTCTTTTGGTGACAGATGATGTTTACCCGCAAACTCTAGTGGAAAAAGGCCACATGAATCACGTAGTCCAGCGAGCGATAGCAGAGGGGGTGGACCCTGTAACTGCAATTAAGTTAGCCACTATAAATGTTGCGCGTTATTTTAAGATGGCTGAGGATTTTGGTAGTGTGTCACCAGGGAAAGTTGCTGATGTTTTAATACTGGATGATTTAAAAAATATGGAACCGAGTACGGTGATTGTTAGTGGGGAAATAGTTTCTCGCAATCAACAACTAGTTACTGAAATCCCGAATTTTGATTATCCTCCACATATTAAACAATCTGTTCATGTGAAACGTAAAGTAGAGGAAGCGGATTTTGCAGTACAGGCAAAACAAAATCATGATGTAGCTACAGCCAATGTCATTAAAGTTATTGAAAATAGTGCAAGAACAGAGTTAGTGACATTCGAATTGCCGGTAACAGAGTCTGGAGAAGTGACGGTTGATTTAAATCAAGATGTGATTAAACTGGCTTGTATCGATCGTCATCATCAATCTGGTGATATTTCTGTAGGGTTTGCGCATGGGTTTGAATTGAAATCAGGAGCTGTAGCTTCCACAGTTGCACATGATAGTCATAACTTATTAGTTATGGGGGCAAAGGAAGCAGATATGGTTGTTGCAGCTAATGCACTCATTGAATTAGGCGGTGGAATGGTAGTTGTGGATGGGGGAGAAGTCATAGCAGAAGTTCCAATGCCAATTGCTGGTCTAATGTCAGATGCACCAGCAGAAACCGTCGTGGAACAAGTTCGTGATTTAGTAAAAGGTTGGGAGAAGTTAGGTTGTTCAATACACGCTCCATTTATGACCTTCTCACTCATCGCATTACCAGTGATCCCTTCGATTCGCATTTCCAATCGTGGATTAGTGGATGTAACCAATTTTCAATTAATCGATGTAATCCAATCTGTTTAGAAAAATAGTAAAGTAGCCATTTGCCTGAAGAAAATGGCTACTTTATTTTTCAATAAATTATAAAATGCGTTAGCAGTGGATAATTTTTTGGAACAGAATATAGTCACGTTCAGCTCCGATCGCCAAAAACTAGGCAACTTCACGAAGCAATTTACGATAAGTTATCATCGGTTCGCAAGCAAAACATGATTCTTTTATCTCGGAGCAACCGTCCGTGAGACCCGACTCAACCAACAAGAAAAATCAAAGTTAGTTTAGTGGGAGAAACGGACGCTAGCACCCCGAATGGTTTAACTAATAACCAGTGTGGGAAACCACGGATTGAAGTTGCGCTTTATAGAGATCGAGGACTATCAGGCATAGAGTTTGCAAGAATTATATAGATAAGAAAGCTTATGGGAGTAACACGATAAAGATTAGTCGTACACCGAAAGCAGATATACCAAAAAATTCTGCAATGCCACCACAAACGCCATAAATAGATCATTCTTTGGCTGATTTTCTTAACTTATTTTGCAACTGTATTCACCGCCCTCCAATTAGTTTCTTCGAAATGTTGAAATTCCACTGTCTAAACTGCTTATTACCCCATTTTAACACGCCTTTATCGTCTGAAAAGACTTTTTTCAAAATTTAACAAGTAATTTCTTAATATTAATTTAATTAATTTAATTAATGTGGTAGTATAAAAAATTAGATAATACTTTTAAATCGAGGGTGACAAAATGCAAAGAGGAAGCTTTCAAGGAATGAAAACCTTAAATAAATCGATTATTTTAACCAAAATTCTAAATGATGGCCCCATTTCGCGAGCCCAAATTGCCAAAGAAACAAATCTTACACCACCAACCGTGGGGAGTTTAGTTAAAGAATTATTAGAACGAAAGATTGTCATAGAAAGCGCACAAGGAACATCACAAGGTGGAAGGAAACCGACACTACTTGTGGTTAATGAACAAGCCTTCTATATTGTAGGTGTTGATGCTGGACCTAGTGGAATAGAAGCTATTTTCACAAATCTATCCGGTGAAATCCTTGCAGAAGCATCAGTGGAACTTTCTACGAACAATACAAAAGAGAGTTTTTTGGCTGAGCTAGTGAACGTCATTGAAAAAGTAATTTCAAAAGAGCCAAAATTAACAAAACAAATTATTGGCATTGGTGTTGCGATGCACGGTGTCGTAGATGCTGAAGAAGGAGAGGCGTTATTTGCTCCTAACTTGCATTTGCGAGATATACCTATTAAAGAAACATTAATGAATCACTTTCCTTACATGGTCAAAGTGGAAAATGATGCTCGTGCACTAGCGTTAGCTGAAACGTGGTTTGGTCAAGGAAAAGATTTGGATCGCCTCGTTGTTGTTAACGTAGGTACTGGTGTTGGTGCTGGTTTGGTTATTAACAAAGAATTATACCACGGACAAGCATTTATCGCCGGAGAAATTGGCCATATGATTATTGATATCCATGGAGAACGTTGTGCTTGTGGAAATCGAGGATGCCTACAAACAGTTATTTCAGGACCGGCCATTGTACGAAGAGCGAAACAACAGTTAAAAAAAGGTGTTACAAGTACTTTGCAATCCATTGTTGAACAAGAAGAAGAAATCACCGCTGTTACTATTTTTCAAGAGGCACAAGCTGGAGATGAATTTGCACAACAAGTGTTTAGCGATACGGGTGTTTATATCGGGATCGGGTTAACGAACGTCATTCATACGATTAATCCAACCAAAATCGTCCTAACTGGAGGGGTTTCTAAAGCCGGGGAATATTTACTTCCAACCATCACCTCAACAGTAAAAGATCGTGCGTTAACAGAAGAGGCAAAAGAAACCAAAATTGTCCTATCGGATCTTGGCGATCAATCAACTTGTTTAGGTGCGGTTGCCCTTGTTTTAGTTGAATTGTTTGCAAAAAATGGAGAGGTAATTGTTTGACAATCGTTCTTTGCAACCGGAACTATGTTTGATACCAAAAGAAAAGAATAGTTTGATGTTTTTCTTCCCTAAAGTACAAAAGGTAGTCATCGCTCCGAAGACTACCTTTTGTACTTATTTTATCTTGAAATAGATGCAAAATATAGCTTCTTATTTTACCCCAAAATCAAATGTTGTACTTGCTTGATACATCTTATTTTTTTCCAATACGATACTTGGAAATCCTTCATGTTCGAGTGATGCTGGTGAGGATTGTGTTTCTAGACAAACACCTAAATATTTCGCTGAGCTTCTTTCTCTTAATGATAAAGAATCATCAAGCCCATTTGAAGTGTACATGACAATACCTGGCTGGTCTGTTTTTACTCTAAGGACACGACCGCTTGTTTGTTCATGAACAACTACTTTATCTTCCTTGGTGTGGTCAAACAGGAAGTAATGGTCATAACCATTCTTAGCAAAAGCGTTTTGTGGGTTTCCTGAATCTACACCATCTTTAAGCAATCGTCCAGCACGAAAATCGAATACTGTTCCATCTACCGGCAACATAGTACCAGTCGGAATTAGTTCATCATCCAGTTCAACGAAACGACTAACATCCATTGTAACTTCATGATGTAAGATATCTTGTTTTAAGTTACCACTTAAATTAAAGTATGCATGGTTGGTTAAAGTAAGGACTGTTTTTTTATCTGAAACCGCCTCGTAATCTATCGTGAATTGATTATCATTCGTCAATGTATACGTAACTTTAACAGCAACATTTCCAGGATAACCACCATCACCATCACTAGTAGTATAGTGCAGAATCGCACCAACGCTTGTAGCATGCTCCACTAACTCAACTTGCCATAATACTTGATGGAAACCAACTTCCCCTCCATGTAGGTGATTACGTCCCTCATTGGTAGGGAGTTGATATTCTATTCCATCTAATGCAAAACGAGATCCTTCAATCCGACCAGCAACACGTCCGATTAAAGCACCAAAGAAATTTGGGTTTTTAAGATAATCTTCATAATTTTTATAACCAATAACAACATTCTCAAGTGTTCCTAACCTATCTGGTGTCACCATTTTTGTAATGATTCCACCATAATCTAAGAAACTAACTTCCATCCCATTATCATTGAGTAACGTATATTCCGTCCACTTCTGTCCATCAACCGTAAGCTCCACTGCATTTGTTTGCATATTTACCTACATCCTCCTGTCTCATTTATCCCGGAGCAACCGTCCGTAAGACTCCCACTTCAAAACAACGAGAAAAGCAAGTTGTTAAGAGGGAGTAACAGACGCTAGCACCCCGAATGGTTCAAAGGCCTTTAGGTCATCCTTTAGGGCTAACAATCAGTGGGGGAATAACTAAAAACCCCCACTGATTGAAGTTTCACTTTATTTTAGTGATAAAAGAAAACGCTTAAATGCCGCTTTCCCTCTACTATTCGACTTGAACACACCAGAATCCTCTAAAACAGTGACAAATTTTTTGCCTAGTTCATCATGAACAATGGATTCGACATTGGTATTCGTGATATCTTTGTATTTATGTTTGATATCATTTGCCCAAACTTGATGATACTCCTCAACGTTTGTCTTACCATCAACTAAAAAGGCTTGCACCGCTTCTAGCTCTTCTTTTAATCGAGGAGGCAGGACAGCTAGCCCCATTACTTCGATTAGACCGATATTTTCTTTTTTAATATGATGCACATCTTGATGTGGATGGAAGATCCCGTCTGGATGTTTTTCCGAAGTTCTGTTGTTACGTAAGACAAGATCCAATTCAAAGTTTCCATCCCGCATGCGAGCAATTGGTGTGATTGTGTTATGAGGAGTATCTTCCGTGTAAGCAAGTATATCTACACTGGAATCACTATAAGCACGCCAATTTTTCAAAATCAAATCTGCTGCATCAACAAGACTAGTACGATTTTCACTGCGTAGACGAATAACAGACATTGGCCAACGCACAACAGCTGCTTGAATATCTGGATACTGTTCAAGATCAAAAGTAAATTCATCTTCTGCTTTCGTCATTGCAAACGTATAATTACCCGCTTGGTAGTGATCGTGACTAAGAATGCTCCCACCGACAATCGGCAAATCTGCATTCGATCCAACAAAATAATGCGGGAACTGTTCAACAAAACTTGTTAAACGCTCAAATGTTCCTTTCGTAATCGTCATTGGACGATGTTCTTTTGAAAACACAATGCTGTGTTCATTATAGTAAACATAAGGTGAATATTGGAAGAACCAATCCTCATCTGCTAATTCCAGTCCTATAATGCGATGGTTGGAACGAGCCGGATGTCCAGTTCGGCCAACATAACCTTCATTTTCTGCACAAAGTAAACATTTCGGGTAGTTAATTGTTTGTTTCATTTGGCGCTCGCGTTTAATTTGCTCAGGATCTTTTTCTGGTTTGGATAAATTAATGGTAATATCTAGATCGCCATATTTTGTAGTTGTTTGATAATGAATGTTTTTGGCGATCCGTTCTGTTTGAATATAATTGCTATCCTTACTAAGTTGATAAAAATAATTCGTTGCTTCTTCTGGCCCTTTTTGATATAACTGATAAAATTTATCGCTTATTTCGGAAGGTTTTGAAAGGAAGCAGTTCATGATGTTTGCACAAAATACTTCCTTTTCATCCAATACATCTGCAATGACCTCATTTTCAATGGCGTATTCAAGGATATCGTTAAGTAAGCCAGGGATGGATTTGTTTGTCTGGTCTTGGTTCGATTCGATGAAGAAATCCATGTTGAGCATACCAAGAATTTGATTACGACAATACACTCGATCACGTTCGTTAATTAACGCTGCTTGAATAGCCTGATCAATTAATTGATCGATTCGAGTGAAAATAGCTTCCATGTTTACACGTCCTTTCGGTAACCATGTGGATGCTTACGGTGCCATTGCCATGCATCAGTGATAATCCGGTTGATTTCCGTTTTTGATGGATTCCAACCGAGTATTTCCTTTGCTTTCTTTGAAGAAGCAATTAGAGTGCTAGGGTCTCCAGCTCGACGCTCTCCGGTCTGTTCTGGAATCGGTTCACCAGTAACTTTTCTAGCTGCAGCAATGATTTCTTTTACGGAGAATCCTTGACTGCTACCAAGATTGAAAATATCACTTGTTCCACCATTATCGAGATACGTAATGGCACGAATATGTGCATCAATTAAGTCTTCCACATGAATATAGTCACGTATACAAGAACCATCTTCTGTTGGATAGTCCTCACCAAAAATAGTAATATATTCTCTTTGGCCAAGTGCGACTTGAAGGACAATGGGAATCAAGTGTGTTTCTGGCTGATGATCTTCACCAATAACTGCATCAGCTCGAGCACCTGCAACATTAAAGTAACGCAAAGATACATAGCGAATTCCATATGCCTCTTCACACCAGTGCATCAGCTTTTCCATCGTTAACTTTGTTTCCCCATACGTACTGGTAGGCATGGTAGGCATGTTTTCTGTAATGGGAACAGTTTTTGGTTCTCCATACGTAGCTGCTGTAGAAGAAAAGACAATTTTCTTTACATCATACTCCTGCATTGCTTGCAATAAAACTTGGGTTCCATAGACATTGTTATCAAAATATTTAAGTGGGTCTTCCATCGATTCACCAACAAGTGAGTTCGCGGCAAAATGAATAACTGCATCCAATTGTTCGTGGTCGAACACTTCACGTAAAAAATCAATATCACGAATATCGCCTTGATAAAAATGTGCATCTGGATGAACAGCATCTTCGTGGCCAGTCGTTAAGTTATCAATGACAACAACCGAATGACCTTGTTCGATTAATTGGTAAACAGCGTGAGAACCGATATATCCGGCTCCTCCTACTACTAATACGTTCATATTATCTCTCCTTCTAATTTAAGTTCTTTGGCCCCATCACCTATCGTTGCTTGATAAAAAGTAGCTTCATAGCCAATTTTATTACGATAAACGTTATTTACATTTTTAATAAATGCTTCAACCTGATCTTTTTTGGTTAGAGCGATGGCACATCCACCGAAACCTGCACCTGTCATTCTTGCACCAAGTACGCCAGGTTGTTTCCAAGCAGTTTCTGCAAGTGTATCTAACTCTAAGCCCGTAACTTCATAATCATGTTGCAAAGAAAGGTGAGATTCATTAAGTAGCTTACCAAAGCTAACAAGATCTCCTGCTTGTAATTCTTTTAATGCATCTTTTGTTCGTTGATTCTCGTAAACGGCATGTTTTGCCCGTTTTTTATCTGTCTCATTCTTTATTAACTTTTTATTTGCCTCGAATTGATCAACAGACAACTCACCAAGGCTAGTAATAGATAATTTTGTTTGTAAGTCAGCTAGAGCGCGTTCGCATTCCATCCGCCGCTCATTGTATTTAGAGCCTGCTAATTCACGTCGTTTATTTGTATTGATAATCATAATGACATAATCACCAAGTTCAACGGGTGCATATTGGTAGTCTAACGTATTACAATCCAATAGAATGGCATGTTCTTTCTTTCCCATACCAATAGCAAATTGGTCCATAATTCCACTGTTAACGCCAATATAATTATTCTCTACTTGTTGTCCTAATTGAACCATTTGAATACGATCAATTGTTAAGTTGAATAATCCTTCTAACATTACTCCTGTTGCTAATTCAATTGAAGCGGAAGAAGATAAGCCAGCTCCGTTTGGTATATTCCCAAAAAATAATACATCAAATCCATGATCAAAAGCAAAGCCATATTCACTAAAAGCATGAACCATTCCTTTGGGATAATTCGCCCAGTCATCTTTCTTATCGTATGCTAGTTGATTCAATGATGTGGTGATGATTCCTTTTTCTTCAAAATTCATCGAATAGAAACGGATTTGTTGATCCTTTCGTTTTGTTGCAATGGCATAGGTTCCAAAAGAAATCGATGCAGGAAATACATAACCACCATTATAATCTGTATGTTCACCAATTAGATTGATTCTACCTGGTGCAAAAAAAACGCGTGGGTCTGTCACTTGCTGAAATACATCTTTAAATGTTTGGATTAATTTTGAGGTGTCCAATTCGTTCACTCCTTTGAAGACTTAATTAAATTAATTTATTAATTAAATTAACTTTACCATACTCTGCCTGTATTATCAATATAATTATCTATTATTCCGAAAGAAACCGAAGAAATACGCTTATTTACTTTTGGGGATATTTTGCCTTTTTTATCTTTAAATAGATGCAAAAGATTTTCTAGTATAACAGTAGGGTCTAATGGTTGCTTTCCAATAAGAAAAACGACAAATACCATGAATGGTTATTTGTCGTTTTTCTTATTGGAAAGTGTCACACTATAGGTTGTTACCATCAGCCTTTTATAAAATATAGCTTCTTATTGTTTTTTTAAAAGGATCGGTTGGTTTCCCCGCTTTATCTTAGAGCTCCATTTCGTGATAGGTAGCTTTGGCCAGATGTTCTAGCAGATAGACGACTGGAATTTGGGTTGTTAAATTTGTGTTGCCAAGGAATTCTGTACTAACATAATAAGACAAATTATAGTCAGCAATTTTGGCAAGAGGACTATCCGCATTATTGGTGATACTAATAATTTCACTGCCTTCTTGCTTGAATTGATTTACTTGCGAAAGAATTGCACTTGTATTTCCAGAAACAGATAAGACGATCGTAACACTATCTTCTAAATATTGCTCATGGATAGGAAGGAAAGGATCCTTAATATATAGTGCAAATTTTCTTAGTCCAGAAAAATACCGAGAACCATACTCGGCTAAAATGCCAGAACTTCCAATCCCGATGAATATAACACGTTTTGCTTTTGCAATAGCCTTAGCGATAACGGTGATTTTATGTTGAAAGTCTTCACTTAATGTTCGCTCGAGAAATTCTGTTAAGCCTTTTTCCCCTCGTATTAAGGAGTTCGGGTCTGATTGTTCCTCCATGTACATTTTTAATTTGATTTTAAATTCGGAAAACCCATCACAATCGAGTTTTTTACAAAAACGTAAAATCGTTGTCGTAGAAACATGGGTGGCTGTTGCTAAGTCTCTAATCCGCATGTGTATTACTTTTTCGATGTTTTTAAAAATATAATTGTATAAAGAATGCTCTAAATCAGAAAAAGTAGCAATTTGCTTGTTTGTAAACATGGTAACCCCTCTTCCTCTTCTAATACCCTCTGATAGACTATTATAGTGAAAATTAAACAAATTAGCTAATCAATTGAAAATATTGTAGGTATAAAAATAATTTTGTTGCCTAAACTGGCTGATAGAACACTTAGTCAGCAGGTTAATCATTGTTATCTGCACAGAAGTGTTGTAAATAATGTCGGTGCTTACTATATGAGGAGGCAACAGAATGAATAAGTTTGCAAAGGTTCTATTGATAAGCGTACTATTTATCAGTATGGTGCCAAAAGTAGCATTTGCAGAAATGAGTGCTAGTGAGAGAGAACAATATATCCGAAGATTGGAAGAAAGCTATCCGTCGGCTGTGTTCACAACTAGATCTATTGATCGCTTTAAATCAAGTGATTTATTCACAAATCAGTCCGTAGAAGAAGATATAGATAAAGATGAGGAGTTACATTATAAAGTGGAAGAGGGAGATACTTTATTTGCGATTTCACAAGAATATGAAGTTACGGTGGAAGAGTTAATGGTTTGGAACGAGTTAACCTCAGACCTTATTTTAATTGATCAAGAACTGGTCATTAATCCAGAAATGGAAACTGTCGATTTACCACAAGAGGAATCAGAAGAAGTAGTAGAAGCTGTAGCAGAATCGGTTCAGCAAGAAGATACGGAACAAGTATCTGTACAAAGAACGATGACGATGACTGCAACTGCTTATACGGCAGAGTGTGATGGTTGTTCGGGAATCACAGCAACGGGGATAAATCTATTGAATGATCGTAACAAAAAAGTAGTGGCAGTAGACCCGGATATTATTCCATTGGGCAGCTTGGTTTATGTAGAGGGTTATGGAGAAGCAATCGCAGGTGATGTAGGAGGGGCTATTAAAGGAAATAAAATTGATATTCATGTTCCAACCAAAGAAGAAGCGTTTCAGTGGGGCGTGAGAGAGGTTACAGTGGAGATTATTTCCGAGAACTAATACAGAAAGTGCGTACCACTTGTTTTACCCGAAGACTGTCCCTAAAACTCCTGCTTCCATACAATAGAAAAATCAAACAGATTTCGGTGGGAGTAACAGGTACACTAGGACCAGGAATGGCTCAACTAACAATCAGTGGGGGAATACCTAAAAACCCCCACTGAATAGATGCAATAGATTTTCTAGTATCACAGTAGGTCTGATGGTTGCTTTCCAACAAGTAAAACGACAGATGACCACTTATGATCATCTGTCGTTTTACTTGTTGGAAAGTGTCACGCTATAGCGTGACATGACAAGCAGTAGCTTGTCACCATCAGCCCTTTACAAAATATATCTTCTTAATGTTTTTTTAAAGGACCGGGTGAACTTTCTCGGTTTATCAATCAATAATTACAGATTTTCAACCAATGTCGTTTTTGCTTCTTGCTCTATTTTTACGTCGTAATCCGTGGAAGAACCTTGTCTGACCCCAATTACGCCGAAACTAATGATTAAAAGAAGTAATAAAAAAATCAACCCTTTCCGCATTCCACCTATCCTCCTTATTTGTCATTCTATTCTATATTGTATATGATAACTAGTAATGTTGGCTATAAAAATATGAAAATTAATTTGTAAAATAATTACTATCAATAAAAGGAAGAAAGGGGATTGTATTTTGGAGGAATTAGTAGCTGCTGAAGTTATTTCAGTTAACCAGATAGGAGAGGGTACGCGAGTTTGTATCGACGTGATTGATCAGCTTGATCCGTTGGAAGGTATGTTAATTGGCAATACGGGGCACGGTTACTTATTGGTTTTATCTGAAAATCGTTCCACAGAGACGTATCCACCACGTCCATTCCGAATCAACGGAGGTGCGTTTCACCACTACCTCTACCTAGGTGAAGAGAGAACAACCTATTTAGCTGAAGCGAAACCAGGATTAGAAGTGCCTTTATGGTGCAAAGGAAAAGTAAGAAAAGTATCAGTTGGCCGTGTGAAAATGGAGAAACGTCCTTTTTTACGCGTTGTTTGTCGGGTCGAGAATGATGATCAAGAAATATCAGCAACCGTACAAGAAGCAGATAGCGTTCACGTCATGACAGTAGATCAAGCAGCGAAACCAGTTCTAGAATTAAAGGCTGGTGATCGGATTCTTTGCTATCCTGACGAACCAGGCCGTCATCTTGGAAAGAAGATAGAAGAAGAAATCAAAGAATACTAGAATCGTAGCTGAACATATGTTTATTGTTGAATTATCCAAAAAGTTAGAAAATTCTCTTTTTCAGGTTGACAAATCAACACATACATAATATGATAAATAACAATTATTAACGAAACAAGTGTTGACGAAGAGTAGTAGCTTAATTCTTTTACAAAAGAGAGCTAGTGGTTGGTGCGAACTAGTGTAAAGAACTAAGGGAATGGACTTCTGAGCTTTCAAACCGAACTCCAAAAGGATAGTAGGCTTTGACGAATTTGTCCGTCGTTATCATGGACAGCTATTCATTTGGATAGTCTACGAACTTTTTACTAAGGTGGTATAACGGGTTTCCTCGTCCTTTTGGATCAGGGACCCTTTTTTATTTTTTCGGAACAGATATAATCACGTTCAGCTGCTACGTTTTTTATCAGTGCTCAGCACTATTATTCTTTCCGAACGTATCGAATGTAAATAATACAGAAGATCACGAACAATGAAACCAAGATAAATTGAGGACATAAGATTAGTACACGTTAGATTGTTCATAAAAGAGAGCCGGGCTTGCTGGGAAACCGGTATGACAATAACGTGGAATGGACTTAAGAGAGCTTTCCCGAACGGTATTCAAATAGGGAAAGACGGTTAATCCCCGTTACGGGATCAAAGCGCAGAAGTAATTCTGAATTAGTGGTGGTACCGCGGTAAGAAAAACCGTCCCCTATGTAAACATCGTTGTTTGTTTACATAGGGTTTTTTATTTTTTGGGAAAACAAATGAGAGAAGGAGTGATCGAGAATGCTGGAAAACAAAGATTCCATTCTTTATCAAAAAAAAAGGTTGAATGGAGATACCTTAACCCCAATATCTGTATTTAATCGGATTCAAGGAAGGAAAAAGTTCATTTTGGAAAGCTCAACAGGACATGGAGAAAAAGGACGATACTCTTTTATTGGTTGTGATCCTTTTAAAGAGATCATTGGGGCGGAAAATGAAGCGACGATTATCGATCATGAAGCAGGAAAGCAAGCGAAAGTCAGAGAGAAGCCTTTAGAGGTTGTGAAACAACATATTCCACATCTTCAATTAGAAATTCCGTATGCTTTTTACGGTGGGGCGATAGGCTATATCGGTTACGATTCAATCCGACAATATGAGGACATTGGAGCAATTTTAGAAGATGAGATAGAGATGCCAGAGTTGCATGTGATGTTCTATCAAAATGTTATTGTGTTTGATCATAAGAAACAATCGGTTACAATTATTACAACCAATTTATCGGGCAACCGTACTAGGGAGGATTTAATCAATCACATTCATCAGATTGAACAACAAATAGCAACAGATGTATTGGAACAAGAAGAAGGGACTTCCCAACTCCAATTCGAACCATCGATTGACCAGAAAAAGTTCGTTGAGATGGTTGATATTGCAAAACAACACATTATTGATGGTGATATCTTTCAGGTCGTTTTATCCCAACGAATGAAAGCTGACTTTACGGTTGATCCGTTTGCGTTTTACCGTCGGCTCAGATTAGCAAATCCATCACCGTATATGTTTTATATTGATTTTGATTCTTATATTGTATTAGGGGCTTCACCAGAAAGCTTAATTAAAACATACAAAGGGGAGGTTATCACCAATCCAATTGCAGGAACAAGACCTCGTGGCAAAACAGAACAAGAAGATTTAGAGTTAGCAGAAGAATTGCTAGCGGATGAAAAAGAACGAGCAGAGCACAAAATGTTAGTCGACTTGAGTCGCAATGATTTAGGGCGTGTTTGTGAAACAGGCACCATTACGATTCCTAAATATATGATCATTGAACGTTATCAACATGTGATGCACATTGTTTCTGAGGTGAAAGGACAATTAACGAAAAAATATACTGGCATCGATGCTCTGATTGCCACTTTACCGGCAGGAACAGTTTCCGGTGCGCCAAAGATTCGGGCAATGCAAATTATTAATCAGTTAGAGACGAAAAAACGTGGAGTTTATGCAGGATCTGTTGGTTACATTAATATGAATGGCGACCTGGATCTAGCTTTGGCCATCCGGACAATGGTCGTGAAAGGAAAAACAGCATATGTTCAAGCGGGAGCAGGTATCGTCTATGATTCCAATCCAGTTAGTGAATACGAAGAAACATTAAATAAAGCAAAATCGTTATTGGAGGTAGCAACCGATGATTTTACTAATTGATAATTATGATTCTTTTACGTATAACTTGTATCAGTACGTAGCAGAGCTCGGAGAAGAAGTTGAGGTAGTAAGAAACGATAAAATTACTTTAGCAGAAATTGAACAACGAAACCCAGAGGCGATTATCCTCTCGCCAGGCCCAGGTACACCAGAAGAAGCGGGAATTTGTATCGATGTGGTTAAACGTTTTGATCAAAAAATTCCTATCCTTGGGATCTGCCTAGGACATCAAGCAATCGGTGTTGCTTATGGTGCAACAGTTAGTCACGCAAAACAAATCAAGCATGGAAAAACATCACAAATTACGCACCATCACGATGATGTATTCCTAAATACAGATGATCCCTTAGAAGTGATGCGTTATCATTCCTTAGTGATCCTTCCAGAAACTGTTCCAGCATGTTTACTTGTTACAGCTACTGCAAAGGATGATCATGCTATCATGGCAGTAAAACATCAGATGCTTCCGGTATATGGGATGCAGTTTCACCCAGAGTCGATCGGAACAACAGATGGTAAGCAGTTATTAGCGAACTTCTTTCGCACAATAAGAAAGGAGGAATTCGATGAAAGCATATCTTGATCAATTAACAAAAAATCATTCGTTAACTGTCAGTGAGATGGAGGATGCTTCTAGGCAAATTTTTAAGGCAGAGACTTCACCGATTGAAATAGGCGCCTTTTTGACGGCATTAAAAACAAAAGGGGAAACAGCGGACGAAATAACCGGCCTCGTTCGTGTCATTCGTGAAAAATCATTGATTACACCGACGATTATTCCTGGTGCAATGGATAACTGTGGGACGGGTGGAGATGGATCACAAAGTTTTAATATAAGTACTACCGCAGCATTTGTATTGGCGGGAGCAGGAATTAAAGTAGCAAAACACGGAAATCGGAGTATCTCGAGTAAAACAGGCAGTGCGGATGTGTTGGAAGAACTCGGAGTTTCCTTGACGTTAACGCAAGAACAAGTGACCGAAGTATTAAAGGAAAATGGCATTGCGTTTTTGTTTGCTCAACATATTCACCCAGCGATGAAGCAAATGATGGAAGTGCGTAAAACGTTAAAAATACCAACTGTTTTCAATTTGATTGGCCCATTAACCAATCCCATTGAGTTAACCACACAACTTTTAGGTATATATCGTCGCGACTTATTAGAACAGATGGCGAATGTTTTACATCAATTGGGACGAAAACGAGCACTAGTGCTCAATGGAGCAGGTTATATGGATGAAGCTTCATTAGCCGGAGAAAATCACTGTGTTTTATTAGATCGTGGTGAATTGCTTCAATTTACCGTTCGTCCAGAAGAAGTTGGTTTAATGCCAGCAAGTAATGATGCCATTAGAGGTGGAAACGCCAAAGAAAACGCGGCAATATTACGATCTGTCTTAGAGGGTGAAAAAGGTCCACATCGAGATACGGTTGTTTTAAACGCAGGACTCGGTATTTTTGCCAATGGAAAAGCAGAAACGATTCAAGAGGGTGTTGAATTAGCAAAAGAAAGCATTGATACGGGCGCAGCATTAGCTAAACTAGAGTACTTAATTAAATATAGTGCTGCTGGCATACAAGAGGTGTAAACATGACGATATTAGCAGATATTTTAGTGGAAAAAGAAAAAGAGGTAAAGCAATTAAAACAAAACTATCAATCGGAAAATCTAGCAAACAATCAAACCGTTAGCTCTTTTTATCGAACATTCATGGAATCAGATCAGATGAAAATTATCGCTGAGATCAAACGGGCATCTCCTTCAAAAGGGATAATTAACCCGAATGTTAACCCTGCCAAGCAAGCTAGTGATTATCAAGCAGCTGGGGCGAGTATGATCTCAGTGCTGACCGACCAACCTTTTTTCCAAGGAACGATGGAAGATTTAGCGATGGTTCGCTCCGTCGTTGATCTTCCTATCTTAAATAAAGATTTTATTATTGATGAGATCCAAATCGATCGTGCGAAAGATTACGGAGCGAATGTCATTTTATTGATTGCTGCAGCTTTGCCAAAAACAAGGTTAGAAGAATTATATGATTATGCCATTCAATCTGGACTAGAAGTTTTGTTTGAAGTTCATAATGCAGCGGAATTATCGATCGCACAGGAAATTGGTGTGCAAATCATCGGAGTGAATAATCGTAATTTAAAAACGTTTGAAGTCGATCTAGCCATTACCGAAGAGTTAGCAAAACAAATCGATCTAACCAAAACATTATTGATCAGTGAAAGTGGAATTAAAACGACAGCAGATGTAATGCGTGTTCAAAAAGCTGGCGCGCGTGGGATTTTAGTAGGTGAGACAATGATGCGATCAAAAGATCTAACGGCAACCTTTCAAACATTACGTGTGAATAGATAACAAAGGAGTTTGGATAATGCTAGTAAAAATATGTGGCATTACAACAGTAGAAGATGGTTTAGCGGTTGCTAACGCGGGGGCCGATATGGTTGGTTTTGTTTTTGCAAAAAGTAAACGCCAGGTAGCACCTGAGCAGGCAAGGGCGATTAGCACGCTCTTACCGCCTGAGTTAAAGAAGGTTGGTGTTTTTGTGAATGAATCGCTAGAAGAGGTTGAACGAGTAATCGAAGCGGTTGGGCTAGATTATGCTCAGCTACATGGCCAAGAATCGCCATCTTATTGTGAACAACTATCGGTTCCTGTCATTAAAGCTTTTCAAATCAAAACATCAGCGGATTTTGCTCAGCTTGACAATTATTCTTGTTCCTATTATTTACTAGATAGCCCGGCTGGGCAGTATCAGGGTGGAAATGGAGAAAGTTTTGATTGGAAACTAGCAAAGCACGTAACGAGTAATCAACATAAAATCATTCTTGCGGGTGGCTTAAATCAAGAGAATGTTACTACTGCGATAGACATTGCTGATCCTGTAGGTGTTGATGTATCTAGTGGTGTGGAAACGGATGGAAAGAAAGATCATCAAAAAATCAACGCTTTTATTAGAAAGGCGAAAGAAAGATAGGTGAAGATTATGGCAAACTATCAACAACCAAATGAAACAGGACATTACGGTTCTTTCGGCGGACGTTTTGTGCCAGAAACTCTGATGCCAGCAGTCCTTGAATTAGAGAGGGCGTATCAAGAAGCGATGCAAGATCCTGCTTTTGTTGAGGAAGTAAACTATTACTTTAAGCAATATGTAGGGAGAGAAACCCCATTATATTATGCAGAACGATTTACGAAACATCTTGGGGGACCCAAAATTTACTTAAAAAGAGAAGATCTTAACCATACGGGTGCCCATAAGATTAATAATGCGATCGGGCAGGCGTTATTAACGGTACGGATGGGAAAGAAAAAAGTTGTTGCTGAGACTGGAGCTGGCCAACATGGTGTAGCTACCGCAACGGTTTGTGCATTGCTTGGTCTAGAGTGTGTCATTTTTATGGGAGAAGAAGATATCCGCCGTCAAAAACTGAATGTATTTCGAATGGAGTTATTAGGAGCTAAGGTTGTTGGCGTTAGTCAAGGGAGTGGTACATTAAAGGACGCGGTCAATGAAGCGCTTCGTTACTGGGTTAGTCATGTGGAAGATACGCATTATATTATTGGTTCTGTTGTTGGTCCACATCCATTTCCGCAAATTGTTCGAGATTTTCAAAGTGTAATTGGAAGCGAAACAAAACAACAATTTCAAGCAGTTGAAGAAAAATTACCGGATGCAGTAGTAGCTTGCATTGGTGGTGGTAGTAATGCGATGGGAATGTTCTATCCGTTTGTCGATGATCAAGAAGTAAAACTGTATGGTGTCGAAGCAGGTGGATCTGGTGTGGAGACTGGTAAGCATGCTGCTACATTAACCGATGGAAAAGTTGGTATCTTACATGGAACAATGACCTATTTACTGCAAGACAATGATGGTCAAATTGAGGAAGCACATTCGATTTCGGCAGGACTTGATTATCCGGGTGTCGGTCCCGAGCATAGTCATTTTAAGGAAATAAATCGTGTGCAATATGAATCCATTACCGATCAAGAAGCATTAGTTGGTTTACAACTATTATCGAAAACAGAAGGTATAATTCCTGCGCTAGAAAGTGCTCATGCCATTGCCTATACAGAAAAACTAGCGAACGAAATGCGACCTGATCAAACGATTGTTGTTTGCCTATCTGGTCGAGGAGATAAAGATGTAGAAGCGGTAAAAGAAGCACTTGGGGGTGAAGTACATGCCAAAAGCTAGAATTGATCAGGCGTTTGATCAGGTTCGAATTCAAGGAGACAAAGCATTTGTACCTTACATCATGGCAGGAGATGGTGGGTTAGCAAAGTTGGATGAACAGTTAGCTTTCTTAGAACAGGCAGGTGCTACAGTAGTTGAATTAGGAATTCCTTTTTCCGATCCAGTAGCTGATGGACCAACGATTCAAGAGGCAGGCATTCGTGCTTTAAAAGAAGGAGTAAGCTTGCAAAAGGTATTGGATAAATTAGCAGAATCAAAAGAAAATCGAGATATTCCTATTGTGTTAATGACCTATATCAATCCGATTTATACATTTGGTGTAGCGGAGTTTGCAAAAGCCTGTGAAGAGTCTGGTGTCGATGGTCTTATTATTCCTGACCTTCCTCTAGAAGAAGAGAGTTTAGTAGTGGAAAGTTTACGTGCACATGATATTGCTTTGATTCGATTAGCCGCTTTAACAAGTCCACAAGCACGGCTTGAGGAAATTGCCAAGCGAACAGAAGGCTTTCTATATGCGGTTACCGTGACGGGTACAACAGGCGCAAGGATTGATTTTTCTGATCACGTTGGAACATACTTAGCTCAATTAAAGGAAATGAGTAAAGCCCCTGTACTAGCTGGATTTGGAGTATCAACCCCAGAGCATGTCCGTTCATTAAGTAAACATTGCGATGGTGTAGTTGTGGGAAGTAAAATTGTCGATAGCTTACATGCTGGTGACAAACAAACAATCGAAACATTAATTGCTGCTTCGAAAAATAGTGTGAATGTGCGATAATGAAAAAGACAACTGCCTGTGCAGTTGTCTTTTTCCAACGATAAGTAAGTCGTAAATAGTAATGCCCTGTAGACCGAAACAGTGCAATAAATGATTTATCCCGGAGCACCGTCCGTAAGACTCCCACTTCAAAACAACGAGAATATCAAGTTGTTTAAGATGGGAGTAACGGACGCTAGCACCCCGAAGGCTTTCAAGGGCCTTTAGGGCTAACAATCCGTGCGAGAATACCTAAAAAACCCTACTGATTGAAATTTTACTTTATCTTCTTCACATTAGTGAGGATGGAGGAGCAAAAAGTACTGTAACTTCGTCATAAGGCATGCTTTTGCCTAAGTTGAGTAAGAAAAATAGCTGTAACCTCGGTGAAACGTGGACTTATGCTTAGGTTGATGCCCAAAAAGTGCTTCAACCTCGTCGAAACAGCCACTTACGCCTAGGTTGAGGGTGAAAAATGGCTCTAACCTCGTCAAGAAAGCCGATCTTGCCTAGGTTGAGTAAGAAAAATAGCTATAACCTCGGTGAAACGTGGACTTATGCTTAGGTTGATGCCCAAAAAGTGCTACAACCTCGTCGAAACAGCCACTTACGCCTAGGTTTAGGATGAAAAACGGCTCGAACCTCGTCAAGAAAGTCGATCTTGCCTAGGTTGAGGATGAAAAAAGACTCGAACCTCGTCAAAATGGCTAATCTTGACGAGGTAGAACCAAATATGAGCTGCAACCTTATCGAAACGCCCACTTAAACCTAGATTGGTTACCACACGGTTTATGGACACAACATATTTAAAACACAAAGGAGAAAAAGTGTAAACATGACGCTATTACTTTTGATTATTATTTATTTAGCATTTATTAGCTTAGGATTACCTGATCCACTATTGGGTGCTGCCTGGCCAGTAATGCAACAGGATTTCGAGGTTCCGCTTGAGACAGCTGGAATACTTTCAATGGTGACAGCTGGAGGTACTATTGTTTCAAGTTTAGTAAGTGGAAAAGTAATACATAGATTTGGGACTGGAAAGGTTACGTTGATTAGTTGCTTAATGACTGCTGGTGCTTTGCTAGGCTTTGCTTTTGCTCCATCCATACTTTGGCTGGTTGTATGGACGATACTTCTTGGATTGGGCGCAGGATCTGTCGACACAGCATTAAACAACTATGTTGCTAATCATTACAAGGCACACCATATGAGCTGGTTACATAGCTTTTGGGGAGTAGGAGCTACCTTAGGTCCTATCATCATGGCCCAGTTTATTTCAACACAACATGCATGGAGAAGTGGTTATCTTACAATTTCAGGGATTCAGTTTACATTGGCAGTTGTCCTCCTATTATCGCTACCATTGTGGAATAGAGTCTCGAAAAACAATAATGTCGTGGAAGAAGATGATGAGGTACACCTCTATGAAGCCACAAAGCAGGTGAAGCCTTTACAAATTAAAGGAGTCAAGCTGTCATTGTTAACCTTCCTTTTTTATTGTGGGGTGGAAGCAACAGTCGGACTTTGGGGAAGTAGCTTCCTTGTAAATGTTAAGGATATTCCAGCAGCAGTAGCCGCACAATGGGTTTCCTTCTATTGGGGAGGACTAACCATTGGTAGATTTTTAACCGGTTTTGTTACATTTAAAATGAGTAACCGTATGCTCATTCGAACAGGACAAATAATAGCACTAGTTGGTGCTTCACTTCTGTTACTGCCATTACCATCTACCGTTTCACTGGTAGGTTTTATCGTGATAGGATTTGGACTAGCTCCGATCTTTCCATGTATGGTACATGAAACACCATATCGGTTTGGTAAATCGCATTCCCAGACTATTATGGGCTATCAAATGGCATTAGCTTATACTGGTGGCACCTTAATGCCACCTATTCTTGGTTTCATTGCATCCAGTACAACCATAGGGATTTTCCCATTTTTTATCGTTGTTTATATTGTACTGATGCTCATCAGTTCAGAACAATTAATTGCCCTGCTAAGAAAAAGAGCACACGTATAGTTAAATGAGTGATGAGTACATTAGGAGGTAAGTTTGTAAAGCTTTAACGCTAAATACAGTCAAACAGTCTCCAACCAAACTGACTCTGATGTTGTAAAGTTTTAATTTATTGGGTAAGCTTCTTATTTCCTCTTTTTTTGGATCTGAATTTTTTCGGAGTGGTTCCGGTGTGCTTTTTAAATACTAAAATGTTACTATGAAAACGGTTAAAATTCAAATCAAGATAAAAAACTCTAATAGGAGGTTCTTATGAATCATAAAGAGATTATCAAACTACTTATCCAAGAATTAACTTTAGAAGAAAAAGCGGGGCTATGCTCTGGATTAAACTTTTGGCATACAAAACCAATAGAAAGATTAGGGATTCCTTCCATTATGGTTACGGATGGACCACATGGTTTACGAAAACAAAAGAGCAGTGGCGATCATCTTGGACTTTTCGACAGTGTACCTGCCACTTGTTTTCCATCAGCAGCGGGTTTAGCAGGATCTTGGGATAGAGCCCTTATTAACAAAGTAGGGATTGCTTTAGGGGAAGAGTGCCAAGCAGAAGATGTGGCGGTACTTCTTGGACCAGGTGCCAATATTAAACGGTCTCCATTATGTGGACGTAACTTCGAATATTTTTCTGAGGATCCTTATCTTTCATCTGAACTATCAGCAAGTCATATAGACGGGGTACAAAGCCAAGGTGTTGGTACATCCTTAAAGCATTTTGCTGCAAATAATCAAGAGCACCGCAGAATGTCAACCGATGCAGTGATTGATGAGCGGACGCTTCGTGAAATTTATCTTGCTAGCTTTGAAGGAGCCGTAAAAAAAGCACAACCGTGGACGGTAATGTGTTCATATAATCAAGTAAATGGAGAATTTGCTTCCGAAAATAAAACGTTACTAACAGATATCTTGAAAACGCAGTGGGGTCATCAGGGCTTCGTTGTCTCTGACTGGGGTGCTGTCAATGAAAGAGCTCTTGCATTAGAAGCAGGAATGGAGCTTGAAATGCCTTCGAGTAATGGAGAAGGAGACAAGAAAATTGTTGAAGCGGTGAAAAACGGTAGTCTATCCGAACAGGTTCTTAACGATGCAGTAGAAAGACTGTTAACGATTATACTTAGATCAGTAGACGAGAAAAAAGAAAATGCAACATATGATAAAGAAGCTCATCACGCACTAGCTAGACAAGTAGCTAGTGAAAGTATGGTGCTTCTTAAGAATGAAGACGATATTCTTCCACTGAAAAAGGAAGGGGAGATTGCGGTACTTGGTGCTTTTGCCAAACACTCGAGATATCAAGGTGGAGGAAGCTCTCACGTTAACCCTACCAAACTAGATAGTGTGTTTGAAGAAATGGAGAAGTTGGCTGGAAATGCGGATATCCACTATGGAGAAGGGTATAAATTAGACTCAGACGACATCGACGATCAGCTTATTTCAGAAGCAAAAGATCTTGCTATTCAGTCTGATGTGGCGGTAGTGTTTGCGGGACTTCCAGACCGTTATGAATCAGAAGGGTACGATCGTACACACTTACACATTCCTGCAAATCATCGTCGACTTATTGAAGCAGTTTCGGAAGTGCAGCCCAATGTGATTGTTGTTCTAAGTAATGGAGCGCCAATAGAGATGCCTTGGTTAGAAAATGTAGAAGGCTTGCTTGAAGTCTATCTAGGAGGGCAAGCGTTAGGTGGTGCCGTAGCAGATGTCCTGTTCGGAAATGTGAACCCATCTGGTAAACTGGCGGAAACATTCCCGCAGAAACTTAGTCATAATCCATCTCACCTTAATTTTCCTGGAGAAGGCGACAAAGTAGAGTACAAAGAAGGAATTTTCGTTGGCTATCGTTATTACGACACAAAGGAAATTGAACCGTTATTCCCGTTCGGTTACGGGTTAAGCTACACTACTTTTGACTATACCGCTATTTCAGTGGATAAAAAGGAATTAACGGATGCAGAAACAGTGGATGTTCATGTAACGGTGAAAAATACTGGAAAAGTTGCTGGTAAAGAAGTGGTTCAACTTTATGTACGTGATGTGAATCCAAGCGTTATTCGACCGGCCAAAGAATTAAAAAGTTTTGAAAAAGTTGCACTCGAACCCGGGGAAGAAACAACCGTTACGTTTACCCTTGATAAGCGATCATTCGCTTATTATAACGTCCAATTAAAAGATTGGCATGTGGAAACGGGAGCGTTTGAAATTTTAGTAGGGAAATCATCTCATGATATTTTGTTATCAGAAAAAGTGAAGGTAGAATCTACGGTTTCCCTTCCAGTTAGTTTCTCAAGAACATCAACGATGGGAGATATTATGGCACACCCTCATGCTGGGCCAGTATTACAAGAAGCGCTTGCTGAAATCAACAAAGATAGTCCGATGATGGGGGAGGGAGAAGGAGAACAATCCGAGATGATGGCGGCAATGATGAAGTATATGCCACTCCGAACGCTCGTATCTTTCAACGAATCCTTCACTGAAGAAATGCTAGCTAATTTATTAAAAAAATTAAACGATTCCGTATCTAATTAATAATGAATGGATGCTACAGATCAATAAGTTTCTATTGATTTGAAGCACTAATAATAGAACAAAAGCCCAGAGCACCGGTTTAAAACGTAGCAACTAGAGCGAATCGATGATGACTTATTGTAGAATGCTTCGTGAAGTTGCCTAGATTTGTACGCTCGGAGCTGGACGTGGCTACATCTGTTCCAAGAAATGAAATGTCCACAAATCAAGATTCTATTGTTTCCTAAGTAACAATAAAAAACGCTTGGATAAATAATTATCCAAGCGTTTTTGCGTGCTAAGTCAAGTGTTGAAATTTGTGGTATAGATAATGCAAAACTCTATACATTTGAGAAGCGGTTAAACGAGCATTTACCGTGTAGTTTGTGTCACATCTCAATGTTAGGAAAAAATTATTATTGTTGTGCTTCTTGCGTCATTGCTAATAAAGCAACTTCATTTAGATAGTTCACTGGTTTGTTAAAGTGTGGTTGGAAAAAGAAGTCTGTCAATGCTAATTGTTCGATCGTCATATCATTCGCAATCGCCACACTAACTGTATTTACTACTTGAGTTAAATCAGTATCAGCAATCACCTGCGCACCCACAACACGATGTGTTCCAACTTCATAAACCAATTGTAATTTAATAATACTGTTTTCTGGCATGAAATCAGGACGGTACGTATCCTCGATATATGCAGTTCTAACCTGAATGCCACTTGCGTCTGCAGCTGTTTCGGTTAATCCAGTAGAGCCAATATAATGGTCATAGATTTTTAATCCAGATGTACCTTGTGTTCCTGGATAGGATAATCTAGTTTCGACTAGGTTTTGCGCCACAAGCGTACCCATCCGTACTGCGTTTGTTGCCAATGGAATGTATGCGGGTTGTTTTGTTGGGTTATATTGTACAGCACAACAATCACCAGCAGCATAGATGTCTTTTACATTGGTTTGCATATATTCATCAACCACAATTGCTCCGTTAGGTAAGGTGTCTACCTGTCCTTTAACCAGTTCAGTGTTTGGGCGGAAACCAATGCACATAACAACCAAATCAGCTTTGACTTCTCCCTGATTCGTAAGTACTTTTTCCACTTTTCCGTTCCCTTCGAAGCCAGACACGGTTTGATTCAAGAGCAAGTGGACACCTTTTTCACGGAAAGACGCTTCAACCGGATCGGTAAAGGTTTTATCTAAGTATCGGTTCAATATGCGTGACTCTGCGTCAATTAATGTAACGTTCTTTCCATTCTCCTCAAACGCTTCCACAAGTTCTACCCCGATGTAACCTCCACCTACAACGGTTACGTTGTCAACGTTTTCTGAACGGCGAATAATTTCTTTTGCGTGCTCATAGTTTTTACACAATACCACATTATCTAGATCGGATCCTGGAATAGGTGGTGTGATTGGCCATGAACCAGTTGTTACGATTAGTTTATCAAAAGAATGAATCGTTTCTTCTCCTGTATTTCTGTCGCGAGCCTCCAATTGTTTTTGGGCAGTGTCACAGTGCAACACCTCGTGTTCCATGTGCATATTTATCCCCTTTTTTTCAAACTCTTCAACAGAAGCATAAAAAAGGCCTTCCGGTTCTGGAATAACACCCCCAACATAAAGAGCAATTCCACATGACAAGAAAGAAACGGTGTCATTCCGTTCAAAAACGTCGATCTCTGCATCCGGATATAAAGTCATTATGTTTTTAATAGCGGCTGTTCCTGCGTGTGTACAACCAATAACTGCAACTTTCATCTGTGTATCATCCTCCATTTAGGTTCATTATTTCACCAGAATAGAAAAAAGATACATATATTCTTTGCGAACTTATTCCACACGTTTGCTTACAAAAGAAAACAAAAAAATCCCCACCAAGAAAAGGCGGGGAGTTCGATTATTCATACATCGCTTCAATCTTTTTTTGTAAAGCTTTATCACTGACATATTCATCATAGCTCATTTCTTTGTCAATGATTCCTTTCGGCGTAATTTCAATTAATCGATTTGCAATACTATTAATAAACTGATGATCATGAGAAGTGAATAGGATTGCTCCTTTGAATTTTATCAATCCATTGTTCAAAGAAGTAATCGATTCTAAGTCTAAGTGGTTTGTCGGTTCATCCAATAAAAGCACATTTGCATGACTTAACATCATTTTTGATAGCATACAACGTACTTTTTCCCCACCGGATAAAACATTCGCTTTTTTCAAGGCTTCTTCACCAGAGAATAGCATCCGACCAAGAAATCCTCGCAAAAATGTTTCTGTTTGATCTTCTGGAGAGTATTGACGAAGCCATTCGACTAGTGTCATTTCATTTTCCTCAAAGAATTTACTATTATCTTTAGGGAAATAGGATTGTGAGGTTGTGACTCCCCAATTGAATGTTCCTTCATCCGCTTCAATTTCCCCCATTAAGATATCAAATAGGGTAGATTTAGCTAATTCATCACGACCAACAAAAGCCACTTTATTATCACGATTTAAGGTGAAACTAACATTATTTAGCACTTTAACGCCATCAATGGTTTTTGATAAACCTTCTACACGTAACAAATCATTCCCAATCTCACGACCAGCTTGAAAAGCAACATAAGGATAGCGGCGAGAAGACGGCTTTATATCATCTAACGTAATGTTCTCAAGCATTTTCTTACGTGAAGTTGCTTGTTTCGATTTCGATGCATTTGCACTAAATCGGGCAATGAAATCTTGTAATTCTTTCATTTTTTCTTCTTTTTTCTTATTTTGATCTTGGGCCATTTGCAAAGCTAGCTGACTAGATTCGTACCAGAAATCGTAGTTACCAACATACAGCTCAATTTTACCAAAATCAACATCAGCAATGTGTGTACACACTTTGTTTAAGAAATGTCGATCGTGTGATACAACAATAACAGTATTTTCAAAGTTTATTAAAAACTCTTCTAACCATTGAATCGCTAGAATGTCCAAGTGGTTGGTAGGCTCATCAAGCAAAAGAATATCTGGTGAACCGAATAATGCTTGTGCTAATAGTACTTTTACTTTTTCTGAACCATTCAGTTCGGCCATTTTTTTATCATGAAGTGCTTCTTCAATACCCAAACCTTTTAATAAGATGGCTGCATCCGATTCAGCTTCCCAACCATTCATTTCGGCAAATTCACCTTCTAATTCAGCAGCACGCATTCCGTCCGCTTCAGAGAATTCCGCTTTTGCATAAATTTCGTCTTTTTCTTTCATTACTTCATAAAGACGTGAATGGCCAATAATAACTGTTTCAATTACTGGGTACTCTTCATATGCGAAATGGTCTTGCTTCAGAACTGCAAGCCGCTCATCCTTACCTAAAGAGACATGACCAGTTTGGGGCTCAACTTCACCGGACAATACTTTTAAAAACGTAGATTTTCCAGCACCATTTGCACCTATTAACCCATAACAATTGCCAGGCGTAAACTTTATATTAACATCTTCAAATAATTTCTTATCACCATAACGCAATCCAACATTTGTAGCTTGTAACATCTTTATCATTACCTCCAGAAAAAACATAATCAAAGCTAGCTTAAGCGAAATCGGTCACTAAGTCAATCCTTGTTATCGTTATAAGTAACGATCGAAAGACCTGCATATCGATTGAATAATCACAAACCAGGTACTAGTAAAGAAAACCAGATGAAAAAAATAGAACAAAATAGTCGATAATGATTATCATTTTCGTTATAATAAGACGAATAAGGAGGACAGAGTTGCTCAAGCTAAAATGGTCCGCAACACATTTTCCGAGTAATAATAAATTCCAAACGTTCTTTTAAATTACCGAGATTAGCGAAACAAATACGAAATATGTATCTTTATAATGACGAAACGATCATTTTTTTATAATATATGTATTTAGGAGGGGGGTAAATATGGCTCAGTGTATAGGTAGCAAAATTAAATATTTTCGTATGAAGAAGAACATGACGTTAGAAGAATTGGCAGAAGGTATTGTATCTATTTCCTATTTATCTAAAATTGAACGTAATGGTGTAGATTCCAATGCAAAAATCATTAAAATGTTGTGTGATAGATTAGGGATTCATCCTGAAAGTATCGCTGATTCAGAGGTGGAGCGGTTAGCTTGGAAATGGTTTAAGGAGTTATTGAATGAAGATTTGTTCGCAGCGCATCATACGTATATGCATATAGAAAATCAAATGGAAAAATTAATCGATGCAAAGTTAAATTGGCTTGTTGAGATACATGAACTTTATTATTTTATTTTATCCAATCAAAAGCAGAAAGCAAAAAAGAAATACGCATATTTAGAACATGCTGCTCCACATTTTGACGAATTAGAGCTGTTCTACTGGTTGAAATTTTCCGCGTTATATGGAAAAATGAATGCCAATTATAATCTTTCTTTTGACTTGTTGTTACAAGCAGAACAAAAAATACCAATTAGTATAGCAAATCATCAAGAAGAACTAAATGATATTTATCAAAAAATTGCACTGGTGGCATTAGAGTTATACTATACTTACCATGCAACGGTGTATGCAGAAAAAGCATTAGCATACTATCAAAACACGTATCATCTAAAACGTTGTGCAATCTGTCATATTATTATTGCTGTGGGATATCACCGTATGCATGATAGTAAAGATGCACTGGAGAGCTTTCACTTTGCAAAGAAAATTGCGAATAATCATAATTATACAGATATCTTAATTGATTGTGATCTCCAAATCGGTCATTATTACTTGAAAAAAGAAGAAACAAAAGAAGCAATCATCTATTATATGTCTAGCTATCAGCTTTCGGAATCTAGGCTCACTAGAGCAGAATTGGAAGCGGCAATAGGATTAATGAAGTCATATTTTTTACAAAATCAGTTGGATGAAGCTAAAGTATGGTATCGCCGTGCAAATGATTTAGTAGAGAAATTAGAAAAAGAAACATTGTATCTTGTTTATGAAGTGAAGGTTTATTATTATTTAATTTATGGTTTTGATGAATCGTTTGAAGAGTTAATGATAAAAGAAGTATTGCCGTATATAGAAGAAAGAGAAATGTATGTGTTCTCTGTAGTATATTATAGAATAACTGCAGATTATTATTATCAGAAGCGTAAATATAAAGTTGCAGCAGATTATTATCGTCAAATCAATAAGTCATTAGATGAAATTATGAAGCGTGACAATTATTAAAAAACTCCTTGCTTTTCTTGTTATTGAAAAGTAAGGAGTTTTTTCTTGTAAAACAGGTACGGTGGAAGTATTGTTACTTCTGAAATGGCTTTTTCCTTGTTGATACTGTAGAAAACAAAAATTTGTAATACTACAGTATTCTGATACTGCCGATTGATCACTTATCACCATCATCCCCTTCACAAGTAGGTCTTTACAACTCCTTCTGCTTATTCGCTTAATTTAGATAACTCTATTAATCTTATTTCGTGCGGTTCTAGAATTGTTTGTATCGTTATGCTCTTAGAGGAAGAATCAGCATATTCAATTTTAATTTTTGGCACAGAAATTCCTTTTAAATAATTTAGTTCATCGATCGTGTGATATCCTTCCGTTTTTCCTAAACGAACTTCATTATCAAAGGCACTTCCATGAGTTCTATTTACTAACGTGTGCCTAATTTCATATGTTCCCTCAATGTTTGAGAGCTCAATATAAAATTCTCGTTTTGAGTTGTTGGTGAAATTAGAGTATCTATTGTTATAAGATATGTTAATTGCTATCCCCTTAGCATAGGTGTCATTGTAATGTTGGTAGTTGTGCAAAATAATTTGGTAATCATCTTCCCTTTTTGTGATCATGTACCCATCACCACTTTCTACCAACACATCTCCCAGCTTATTTAGTAAGAAAAATGCATGGTAGGAAGGTTTTTTAATATTGTCGTAGGCTAACATACCTAGGCCACCATGAAAAAGTGATTTATTCATTAGGTATTCTTCATGATAATCAGTCAATAACCAATACCCAAAGGAATCTAATCGATCATAGTTTTCAGTAATATTTTTAATAATATAGGAAGCCTTAAAACATGTATCGTTCATTAAATCTCGATGTGAGACCGTGGAGTTCCATTCTGTTAAATAAACTTTCTCATCATCGAAACCAATCTTCTGCAAACCTTTTTTCACCCTATCGATGAATTGAGTAAATGAGTTTTTAGTTGGACTAAGACATAATTCCTTATTTTCTATCTGAGGAAAATAGAGGTTGTCCATTGTACTATCTTTAACTGTAGACAAGTCAATATCATAATAGTGAATCGTGATAAAGTCAGGTTTGCACTGGTTAGTTATACTAAAGTCTAGAAAACGGAAAAACCAATCCTCTGATTTACCGTAAGTGGAAAAGGCGGCAGGTCCTCCAAAAGACAAGGAACTGTCAATTTCTTTTATCACCTGGTAGGTGTTTTTGTATAGATTATAAAAGATTTCATTTTTTTCAAAGCCGAATAGATGATTAGAAGTACTAGGCTCATTCCACACACAAAATAACCAACTTCTTACTTCTTTTCTTCCGTATCTTTTTATTAAGTGGTTCGTAAGTGCGTGGATCAGTTGTTTCCATTTATCCATGTCAATAGGGGGACTAGTGTTTATCTCTGTATAGAATACAGTTTTTTCTGAATTACTAGCCAATTTCTTCGGCATAAACGAAAACTGGACAAGAGGTTTCAAATTAATGGAAAGAAGAAAGTCAAAGACATTTTCAATTAATCGAAAGTTATAGATAGGTGAACCACTACTTGTCTCATTATATACCATCATGTCGTCATCTAATATGCTATGCATTTTAATATACGTAAAACCAATTTCTTTTTGCACTAACTTTAAAGCTTCTTGAACAGGGACAGTTAAAATCTCTTTGGCTCTACTTACACCAGTAAAGGTTTTAAATGAATGATAAAGTTTTCTTTTGAACTTGGAAACATCAGCAGAGATATTGGTTGAGTATTTTGGTGTCTTATCATCAGCTAAAGCAATCGTTGATTCTAATTCTGCATATTGTTCAATAAAATTTGCAATGTCTTTGTAATAAGATAGAGGTTCGTTGTGTAAATAATTCACAGAGCTCTCTTTTGTAGCCTCGATACTGCCTAATGCTTTTCCAACATTCTTCTTTCTCCATGTACTGGGCAACTCATTATATTTCTCCCTAAAAGCAGTTACAAAGGATCGGGTATTTGGAAATCCATTTTTTGAAGCGACGTTATCGATTGTCAATGTATCGTTATACAAATCAATAACTGCATGATGAAGACGTACTTGCTTGATATAATCACTATAAGATATTCCCATGCTTTGTTTGAAAAACTTAGATAAGTAGGGAACTGAAAGAAACTCTTTTTCGGCCAACTCGTTTAAAGTAATTTGTTCATTATAGTTGCTGTTAATATAACCAAGAATGCCACTTAGACGGTCTAACGTTTCTTCTGTATATTGTTGCGCATCTTTCTTATCACTTAAGAAGTTAACACAAAGCTCGAAAATAAGTTCATACACTAACGAAGCGTTCTTCAAGTCAATAAGCTCGTTAGTATCCATGTTATACTTTATAATTTGCGCGATTACTCTCTTTATACTTCGGAATCGATCAGGTTTATTAGAACGAACGGAATTGCAATCAAAATAGAGCTTCTTTGTATCAATAACTATATCTTTTAATAGTTCAGGCTTTATTTGTAAAGCAATCATTACTGCATCGTCTGAGTATAGTTCGTGAATTTCGTTAGAATTTATTAGAATGATGTCTCCACTCTTCAAATGAAACGCTTCCTCGTTAACAACGATTTTTACATCGCCTCTAATGTTCAAGATAAGTTCAAGGGTTTGATGCCAA
Source organism: Natronobacillus azotifigens (assembly GCF_026805325.1). GTDB lineage: Bacteria > Bacillota > Bacilli > Bacillales > Amphibacillaceae > Natronobacillus > Natronobacillus azotifigens. Next base: position 77,744 of record NZ_JAPRAT010000006.1, read on the forward strand.
TGTCGTTTCACCGATCCTATTCTATGTAAAAAGAATTTAATAGGAAGATTATTATTAAAATTGATTATTTCATGTCGGAATTCCAATATGGATCACCTCTATGTGTAAAATTTTAATCTTCATGCTACAAAGAGTATACAATTAATTAAGCTTTTTTTCAATTTTATCACTTGTATTGAGTAAAATGATTAAAAATTTGAACTACTGAAGATAATTTTACTACTTAAATTTAGTCTAGCTAAATGTTAAGCTTTATGTAAGTAAAAATGTAAGCATTATCATTTTTTATAAAAGGGTGTTTATCATGGAGAGCAATGTATTTCTAGAGACGGTAGGACTAACGAAAAAGTTTGAAGAAACGATAGCTGTTAATAACGTTAATTTACAGGTGAAGCTAGGAGAGATAAGAGGATTAATAGGAGAAAACGGTTCTGGAAAATCAACAGTTTCCTCTATGATTTGTGGTATTCACCCTGTAACGAATGGAGAAATGTTTATTAATGGAGAAAAATATCAACCCAAAAACCCTTTGGAGGCAAGGGATAACAAAATATCTATGATTGTTCAAGAGACAGGAACATTAAATCAGTTGCCAATTGTCGATAATATATTTCTTGGAGATGAGGCTCGTTTTCGTAAGAACGGTTTTATTGATAGGTCAAAAATGATTAGAGAAGCAGAAAAGGCATTGGAATTAGTGGATTTAGACGGACTTGATGTAACAAAATCAATTAGTACACTTGACTTTGAAGAAAGAAAACTAGTTGAAATTGCTAGGGCATTGTATTACAATCCCACTCTTTTTATTGTTGATGAGACGACGACAGCATTATCACATGAAGGGCGTGAGATGATTCATAAAATAATCAAAAAATTAAAAAGAGAAAACAAAGCCGTGTTGTTTATTTCTCATGATTTACCAGAATTAATCTCGGTTTGTGATGCGTTAACCATTTTAAGAGATGGAGAATTTATCACTGAATTTGATAAAAAAGATTTTGAAGAGGACAGGATAAAGCAATCCATGGTTGGGAGAAAAATTGAAGGTGATTTTTATCGCAGTGATTATGATGGTAACTTTGATTCTCAAGTGGTACTAAGTGTGAAAAATGTAAGCGCTAAAAAGTTAAAGGATATAACGTTAGATCTTCATAAAGGAGAAATCCTTGGAATAGGAGGGTTGTCGGGTAGCGGTATGCATGAATTAGGTAAGCTGATGTATGGCGGATTGAAAACAACACAAGGGGAGGTATTTGTTTATGGAGAGGAGAAATCGCCATTTTTGAAAAGCTCTACTAGAAATAAATCAGAGAAAAATCCTAAACCAATTCCACTGCGTACGATTAAAATAGCGATAGATAATAAAATTGGTTATGTTTCTAAAGATAGGGATCAAGAGACATTAATATTAGATGCTTCAGTAAAGGATAATTTAGCAATATCTGCATTAGACAAGCTAAAAAAATATGGGTTCATTTTACCTGGATCAGAAAGGCGATTTGCTGAAAAACAAATCAATGAGCTAAACATCAAATGTAGAAATATGAATCAAAATGTAAGGGAACTATCAGGTGGAAATAAACAAAAAATATCTTTTGGAAAGTGGATTGGTAACAACTCTCGTATTCTAATCTTAGACAGTCCGACGAGAGGTGTAGATGTTGGTGTGAAAACAACAATGTATAAACTTCTATATGACTTAAAAAAACAAGGGTATTCTATTTTAATTATTTCAGAGGAGCTGCAAGAACTTATTGGTATGAGTGATAGAATTCTGATGATGAAGGAAGGGAGAATTAATAAAGAATTTGCAAGAAATAAAAATTTAAATGAATCTACGTTGATAGATTATATGATTTAATGATCAACTATGGAAAGGTGGTGAATCAATGAAAAATGAAACGGCAATAAAAAATAAAAATGGTGATAGTTTGTATAAGTTATTAAATTTCTTGAAAATGAATAAAAACATTATTATTCAATATAGTAGTTTACTTCTTGTAGTGGTTATATTTACTGTGCTTTCGGATGGGAAGTTACTTTCTAGTATAAACATACAGACAATTATTAGGCAGTTGGTTGTTATTTTTACAATATCTGTCGGATTAGTATTTGTATTTTCTCATGGAAATATGGATATTTCAGTTGGAGCAGTTGTTGCTTTAAGTTCGATGGTAGCGGCGTTTTCCTTAAATGCAGGCGCACCTGTATGGTTTTCAACAATGATAGCCATGTCTGTATCAGTGGCTTGTTATCTTCTTAACATATATGTAGCAAATCAATTTGGATTAATGGCTGTAATCTCTTCACTTGCTATTATGTTTATCGCTAGAGGGATTGTCACATATATTGTTTCAACTACGAATATGTCTATACGTGTAACAGAGATAGCGGTGTTAAACCTATATAATAACTTAACCTTTATGATACTATCCATCATTATTGTAGGTATTATTGGTGTCGTTTTGTTTAACTATAAGAAAATTGGTAAGCAGAACAAAGCAATAGGAGATAACATGCTATCCGCAACGCAAAGTGGTGTGAATGTAAAAAAAAGCAAAGTCATTTCATACATTATCGCTGGTTTGTTGGTGGGATATGGATCTATGTTTTCGTTGGCAAGATCGCTTACTGTTAGTGAAAATTCCGGAATGGGTTTAGAAATGGACGTCATTGTTGCGCTGGTTCTTGGTGGTATGGCTTTAAGTGGTGGTAGTAAATCGAAAATTAGTTCTGCAATCGTAGGTAGTATCACCTTAGTTCTATTGAATAATGGACTGACCATGATAGGGGTTCCAGCAGAAGTAGTTTCCTTAGTAAGGGGAATCATTTTCCTTCTAGTAATTTTCTTAATACTAAGAAGACCTAGATCTGAGAAAGTAGTTCCTAGATAACAAGAAAGTTAAAATTAACGAGAGAAGGTGCTTTTATGAAAAGAAGAAATCTGATTATTCAATGGCTAGGGGTTTTACTATTACTTGTATTACTAGGTGCCTGTGGAGATAACGGCACGAACAATACGGGAAACAGTAATAGCAATAATGATAGCGGAGAAGACGTTGTGACAATTGGTGTCATGCTGTATAACTACACAGATATTCAAGGGAAAGAGATTAGAAGTTATGGAGATTATCTAGAAGAACATTTTAATGTGAAATTTGATTATGCAACAGTAGGAAGTAGTGAAGAAGATCATATTACAGCATTAGAAAATTTAATTGCTTCAGGAGTTGATGCCATTATTAGTGGATATGATACGGCGTTGGAGCAAAGTATTGCCCTATCAGAGCAAGCTAATGTCTATTATAGTGTTGCGCTTGGTGAAGTTGTAGAAGATATTTCAAGTGATTATCTAGTGGGGGGGTTATCACAGTTTGGAGAAAATCCAGAAAAGTTAGGTGCTCAATATGCAGAAGCAGCTGTTGAAGCAGGAGTGAAAAATATTGCTGTAACTACATTTCCAGAATTCGCTTTTTATGATGCAGTTCCCATCATAAATGGGTTTAGAGAAAGGATAGAAGAGCTAGATGATGAAGTTACGGTATACGATACAGTTACTCATATGTTTTCACCTAACGATGTTGTGGATGCTGTAACATCGATTATATCGGATAATCCAGAAGTAGATGCGATTTTCGGTCTAGGATCAGGGATGGATTTTGTGTATCCAGCAGTTCTTAATAGTACCAAGCCTGACATAAAAGTTTTGGCCTTAGGATACAATGATTCTACCCCGGCTGCGTTAGAAAATGATAGTGTCATCATGGCGGGTTTTAATAATTACAGCCAAATTATGGCTAGTATGTTTGCTCGATTGTATGATCGTCTAAATGGACATGAGTATCCAGATGGACAACTTAATGGATATATTGATTATCCAACAGTTCAAGAGACAAGTGATGTGGAGGATATTCAAACATATGTCATTCCTGATAATAAATCTGAAGGTTCAGTTACGATAGAAGAATTAAAAGAAGTAATGAGAACATTTAATGAGAATGCAACATGGGAAGATTTGCAAGAATTAACGAATAGAACGATAGATGAGATTAAAGAAAACAGACAGTAGAACATGTTTCGAAAGGAGATATTTGTAGATTAATATAGGTATCTCCTTTTTTAGAAAAGTTGATGGAGTGAGCTGATGAAATTTACTTATAAAAATCACTTGATAAAGACAATTCATACATTCCTTTTTCCGATAGCAGTTTACACCGGTATTTTGTTGATTACATTTATTCTCGGAGAATCGGGTTATGCATCGGCTGGTGCTTTTGATAGGATCATAAGAAATAGCGTATTATCAACAATAATTGCATATGCCATTGCATTACCACTTTCCGGAGGTAGATGGGATTTTACACCAGGCATTATTATTATTTTGTCAGGAATCTTGGGAAGTAATATTGCGATACAAATGGATATGGGGCCTATTTTTCTATTGATAATAACGGTTGCCATAGCTATGCTGTTGAGCTTAATTGTAGGTGCAATTTACTTAGGATTAAGAGTGCCTACAATCATTGTATCATTAGGAGTTGTTATGATTTATGAAGCCATTTCTGGAATTGTGTTTAATGGATCTGGCGCACAGCTTTACATGTATAGTGATTTAACCATTTTTGCTAGAGCTCCTTTGGTTTATGTGATCTTAGGAGTAGTAATGTTTTTTGTTTACTATTTACTAACCTATACGAAATTTGGTTACGACACGAGAGCTTTATCGATTAATCCACGTCTTGCAGTTAACACAGGAATTCAAGAAAAAAAGAATATTATGCAAACCTATTTAGTGGTAGGCATCTTGTTAGGTGTTGCAGGTGTGCTTAATGCATCCACTGTTTTGGTCTCTCCTGCAAATAATTTAATCTCCACTGCTCTAATGTTTTCTTCTATGGGTCCAGTGTTAATTGGATTATTTCTAGCTAGATACAGCAATATGGCATTAGGAATATTTGCGGGCTCTTTAACAATGAATGCTTTATCTTATGGCATGGTTATTATTGGTATACATCCTTCCATGCAGACCGTTGTCATCGGTGTGTTTATTGTAGTATTTATGGGATATGCAGCAAAGAAAGACAGGAATTTAGAAGGGCAGGTAGCTTAATAAATTGCTTTTTAAAGTTTTTAAGGGGGAAAATCATGGATATAAATTCATTAAGAAATAAGCCGTTTAATTTAAAAGATGAGGATATTAGTTGGGTGAAGGAAACTTTTCAATCGTTAACAATAAAAGAAAAAATAGGGCAACTGTTTTTTATGGTAGGATACCAAAAAGATGAAGAGTTTTTAAAAAAATTAACAGAAGAAATCGGTATTGGTGGACTAATGTGTCGAGCTATGGCTAAAGAAGATGTTATAGGAACGGTTTCTACGTTGCAATCTTCAACAAAGGTTCCACTGTTAATTTCTGCAAACCTAGAAGCGGGTGGAAGTGGAATCACAAGTGATGGAACAAAAGTGGGATCAAATTTAGCTGTGGCAGCAACGAATGATACTCACTACGCTTATGAATTAGGAAAAATATGCGCGAGAGAAGCAAAAAGTGTAGGTGCCAACTATTCTTTTGCTCCTGTGGTGGATATTGATTACAATTTTCATAACCCAATTACAAATACAAGAACATTCGGAAGCGATCCAAAACAAGTGAAAGAAATGGGTGCTGCGTATGTAAAAGGTTGTCAAGAGAATGGTCTAGCTACATCTATTAAACATTTTCCTGGAGATGGTGTTGATGATAGAGATCAACATTTAGTTACATCAGTTAATAGTTTGTCACCTGAAGAATGGGATCAAACTTATGGAAGTGTATACGAGCATTTAATTGCAGAAGGTGCAAAGACAGTAATGATTGGGCATATTGCATTGCCTGAATATTCCAAAAAGCTAAATCCATCTTTAAAAGACGAGGATATTCTACCAGCTTCTTTAGCAAGTGAACTTCTTAATGGTCTTTTGCGAGAAAAGTTAGGCTTTAATGGATTGATTATTACGGATGCAACTACGATGGCGGGAATGAATATTGCAATGCCACGAAATGAATTGGTTCCAAAATCAATTGAAAATGGTTGCGATTTATTTTTGTTCACCAAAAATTTAGCAGAAGACATTCGTTTTATGGAGCGAGGATTAGAGCAAGGGTTGTTGAGCGAGAGAAGGTTGGATGAGGCTGTATTAAGAATATTAGGATTAAAAGCGTCTTTACAGCTCCACAAGCAAAATAACATTCCTTCTGTCCAACAAGCGAATGAAATTTTACAATGGAAAGATCACCTTCAAAAAGCGAAAGAAGTTGCGGATAAATCAATTACCTTAGTGAAAGAAGAAAAAGGTGTACTACCCCTCTCTAGTGATAAATATAAAAAGATACTACTGTACGATATTGAAAATGAAGCAAATGCACTTGGCTACAACAAGGCTTCAGGAATAGCGAACGCCTTTATTCCATTGCTAGAATCGGAAGGGTTTCAAGTAACTAGATTCGAACCAACTGGTGTGTATGAAGGATTACAAAATTCTTTTGAAGAAATGGTAAAGGAATATGACTTAATTTTATATCTGTGCAATTTAGCAACAAAGTCTAATCAAACGACAGTAAGAATTGAATGGTTGAACCCAATGGGAGTAAACGTACCGAATTATATTACATCCATTCCAACAATCTTTATTTCAACAGAAAATCCTTATCATTTGTTGGACGTGCCTAGAATAAAGACATACATCAATACTTATGGAGTAAATAATTTCACGTTACCATTATTGCTAGAGAAGCTGTTGGGTAAATCAGCATTTAAAGGTGTTAGCCCGGTCGATCCATTCTGTGGTAAATGGGATACGAGATTGTAATGAGGTGCTTAAAATGATAAATAAAACAATAAAACTTATGGCGGATTCATCCGCTGAATTAACAACATATATATTGGATGATGGAGAATATGATCGAAAGAATACGATTAGACCAGCAGTCATCATTTGTCCTGGAGGAGGTTACACTGTCGTTTCAAAAAATGAAGGTGAACCTGTCGCATTAGCTTATGCACGTATGGGGTATCATGCATTTGTTTTAAACTATTCCGTAAAGATAGACAATCCATTCCCTACAGCATTAAGAGAGCTTGCAAAAGCGGTATCTGTGGTAAGAGACAATGTACAGGAATGGTTAATAGACTCTGATAACATTTCTGTAGTTGGCTTTTCGGCAGGAGGAAACCTTGCGTTAAGTTTAGGAATATACTACAACACTCCAATGCTCACAACAGACATTTCTCTAAAAGTAGAACAAGTAAAACCAAACAACCTTATATTGGGATATCCAGCTGTTTCTTTGGAACCTAGAACAACTGAGACACCTCAAGCAATTATAAAAATGATGGAACAAGGACTAATACCAGATATGCGTGGGCCAAATATTCAAGAAATACTTTTAGGAAAAGAAAACGTAACAAAGGAAGAAATTGAATCATTAAATTTGTTGAATTATATTCACGAAGAAGTGCCGAGAACTTTTATCTGGGGAACATATGAAGATAGCGTTATACCACCGACAGATTTAGTTGGTTTAAGCTCAAAACTAATAGAGTACAAAATACCGTGCGAATTGCACATGTTTGAAAAAGGACCGCATGGTATGTCATTGAGTGATGAAAGTGTTAAGACTGCACAACAAATAAGTGGGCTTAGTTTATCAGTATGGTTTGACTTAAGCGTAAAATGGCTTCAACAAAGAAATCTTGCATAATAAATAAGTTAAATATGATAGGCCGTTTAACAAAACAAATGAAAAAACAGAGAAAAGTTGGGATAAAGTATGTTAGTGAAAGCGGTAATATTCGATTTGGATGGTGTCATAGTATCAACGGACGAATACCATTATAGAGCTTGGAAACATATAGCTGACGATGAATCTATCTATTTTGATAGGGAATACAATGATCGACTTCGAGGAGTAAGTCGAAAAGAAAGCCTTGATATCATTTTGAAGAATGCAAATCGAAGCTATACGTTACGAGAAAAAGAAGAGCTTTTGTTACGGAAAAATGATTTGTACCGTAAATATTTAGAAGAACTGTCGCATAAGGATATTCTTCCTTATGTAGTAAGAACGATTAAAATGTTAAAAGAAAATGGGATAAAAATTGCAATTGGTTCTTCAAGTAAGAATGCAAAATTCATTTTATCGAAACTAGGCTTAGATGATACTTTTGATGCAATCATTGACGGAACTATGATTGAAAAATCTAAACCAGATCCTGAAGTTTTCTTATCTGCAAGTAACTTGTTACAGGTAAATCCAAACGAATGTGTTGTAGTAGAAGATGCAATAGCAGGAGTAGAAAGTGCACAACAAGCGGGTATGCAAGTAATAGGAGTTGGCCACGCAGTCATTGGGACAAATATAACATATAAAGTAGAAAATCTAAGAAACATTGCAGAAATTATTCAGGAAATTACGGAAAATTAATTATTTCACGGATGTAAAGAAGTACGTTAAGCCTCATTTTTATGCATGAATTAGCGCATAAGAATGAAGGCTTCTATTTTTGAGACAAAGCTTGTTTTGTGAGGAGAAATATATCGAATGAATACGAACGATAAATTATGGTCAAAGGATTTCATTTGTATTACATTGTGTAACTTATTTATATATTTAGTGTTTTACTATTTACTTGTTACACTTCCTATTTACATTATTGAACATATAGCTGGTGGCGAAATCATAGCAGGCATGATAACGACAGTATTTCTTTTTATTGCTATTATTGTTCGCACGTTGACTCCACTATGGATATCTAGGTTTGGGAATAAATCCATTTTATATGCAGGTTTAATCGTATACCTAGTCAGCTCTGTTTTGTACCTATTTCCTACTACTGGAATTGGCTTCCTTGTAGTGAGGATGCTACACGGTATTGGTTTCGGTTTAGCAACGGCAACGACAGGAGAATTTTTGACAGATATAATTCCACAGTCAAGAAAGGGGGAGGGGATTGGATTTTATACGTTATCACTAAATTTGGCGGTAGTGTTTGGTCCGTTCTTTGGGATAAACGCGGTTCGGAATTTGGAGAAACCTTATTTTTTTGGGATTGTCATTTTGTTTAGTTTCCTATCTATTATAATGTGTGTTTTTCTTTCAAACACAGAAAGAGAGCAACAACCAGAAAATCCAGGTGTTAATAGTCGAGATGTTTTTGAAAAGTCAGCTGTCCGGATTTCGATAATTTGTGCTGCATTTGCAATCGTATACTCGTCAATATTATCCTTTATTCCTGTGTATGCATTAGATATTGGATTACTTCATGTATCTAGTTACTTTTTTATTGTTTTTGCTATCGTAACGATAATCTCTAGACCTTTTACAGGAAAATGGATGGATGTATATGGAGCCAATGTGATAATGTACCCTTCCATTATCCTCTTTGCTCTTGGTATATTGCTGTTAAGTCTTTCATATAATAGTGCAATATTCTTAATAGCAGCAGCGTTGATTGGGTTGGGATGGGGCACATTGTTTCCGACCTTTCAAACTTTAGCGATTAGTAAGGCGTTGCCTGAAAAAAGAGGGATGGCGATGGCCACCTTTCTATCCATTTTTGAATTAGGAATTGGAATTGGTTCGTATATTGTTGGAGTAGTAATATCAATTTACAGCTTTCAAACGGTATACCTGCATGGCTCCGTTTTGGTAGTTATGGGTGGTGTCTTGTATTGGTTACTGGTGCATAGAAAAGAAGCTTGATCGTTACATAAGAACTGCTTTAGTCTAAGTAAGAAAATCAAAGATCCAAAAAAACATCTTGATTCCGAGCTAATTGTTTGACGATGAGATAAATGGATGATTATACTGAAAGTTGGTAAACATTATAAATGCAGTTTTCTGCATCAAATTACATTACACGGAGGTATGGAAAATGACGAAAGATTTTTATCAAGCAGTGGAAGGACGTCGCAGTTATTATGCGATCAATAATGAGAAAGTGGTTTCCGAGGAACGAATAGAGGAAGTTATCAATCATGCAGTAAAACATACCCCATACGCATTCAATGCGACAAGTGGTCGTGTGGTTGTTCTTTTTGATGAGCAGCATCAAGCAGTTTGGGACATTGCAAAAGATGAGTTGAGCAAAATTGTTCCAGCGGAAGACTTTGCGGTAACGGAAGAACGAATTGATGGATTCGCAGCAGGTTACGGTACGGTTTTATTTTTTGAAGATCAAGATGTTGTTAAGGGATTACAAGAACAAATGGAATTATATAAAGATAATTTCCCAATTTGGTCTGATCAAGCTTCTGGTATGTTGCAATACGTTGTATGGACATCATTAGAGCTAGAAGGTTTAGGTGCTTCTCTGCAACATTATAATCCGTTAATTGATGAACAAATACGTGAAAAATGGGATATTCCACAAAACTGGTTACTTCGCGCGCAAATGCCGTTTGGAAAACCAGCTTCACCAGCAGGAGAAAAAGAATTTCAACCATTAGAAGAACGCGTGAAATTTTTCAAATAAAGTATTAATCAGTGGGGGAACTCCCACTGATTTTTAGATTTAAAAATTTTAAGCGGTTGTTTATATTTTTGTGAAAATCAATCCATTATGAATATTCCTAAAACTAAAAAAAATAGTGCTTTTTTCATACCTCAAACATACTCCCTTCTGTTAACATGATAATTCTGTCGTTCTTAAGGTTACATAGTTATACTGTAATCAGCGTCTTCAGGTGAAGTTTACTAGCATGAAATTGTGCTAAGCTTGTTCTTTATCCCGGAGCAACCGTCCGTAAGCCTCCCACTTCAAAACAACGAGAATATCAAGTTGTTTAAGTGGGAGTAACGGACGCTAGCACCCAGAATGGTTCAAAGGCCTTTAGGTCATCCTTTAGGACTAACAATCAGTGGGAAAATACCTAAAAACCCCCACTGGATTGAAGTTTCACTTTATCCAAGGATTGCAGAAACGCTTCCGTTTGTTTTGGTGAGGAAAAGGAATATATCGTTTTTTCGTGTTCACATGCAACGATCTTCTTCTGAATGACTGGTGCTTGAACCTTTTGGAAACGTGCTACCCATCTGAAAAATTCCCAATTTAACCTTTCGTTACATCCTTCTGTCATGTCAGGACGTGTTTTCTTCCGGTAGTGAAAACGTCTTTTTAGAATACCGTAGAGGCAACGCCAGGTGGGATAGTTCAAATATATAACCGTATCACAAGCAGCTAAACGCAAATCCAGAGTAGACCCGTAATTGCCGTCCATAATCCATTCCTCTCCACTCACAATTTTTTCTTGAAGTTCTCGCATGTGCTCTTTGTCAATCGACACCCATCCGGGTTGCCAAAATAGCCTGTCCAAATGATGAACAGGCAACGACAATTTAATTCCTAGTTTGCGAGCCAACGTTGATTTTCCCGAACCACCACACCCAATCACAATGATTTTTTTCACGAAATTCCTCCTTGCAAAGTAACTAATTGAGCATCCTGTTCGTATAATTTTTGGAGCTTTCTCGAAACAGCTCCCGGTGTTCCACTACCCACTGTTTTTCCATCAATTTGAATAACCGGCATGACTTCGATCCCACTACTTGTAAGGAAAACTTCATCTGCATCCAATAAATCTTTTCTTGTAAAAGTAGTTTCTATCACATTGATTTGTGCATTCCTAGCGAGTGTTAGTACGCGATTGCGTACACAACCATGTAGTATTTGTTCTGTTGCTGGGTGGGTGTAGAGGCTCTGATCTTTCACGATAAAAACGTTCGCTGCACTGGATTCTGTGATGATTTCATCACGATGAAAAATGGCATCAAAACATTGTTGCTCAGCAGCTTCCTGTTTTGCTAAGACATTTGGCAATAAATTTAAGCTTTTGATATAACAATACTGCCAACGAATATCGGGGTAAGTGATTACGGATATACCATGGGAAATAAAATCTACTGGTCGTGGATAATGATCTACGTAAGCATAGAAATTTGGTTCTACTTTAGGGAAAATATGATTGCGTTTTGCCGAACCACGTGTGATCTGGACATAAATAATGCCATCATCAGTAAATGAATTCAGTTGAAGCAATGTAATGAAATGCTCCATTAATTCTTTTTTTGAAAAAGGTAAAACTAGAGAAATTGCATTAGCTGAACGAAATAAGCGATCGATATGTTCTTCTAATAAATAACACTTTCCTTGGTAGACTCGAACTACTTCATAAATGCCATCCCCAAATTGTAAACCGCGCTCTTCATAGGGATAGTGTACGGTTGAAGAATGAACAAACCCATTGTTCGTAAAAATAATCCCTTTCCTATCCATCGCAAGCCACTCCTCTTTGTATGTTAGGATAATTATAGCAAATTATTGGGATTGAGGATAGAACATCGCGTATTTGTTAACGCTTCTTTCGTGAAAAAAATATAATTTCCTTTTTTTATTATCGTATGTGTTAATATGGAAATAACTATTATATAGGAGTGATTTTCTTTGTGGTACAGTTTGATTATCATTATATTTCTCATCGTTATGGAAGTGGTTAAATGGTTTTTGAGAAAATATCTGAGTGTGGAAAGAAAACCGCATTTTTCGTTTAATCATGTAAATGACGTTCACCGCGTGGTTGACTGGACAATGCGTATTTTTACTTCGGGGATCACTATCTGTCTTTTTTGGTTTTTATTTATGATTGACTTTGATGACATAAGTTTCAGCCTCATGCCAGTGTTAGCTATGTATTTTATATCGTTAACGTTGATCGATGCTGTTCGAGCTGTTTTTGAATGGAAGAGTAGTAGCCAACCAAAACAAGCAATCATAACCATTGTTAAAGCTAGTCTATTTCTTGTCTTTATTTTGGTCTTTTTCTATTGGGGTTTACGTGATTTGGATTTATCTTTAGGATTTTATCCATTTTATCTATAGCCTTGCTATACCTTGAAGGGAAACTTTTCCAAAAAAAGGCGAAAGGTTACAAGCATGTCTTTTCGCTTCATTTTTGTGAAAGTTACCGTGTTTGTATCTTCCCTGGCTTCATTCTGTTCCTATGTTCCCTCCATCGTTGAAATCGTTAGCTTAATTAACTATCGGTTACATTTTCTACCTTACAAATAAGAACTAGTAGTAAATACTTGTGTTAATAATAATTCTCTGTTAGCCCCTTACTTCCAAAAGATTAAAGAGATAAGGGGATTTGGTTATTTTCACGAAATATAGCAAGCATCCGAATTCATTTCTAATGAAGTTTCTTCCCTACTCTCCGTTCCCTAAATATGATAAGCTAGAAATAATGTGAATTTGGAAGGAATGAATAGTATGGGTAAAACAGTAGTTCTCGCAGAAAAACCTTCTGTTGGTCGTGATATTGCGCGCGTACTCAATTGTACGAAAAAACAGCATGGTTATTTTGAAGGTTCAAAATACATTGTTACATGGGCACTCGGACATTTGGTTACCTTAGCAGATCCAGAGGCTTATGATCAAAAATACAAAACATGGAATATGGAAGACCTACCGATGCTTCCTGACCATTTAAAATTAGTTGTCATTAAGCAAACGAATAAACAATTTCAAACAGTAAAAGCACAACTGATCCGTAAAGACGTGAAAGATGTTGTTATTGCTACAGATGCCGGTCGAGAGGGTGAACTGGTAGCGCGATGGGTGTTGGAAAAAGTTCGTATCCATAAGCCGGTCAAACGTTTATGGATCTCTTCGGTCACAGATAAAGCGATTCGAGACGGTTTTCAACAATTAAAGCCAGGCAAACAATTCGATAATTTGTATGCAGCTGCCGTAGCTCGTTCAGAAGCAGATTGGTATGTTGGACTAAATGCAACACGTGCCTTAACAACCAAATACAATGCACAACTTTCTAGTGGTCGTGTTCAAACACCAACTCTTGCGATGATTGCGAAACGAGAAGATGAGATCAAGCAATTTAAACCGACAACTTTCTATGGTCTTAAAGCAAAGACACAAAAGGGTTTCACCTTAACTTGGCAGGATGAAAAAAATAATGGTCGTATTTTTGATAAAGCTACAGCAGAAAAATTGCGGACACGATTGCAAAATAAAAACGGTACGATTACAAAGCTAGCGCAGACAGAAAAGAAGAGTTTTGCTCCACCATTGTATGATCTAACTACTCTACAGCAAGAAGCAAACAAGGCATTTGGGTTTTCTGGAAAACAAACATTATCGATCATGCAAAAATTATATGAACAGCATAAAGTGTTAACCTACCCAAGAACAGACTCGCGATTTATCACGACAGATATTGTTCCCACCTTGAAAGATCGCCTCGATGCTTGTGGTGTAGATCAGTATGCAAAGCATGCGAATCAAATTTTACAACAGGGAATCAAAGCAACTAAGTCTTTTGTAGACGACAAGAAGGTTTCTGATCATCATGCGATTATCCCTACAGAACAACCGGTCATCCTATCCGAGTTGGACGACAAAGAACGAAAAATTTATGATTTAGTGGTAAAACGTTTTTTTGCCGTCTTATCCAAACCATATCGATATGATCAAACCACGGTAGAAGTGACTTTAGATAAAGAGGTTTTTGTTGCAAAGGGCAGAAAGGTGAAGGATCTTGGTTGGAAGGCAATTTATCAACAAAGTGATGATCTTCCTTCCAATGAACAGACCTTGCCGGCATTAACAAAAGGAGAAACACTTTCTGGGATAGTCGTACAGATAACAGAAGGTCAAACACAGCCACCAGAACGTTTTACGGAAGGAACGTTGCTGCAAGCAATGGAGAATCCGGTAAAATATATGGATCAAGAAGATAAATCACTTGTGAAAACAATCAATCAGACGGGTGGTTTAGGTACAGTAGCAACAAGAGCGGATATCATTGAAAAATTATATGCGACACACTATATCGAGAGTAGAGGGAAGTATTTAGCAATTACCTCAAAGGGTCGCCAATTATTAGAACTTGTCCCAACCGAGCTGCAATCCCCAATGCTTACCGCAGAATGGGAACAAAAACTAACCGCAATTGCACAAGGGAAATTGAGTAAGGAAGCATTTATTAGAGAAATGAAGGATTATGCAAAAACAGTTGTTCATGAAATAAAACGTAGCCAAGAAAGCTTTAAGCATGATAACGTGACCGGTACGAAATGCCCCAACTGTGGCAAATTGATGCTAGAAGTGAATGGGAAGAAAGGTAGAATGCTTGTCTGTCAAGATCGTTCTTGTGGAGAAAAGAAGCATATTGCCCGTAAAACCAATGCGCGTTGCCCAAATTGTCATAAGAAAATGGAAATGCGCGGAGAGGGAGAAGCGCAAACCTTCTCTTGTAGCTGTGGGTATCGTGAAAAGTTATCCGCTTTTGAAAAACGGAAAAAACAAAATAACAAACAAAAAGCGTCCAAGCGTGATGTGAATAAATACGTAAAAAAACAGGATGATGACTTTGTTAATCCAGCCCTAGCTGAAGCGTTAGCCAAGTGGAAGAAAGACTAAAAAAATAACTAGACAATAGTAAATAAAGGATAAAGAAGCCGAATCTAATTGGAGTTTTCTTCAGTAGATTCGGTTTTTCATGCATTTGAAAATACAAGATAAAAGCCTGGCTGGGTAAGATGGAGAAAGAACAGGTTATTCTGGATTCGAGCAAGAATCAGCAAAAACCAGTCAAAGTAGTCCGAAAATGGGGGGGGTGATTCGGACAGAAATTAGCTAAACCTTAAGTTAGCCGAAACCGCACACTGTATTTCTACAGCCGAATTTTTGGCTATCATCAATAAGGCGTTAAAGTATAGGACGACTTTTCCTGATTATTGTAAACTGTGGATTCTTTCGTACATGTTTAATCTACTTGAGTTAGGTTAGGTATCTAGATTCATGTAACCTATAGATGATGTAAAACGTCGTATAGGTTGATCCTTCAAGCAAAATAACTAAAGCAACTAGTGCTCGTTTTAGGGGCTACAAAAATACCTTATCAAAAATATTCTTTCTAATCAGATAAAATAAAACTTGTTAATTTCTGGTCTGTATAATATATTTAATACAGCATTGTTTTCTGGCAAGTCGCACGATTCAATCCATTGCTTTTTTAATAGATTAACGAAACAGGGAGTGGTCAGATGTTATTGGTTAAGGGGGGATAATTTATGAAAAAAAGAATTGTCTATCTAATTTTTTTAGATACAGGAACATTTTTAGCAAGAGCAATTGATATGTATACAAAAACGTCGTTAAATCACGTTTCGATTTCATTGGATCAGCAATTTAACTATGTGTATAGTTTTGGTCGTAAAAGACCTTATAATCCTTTGATTGGTGGTTTTGTTAGAGAAAATTTACATTTACCTTTCTTTAAGAAAGCAAAATGTGCAATATATCAATTGAAGATATCAGAAAGTCAATATGAAGTATTGCAACAACGCATTATGCTGATGGAAAGTCATAAGCACTTATACCGTTATA
This sequence comes from Natronobacillus azotifigens, assembly GCF_026805325.1. Lineage (GTDB taxonomy): Bacteria > Bacillota > Bacilli > Bacillales > Amphibacillaceae > Natronobacillus > Natronobacillus azotifigens. The sequence goes on from NZ_JAPRAT010000006.1 coordinate 94,189, forward strand.
ATTTTTTAGGGCTATTCGGCATCATCTTAAACAAAGAGTTTCAGAGAGACAATGCATTTTTCTGTTCGCAATTTGTTGCGACATTATTGCAAGATTGTGGGGCTTACCAGTTACCGAAACCACCAGGATTGATTCGACCACAAGATTTAAAATCCTGGCATGAGTTAAAATTAATATATCATGGAAGTTTACAAGAATATCTTTATACTATCGATGGTCAAGAGCAATCGGCTCAATTAGAATATCAAGAACCACCAGTAAAACTCGGCTAAAACTTGCCGAGTTTTTTTAATGGCTAGGAATCGTTGAGCAAGTCGAATCAACAGATATAACCACGTTCAGTTCTGATCGACAAAAGTAGAGCAACTCCACGAAGCAATCAACGCTAGCACCCCAAATGGTTCAAAGGCCTTTAGGTCATCCTTTAGGGCTAACAATCAGTGGGGGAATACCTAAAAACCCCCACTGATTGAAGTTTCACTTTATCGGTTAGCAAGCAGAACGCAATTCCCTTACCTCTATTGATTCGCTTCAGTTGTTACGTTTTCAACCGGAGCGCTGCGTTTTTTTCACTGCTTGAGTAAGCTATTTCTGAACAACACTGTTATATAACCGCTATAGAAAAAGAAAATAAGCCTCCGGTCTTAGTTAAAGATATAGCCTTAGCCTGTTAAGAAATAAAATGAATTCCGTTAAGCTTGAATTACAAGGAAGGAGGGCAAGGGAATGCGAACATTGTTACTTATTTTTGTTGTAATGGTTACTGGGATCATCTTATTGGCTACGTTAGCCCCAATAATTACGTTAGTACTTACGCTAGCGATTCTCTATTATGCCATTCGTAGATTTATTTTGGCTCAATCATTTGGCAGTAAACTCGGTTGGGCGATTGTCAGTTTAATTGGTTTGTCGCTATCGATTTCTAACTCAGCAGCGTTTGTTGGGATCGTGGCATGTGTGTTGCTTTATTATACGTATCGCTGTTGGAAGAAACCTGTGGAATACGAAAAAACGGATGGCTGGATTATGGAATAAAACAAAAGGGAGCGAATGAACATGGCAAATATTTTTACAAGAGTAAAAGATACAATTGTGGCAGATTTTCATGAATTGTTGGATCAGAAGGAGCAAAAACACCCGATGACTCACCTGAATCAATATATTCGTAATTGTGAAGATGAAGTAAAAAAGCTAAAGTTATTAATTGAAAAGCAATATGTGATTAAGCAAGAATATAAGAAAGAATTGCAACAAGCGAAAATGATGGTGGAAAAACGGACTCGTCAGGAACAATTAGCGGAAGAAATGAGTGAGACAGAACTACAGCAAGAAGCATCCATGGAGCGAGCGAAGTACCAAACGCGTCTTGATCAACTGCACGAGATGAATGATGCTGCATCGAAACAAATTGAACAAATCGAAATGAAATATATAGAAATGCAACATCAACTGAAAAATTTGTATGTAAAAAGGTTAGAGTTAAAAGGCAGAGAAAACATCGCTCGGGTTCATCAAGGGATCAATAAAGTTTTACACACGGAACATATAGAGCGTAGCGCGTCGAAGTTTAGTGAGGCGGAATCATACATTGAACGCCTGGAACAACAAGTAACAACAAATTATCGACTGCATACATTGGATGCGAGATTTGCGGAATTAGAAAAAAAGGATTCTATTTCAAGATAAGATCGTGTACGCTATAGGTAGTTAAGTTTTGGAAGTGTTGATCAGCTTAACTACCTATGATAATGAAAAAAGAGGGGAAACGCTATGTTCAATCACGATAATCGAAATACAATCCACTATCTTTTGATTGCACTCGTATTATTTTTCTTGTTTGAATTAATTTTCATTCAGACGAGTACGTTCATTTGGTTAGTTATCTGGTCCGTTATTACCTATCTCGCTTGGCAATATTATTACCGTTCAGATGCTAGAGCGCTGTTCTGGGTAGGTGCGGTCATTCTATGTATTATCGTATTGAACACGACCATCTTTAAGTTTATCTTATTTGCTGGAATTGCTATCCTGATTTTTCATTGGTATCAGTCGAAAGAAATGACTACCCATCATCAACCACAGTTTCCGTCCAATAATAATGATTGGAAAGAAGAAAAAACACTGTTTACAAATAAATGGTTTGGCAAACAAGAAACGGACCGAAATGCTTATCAATGGAGAGATATTAATATTCAATCGATCATTGGGGAAACCATTATTGATCTAAATCAAACTGTTTTGCCTAAAGGTGAGCCGATTATCATGGTGCGACAACTCGCCGGAACGATTACGATCATCGTACCTTTTGATGTCGAGGTTAGTATTCACCATTCCGTCTTAGCGGGTTCGGTTGATTTATTAGGACATAGTGACAATCAAATAACCAATCGTACAATCCACCTCGAGACACCGGATTATCCATCATCTAATCAACGGGTGAAAATTTTCACTTCGATGATTGCTGGTAAGATTGAGGTGAAACGCGGATGAAAAGAGCCATACACATGCTTGTGCTCAAAGAAATTTTTCGTAGTTTGTTGTTTACTAGTCTATTGCTAAGCATCTTCCTCATTCATTTTCCAGTAGATAGTTGGATGTCCATTTGGCTACGTACCGTTTGGCAAGTACCTTTTATCCTAATTGTTCTTTTTATTAGTATTTTTATTGGTGCGATAAGCGGAATGATGCACGGTCTAGCTTGGAAAAAAGAGTTGTCATCGGTAAGCGATGCTTTAGAAGTATTGCAACGAGGATCTGGTGAAGAGAAGTTATTCTATCCAGGAAAAACGCTGGAAATATCCTTGGTGATGGATAAAATTAGTGATATCCAACGAAACATTCAAGCGCAAACAAAGCGGACGCAAAAACTGATTAGTGATCGTGTCGAAGATCAAGAACAGGCGATTGAAGAGAGAATTACGGAAGAAAGAAATCGGTTGGCGAGAGAATTACATGACTCGGTTAGTCAAGAACTGTTCGCTACTTCCATGTTAGTTTCAGCAATCAATGAGATGCCGATCGCCAAAGAAGACCAAATAAGAAAACCGATTCAACAAGTGGAAAGTATGATTCAACAAGCGCAATTAGAAATGCGTGCACTATTGTTGCATTTAAGACCAATTGCACTCAAAGACAGTACGCTAAAAGAAGGAATTGATATGCTGTTAGCGGAATTAAGTGAAAAAGTATCGCTTGCAATTTCATGGCGGATTGAGGAAATCGAGACGAGCAGGGGAGTGGAAGACCATTTGTTTCGGATTTTACAAGAGTCTGTTTCAAATGCGTTGCGTCACGCAAAAGCTAATCAAGTAGATATTTTATTGTTGAAACGAGAAGGTTTTGCGATTCTAACCGTAATCGACGACGGAATTGGTTTTCACATGAATGACAATCAAACGAGCTCCTATGGTTTATCGAACATGAAAGAACGCGCGGCTGAAATTGGAGCAACCTTTCGAATAATAAGTATTCCAAATAAAGGTACAAAGCTTGAGGTTCGTGTGCCAATGATAAAGGAGTAGGTGATTCGTAATGATTAATGTGTTATTTGTTGATGATCATGAAATGGTTCGTATTGGAGTAAGTACGTATTTATCCACACAACCAGATATCAATGTAATTGCAGAAGCGGATAATGGAATAACCGCAATCGATTTAGCTTTAGAGCTTCGTCCAGACATCATTTTAATGGATATTGTAATGGACAAAATGGATGGGGTGCAAGCAACGAAAGAGATTATTGCCAAATGGCCAGAAGCAAAAATTTTGATGGTGACTAGTTTTATTGATGACGATAAAGTGTATCCAGCTTTAGATGCCGGGGCAACGAGTTATATATTAAAAACCTCAAAGGCTAGTGACATTGCTGATGCGATTCGTGCTACCCATAAAGGGGAATCCGTTTTTGAATCGGAGGTAACGAGTAAAGTATTAGCAAAAATGAGGTCAAACCAAGAGGTCCCTTTACACGAGACGTTAACAACGAGGGAAAAAGAGATCCTTTTATTAATTGCAGAGGGAAAATCAAATCAAGAGATTTCTGATCTATTGTTTATCGCGTTAAAAACAACGAAAGTACATGTGAGCAATATCTTAAGTAAGCTGATGGTAAATGATCGAACCCAAGCAGCGATTTATGCTCACCAACATCATTTAGTAGGTCAGTAAAAAGGAGGGATTGTGATGGATAAAAAACGCTACCTTCGTGAGTTAGCTTATCATTTACGCACACTACCAAGTCAGGAACGTGCAACTATTCTTGAAACCTATGAAGATCATTTTAAAATAGGAGCAATTGATGGGAAAAATGATCAAGATATTGTTTTGGAGCTTGGACAGCCTAAAGCAATTGCAGAAAAAGAACTCGCCATAAGGTATGATTCAGACTTAAGTGGATCTAGTAAAACAGAAGAACCAACAACTAATACAAAGAGTCCTAACGTGGCAATTATTATTCTTTTATTACTGTTTAATCTAATTTTTGTATTGGGACCTGCCTTTGGATTATTCGGTATCTTAATCGGTGGTTGGGCGGTATCAATCGCATTTATTTCAAGCCCAATCTTATGGTCCGTTTCTTTTATATGGGGAATACCTCAACATGTTCTAAGTGAATTATCTATTCTTTTAATTTTATTTGGAATTGGTATTTTTGTAGGCATTGCGATGTATTATGCAACAAGGTTTAGTTTTCAAATTGGTAAAAAATACTTCAATTGGATGAATCAATTGGCAAGAGGGTGAGCGGATGAAGAAGTTTGCGATGATCGGTTTATTGTCCATTGTTTTGGGTGTCGCGGGATTGTTTATGTTTGGGAATCAATTTTTTATTACCAATGCAACAGAAGCGGTAAGTGAGCAACAAACGATTGATGCAACAGACAAAGAATCCATTATTGTAAAAGCGGATGTAGGTTCTGTTTCAATCGAAAAAAGTAGTGATCAAGATATTCATGTATCATTAGTTGGGAACATTTCTAAGCAAAACAAAAAAAGATTACATTTATCGGTGGAAGATAATGGTGAAGAAGTGCGGATTGAACTAAATCGAAAAAGACAGATATGGTTATCGTGGTTATCGATAGGTGGCAACAGTAATGTCCAATTAGTTGTTGCATTGCCGGAGCAATCCTATCAAAGGCTAAAAGTAGAATTAGATGTAGGAGAGTTGCAAGTAAGGGACGGGCTGTTTGATACGTTAGATTTAGAAACAAATGTAGGTTCAGTCGAGGTGTCCTCCATCGTATCCCAAAATAGTAAAATTTCCGTAAATGTGGGTGAGGTTAAAGTAGATCGGGCAATCGGTAGTTGGGGTGTTAAAACAGATATAGGAGATATATCCATTCAGATGGATCAATGGAATGAAGACATTCAAGCAAAAGTTAATATCGGTGAAGTTTCGGTAACAGTTCCAGAAGAACCTGAAGCATATCGAATAGATGTTAAGGCTGGTCTAGGCGATCTCCGAATTAGAGATTTTAATCAGTTAAACCAGCCCGGATCAAGGCAGCATAGTGAACAAGTAGGGGTTGGAGGACCATCGATCGAAGCAAGTGTCGATATAGGCAGTGTAAATATTCGCGTTTGGTAAATATTTCTCCTATCCTATATGAACAGCAAGGAATGACGATAGCTTCTTATGATTGAAAAAGACAGATGACCGTTTATAGTCATCTGTCTTTTTCAATTTGAAGTAACGGTCATACTAATGCATGTCACATTTGTCGAATGGATAAAGAGAACCTTCAATCAGTGGGGAGTTGTCTTTTAAAGTAATTATTCACAAAAGGCTCCATTATTCTGTCATCTCTACCAATGAGGGAATACGAAGGCGGAAATGAATAGAATCATTATCCAAGTCTAGTTCTTGTACACGAATCCTCATATTGTCTTGTATTTCAACCTGAGAAATAGCTAAATAAATCTGTTCATTTTCTGAATCGAAATATAGCCAATCTGGTGTGTCTACTTGCATACCTACATAATGAATAATCCGGTTCCTAGGTAAATGTAATAAGCCTAGCGACATCTCTGTTTGCTTTAAAATCAAGTCACCATTTGGTTGAACTACAGGATCCATTCTGATTGATAATGGGATTTCTGTATTAAATGCAGTAAGTGCACCAATTAAGTGAACATCTTCATCAATATGAACATTAAACCTCGCATTGTCGGCCACAAGTATTTGATCGAGATAGTTGTTGATTAAATCATTTAAATCTTGTTTTGTAGATTGAATCGTAAATTCTGCCCCAGGATCATCCTGTGTGAAGTTGGGATCAGGAATTTCGCGCTGGTTTGGAGTAGGCGAAAAAATTAAAATAAAAATTACAATAAGGATAAAAATATTAATTCCAAGTAAGGAGAGGAAAAGTAAGCGCCAATTTCGTTTTTTTTTCGGTTTTTCGTTTGTCATTTCATCACCCTCCTATTCTAATCAGTACCCTGCTCTAGTGTGCTTCAACCAAAACGAATGAGTAATAGGGGAGAACAACATCTCCCCCATACATAACCTTATTCCTTATTGAGCCTGAGCCGTCCGTTCTAATATTATGTCCTCAAGGGCTGGTTGAAGATAATTCAGTACGCGGGAAGCGATTAAGGAGTATCCAGTAGAGTTTGGATGGAAGTTATCCTCTGCTAATAAATTGACTCCACCAATTTGAAACAAGTCATCGATCGGAATGTATTGAATTAGTGGGTAATTATTTGTTAACTGTTCGCCTGATTGATTCCAGCTTGTTAAGATAGTACTCAATTCTTCTACTTCATCAAAATACCCTTCAAATGGGTTAAAAAAACCTATTAAAAACACATGTGCTTGATCATTCAGATCGATAATCATCTCAAAGATTGTATTTAATCGTTCTTCGTATTCTAATTGCTCATTAATAAAAATATCTTCTTGTAAGTTAAGAAAGTTTTCCCGAACGATACGCATGATATCGTTAGCCCCAATCGTAACTAAAACAATATCACTGTTTGAAATAGAACGTTGTAGCGCGGATTCTTCTTCTAGACGAACAATCAATTGATCGGTTCGATTCCCTCTTCTTCCGAAATTATTAAATTGAAGTCGATAGCCTTCATTAGACAATTTGTTCTTAAGAACTCCGACATAACCCTCACTATTGGTTTCATCACCGACTCCTTGGGTCAAAGAATCACCAATCGCGGTGATATGAAAGTCTTGGCTAGCAAAAATATTTAATGCTTGATCAACGGCTTCTCGAAGATTTAAGGATAATTCATCTGCTGGAGAGCTTGCTTCTTCATCTTTTTCTTGAACTTGCTCAATTACCTGTTGAATATTGTCTTCTTCAGGCTGAGTCGTGGTGGTTTGGTATATTTGAAGAGGTCGAACACTAAGAAAAATGATAATAGCTAGAATAAAAAGGAAAAAAAGTAAAGCAATCAGTTGTCTCTTTTTTCGTTTTGTCATAACATAAACACCCGTTTATTTTAGATTATGTGAATATATATATTCCCGTTAATAAGAAAATAAAACAAACACTTCAAACGAAGGGTTATTTTCTTATTATAAGGGTCTAAAAGGTATAATTGCAATGGAAAGCAAAAAAACGAATGGAGTGTCTTAATAGACAAGACCCATTCGTTCGAAAGAAATTCTACTTATTATTTGGGTTACGACGAATTTTATCCGCTGTACCAAACAAGCATTTGTTTTCTACAATAATTTGATTATTTTCTTCTGCTTGATTTTTCAGTGTTGTATAATCTTTAGATGTTCGGAACCAAACAATTTTTGCATCAGTAGGAAGCGTTTCAAGCCCTTCTGGATCAGCAATAAATAATAAATCAATCACTGCCTCATTCTGATTGTAATCTGTAAATTGATAACCGAGCTTTTCTAATTTGGTTAAGCAACGATGTTGTGTTTTATCGCCAACAACGACAAAATTCTTCGGGCGTATTTGACCGTCTTCACGTGCAAAAGGAGATTGAAGAGCCCAACGAATGGCTTGCTCTTCTGTTACACTAATCGTTGGTGTAGTATTTGTGGCTTTAGCGATTGCTTGATCTAAGTCAGCTAAAATATCTTCAATACTCTCTAACCCAACCGATAAACGAATTAGCTCTTCTGTTACTCCGCTTGCTTTTAAACCTTCACTACTTAATTGCTGATGAGTGGTAGACGCTGGATGGATAATTAAGGATTTTGCATCACCAACATTGGCAACATGACTGAATAGCTTCACCTGATCAATAACTTTTCTACCTGCATCCCGACCGCCTTTGATTCCAAAAGTAATAATAGAGCCGTAAGTGTCCGTCAAATACTTATCTGCTAAGGCATGAGAAGGATGTTCCTCTAATCCTGGATAGTTGACCCATTCCACCTGTGGATGTTCCACTAAGTATTTTGCAACTTTTACACTATTCTCACTGTGCTGTTTGATCCGCAAGTTTAATGTTTCAAGGCCTTGTAGGAAGTAAAAAGCATTTTGCGGACTTAAGGTAGGCCCGATATCCCGTAACAATTGAACACGAAGTTTTATTGCAAACGCCGCAGGTCCAACATCGATACCAAAACGAACACCATGATAACTATCATCAGGTTCGGTGAATCCTGGGAACTTTTCTTGATTCCAATTAAAACGTCCACCATCAACAACAATACCACCAACCGAAGTTCCATGACCACCAATCCATTTGGTTGCTGAATGAATAACAATATCCGCTCCCCATGTAATTGGTTTTGCACCATAAGGGCTAGCGAATGTATTATCGATGATTAAAGGAATGTTGTGTTCATGTGCAATAGTCGCAACACTCTCGACATCAAAGACGTTTAAAGATGGATTCGTAATGATTTCGCCAAAAATGGCTTTTGTTTGCTTTGTTATGGCAGCACGGAAATTCTCAGGATCTGTACCATCGACAAACTTCACATGAATTCCGTATTTAGGTAAGGTTTTTGCAAATAAATTATACGTTCCTCCATACAAATTGCTATCTGCTAGAATTTCATCCCCACTGTTTGCTAAGTTTAGGATCGCTAGCGTAATCGCTGACATCCCCGAAGCTGTAGCAACTGCCGCGACACCATCCTCTAATAAAGCGACTCGTTGTTCGAAGGCATCAAGCGTTGGATTCATAATTCGAGAGTAGATGTTACCGGTTTCAGCTAAAGCAAATAAGTTCTGAGCGTGTTCTGTATCTTTAAATACATAAGATGTGGTTTGGTAGATTGGAACTGCTTGTGCTCCAGTTGTCGGATCTACCTGTTGACCTCCGTGAATACATTGTGTTTCTGTTCCCTGAAATGAAAAAACTTTTTCTGACATTTGACATTCCTCCCACTTGATTTCTGTTTGCTCTAATCAAAAAACCCCTTCTGCGTAAGAAGAGGTTTATACACCGATTTCCTCCTCTTATCTATCAGATGAAAATGATCACCTGTAGGATTTGGCACCTTAACAAAATAGATTTGCTGGTTGCCGGGCTTCATAGGGCCTAGTCCCTCTGCCACTCTTGATAAGAGCTATTCATGTTAGTTTGGATTATAGGGGAAAGTTACCAGTACGTCAAGATATTTTTTTGATGAATGAGAATATTCTTTCAATTAATGATTAGAGAATTTGAATTAGCAAACTTTATTAACGATGCATAAAATAATGAAGAAATTAATATAATGACAAGGAGTGAAATTTTTGTATGGAAAATAAAAACGAGAAAAAGTCAGAAATATGGGAAGTAGGGCAAGATCTAATTAAAAGGATGGATAATTTATTTGCTAACCGTCCAAATAATAACTTTCTAGAGTCGATTGATTCTTTTTTTCAGCAAAGTAATGCATTTGGTCGCATTCCAGTAAAAGTTTATGAAACGCAAACAGAATGGGTGGTAGAGTTAGAACTTCCCGGTTTACGAAAAGAAGATATTCATTTGAATATTATTGGAGATAAATTGCATGTTCAAACGAAAAATGAGCAGGCAACAGAAGTAGATGATGAAAAAGCAAATTATCATTATCATCAACACAGATATATGCACAGGGAACGAACCATTCAATTGCCATACCCAGTTGATCAATCAACAACGAAAGCCATTTATGAAAATGGAATATTAATTGTTCGCGGACCAAAACCACAGCAAAAAACAACACAATTAAGAATAGAATAGCCGATTGGAAGATTTCCAGTCGGCTATTTTCTTTCGATGAGAATGCAAAAAACAACATATAATGTGTCATATTATGTTATATTGTGGATGTAGGATTCTAGAGGGGGCGATTACATGAGTATAACAGCATTTATCTTAGGTACTATTTTCTTTTTTAATTTTATTCTAGCTTTTGCCATTGTCTTTCTAGAAAGAAAAAATCCTACCTCTACATGGGCATGGTTATTAGTTTTGACTTTTGTTCCAGTAGTAGGATTCTTTCTTTATTTAATATTTGGACAAAAGTTGAGCAGAAAAAAACTCTTCATTTGGGATAACAAAAGTAAGCTTGGTGTCAAGAAGGCTGTCGAAACCCAGCTGCAACTTTTAGAAGAGGACAGTTTCCCGATACCGGAAAACTATTTGCCACATAAAGATTTATTTTATTTGCATTTACGGAACAATGATGCCATTTTGACGCAAAAAAATGAAGTGAAGATATTTAATGATGGAAACGATAAGTTTGATGCATTATTGGAAGATATCGAATCTGCAACCGAACATATCCATATCCTCTATTATATTATTCGCAATGATCATTTAGGTCGAAAAATACGAGATCTACTTATCAAAAAAGCACAGCAAGGAGTAAAGGTTCGCTTTTTGTATGATGACATGGGTTCAAGGAGAATAGGAAAAAGTTACATAAAAAAACTGAAAGAAGCTGGAGTTGAAGTAGCTGCTTTCTTTCCTCCATTAATTCCAAAGGTTAATTTTAAAATCAATTACCGTAATCACCGAAAACTAGCAATAATTGACGGCAAGATCGGTTATATCGGTGGTTTTAATATTGGAGATGAATATTTGGGAGAGTCACTGAAATTCGGTTATTGGCGCGATACCCATTTGCGTGTGGTCGGGGAATCTGTCCGCAATATGCAAACTCGTTTTATTCTCGACTGGAATCAAGCTTCACGTGATCAAATTGAACAATATGAGCAACTCTACTACAACGCCGAACCAACGGGTAATGTAGGAATGCAAATCGTGTCTAGTGGCCCCGATTCAGAATGGGAGCAAATTAAAAACGGCTACATAAAAATGATTATGGAAGCACAAGAATATGTTTATATTCAAACCCCATATTTTATTCCGGATGAGAGTTTAGCAGATGTTATTAGAATTGCTATTTTATCGGGAATTGATGTTCGGATTATGATCCCGAATAAACCAGATCATCCGTTTGTTTATTGGGCTACCTACTCGTATATCGGAAATATGCTAGAAGCAGGGGCGAAGGTATATATTTATCAAAATGGTTTTCTTCACGCAAAAACAATCATGGTCGATGATAAAATTTCCTCAGTTGGTACAGCAAATATTGATGTTCGAAGTTTCCGGTTGAATTTTGAAATCAATGCTTTTCTGTACAACGAAGAAATCACTGCCCAACTTGTAGAAGATTTCAAACAAGATATGATAAACTCAACATTATTCACTTATGAAGCATATAAACAAAGATCGTTATCGATCAAATTCAAAGAAGCCGTTGCACGTTTGATTGCACCAATTTTATAATTTTTTTAAAAAAAGGTCAGGAGAATGCTATGTATGTAGTCCTGATCTTTTTTTGGTCAAGTCTTTGTGTGGGAATATGGTAATAGGTCGCAAGCAAATCTCGGAGAATGCGAATAAATCGGAAAAGATGCGAACAAATCGCGGAGAATGCGAATAAATCGGAAAAGATGCGAAGAAATTGCGGAGAATGCGAACAAATCGGAAAAGATGCGAAGAAATCGCAGAGAATGCGAACAAATCAGAAAAGATGCGAACAAATCGCAGAGAATGCGAACAAATCAGAAAAGATGCGAACAAATCGCGGAGAATGCGAACAAATCAGAAAAGATGCGAACAAATCGCAGAGAATGCGAAAAAATCAGAAAAGATGCGAACAAATCGCAGAGAATGCGAACAAATCGGAAAAGATGCGAACAAATCGCGGAGAATGCGAACAAATCGGAAAAGATGCGAACAAATCGCAGAGAATGCGAATAAATCGGAAAAGATGCGAACAAATCGCGGAGAATGCGAACAAATCAGAAAAGATGCGAACAAATCGCGGAGAATGCGAACAAATCGGAAAAGATGCGAACAAATCGCAGAGAATGCGAACAAATCGGAAAAGATGCGAATAAATCGCGTAGAATGCGAACAAATCAGAAAAGATGCGAACAAATCGCAGAGAATGCGAACAAATCGGAAAAGATGCGAACAAATCGCGGAGAATGCGAACAAATCAGAAAAGATGCGAACAAATCGCAGAGAATGCGAACAAATCAGAAAAGATGCGAACAAATTGCGGAGAATGCGAATAAATCAGAAAAGATGCGAATAAATCGCGGAGAATGCGAACAAATCAGAAAAGATGCGAACAAATCGCGGAGAATGCGAATAAATCGGAAAAGATGCGAACAAATCGCAGAGAATGCGAACAAATCAGAAAAGATGTGAACAAATTGCAGAGAATGCACGCAAAATCCAAAAGATGCACGCAAATCCCAGAGAATGCACGCAAAATTAAAACACTCCACACTCCACACTCCACACTCCATATCTAATCACTAAAAGCTCAAACAAAAATTTGTCTGAATTCACTGTCTATACTATACTAGGCAAAGAAAGTTGTTTACAAAAAGAGGGTGAATGTATGGAAATATTATCGATTGAAAATTTAACAAAATCGTATGGAGACAAAATATTATTTGATAACCTCTCCTTTTCCATTGCCAAACAAGAACGAATTGGACTTGTTGGTGTGAACGGAACAGGGAAATCAAGTTTGTTGAAAATATTAGCTGGAGAAGAAGATAGGGATAGTGGTTCTATTACGCATGCAAAGGATTTTACGATTGCCTACTTGGCACAAGAACCAGACCTTGCAGAACAAAAAAAGATTCTGGATGAGATCTATTCCGGAGATGCAGAAATTATGGTCGCACTTCGCCAATATGAACAAGTGCTTCTTGATCTTACTACAAACCCAGATGATCCAAAAATTCAAGATCGTTTTCTCCAACAACAGCAAAAAATGGATCAATTAGAAGCGTGGGATGCGAATACAACAGCCAAGACAATTTTAACAAAACTAGGGATTACTGGTTTTGACCAAAAAATCGCAAATTTATCTGGTGGACAAAAGAAACGAGTAGCCTTAGCAAAAGCGTTAATCCAACCAGCTGATTTACTCATTCTTGATGAGCCAACCAACCATTTAGATCATCCAGCGATTGAATGGTTAGAACAATATTTACCAAAATATCAAGGCTCAATCATTCTTGTCACCCACGATCGTTATTTTCTAAATCGGGTGACCAATCGGATCTATGAATTAGATAAAGGAAATCTATATACATACATTGGTAATTATCAAACGTACTTGGAGAAAAAAGAAGAACGGATGCAGCTAGAACAACAGAATGAACAAAAACACGCCAATACACTGAAGCGAGAGTTGGCATGGTTACGACGAGGAGCCAAAGCTCGTTCGACGAAACAAAAAGCTCGAATTGATCGAGTAGAAGAAATGAAAGAAAAGAAATTTAACACAAAGTCAGAATCACTGGAATTTCAAGTAGGGTCGAAGCGACTAGGCAAAAGTGTAATTGAATTAAACAATATCACGAAAGCATATCAAGGTTTACGTGTCGTCGATCAATTCGATTTACTAGTCAAGCCAGAAGATCGAATCGGAATCGTTGGCGCAAACGGGAGCGGGAAAACAACACTCTTAAATATTATTGCCGGTCGAATCACTCCAGATGATGGGGAAATGGAGATCGGCTCTACTGTACATTTTGGTTATTATACACAAGATCATCGAGAAATGGATGAAGAATTACGAATCATTGATTATATTCGAAAGACAGCCGAGGTCATTCATACGAAGGATGGTGGCACAATAACTGCAGAACAAATGTTGGAACGATTTTTGTTTCCACGTGCACAGCAGTGGACCTACATCAGCAGATTATCTGGAGGAGAGAAGCGTCGCCTCTATTTACTGCAAGTTTTAATGCAAGAACCCAACGTTTTATTATTAGATGAGCCTACCAACGATCTCGATACCCAAACGCTAGCAATTCTTGAAGATTATCTAGATGCATTTCCAGGCGTTGTAATTACCGTTTCACACGATCGCTATTTTCTAGATCGTGTTGTTGATCAACTGATCGTTTTTGATGCACCAGGAAAAACGAATAATTTCTTCGGGAATTATACGGAGTATTTAGCGAAAACTATTCAACAGGAAAGCAAACAAAAAGTAATTGCGAAACCCAAACCCGTAGAATCAAAAAGCAAAAGAAAGAAACTCTCCTACAAGGAACAAAAAGAATGGGAGCAAATCGAGGATCAAATTGCTGAACTTGAAGCAAAAATTGAAGCGACAAAAATAGCGATCATAGAGGCGGGAAGCGACTCGGAAAAAGTTCAATCCAATTATCAGAAGCAACTAGAATTAGAAACTGCTTTAGAAGAAAAAATGGAACGATGGGAAACATTATCCCTTTTAGTTGAAGAGCTAGAAAAATAAGTGTAACTATTTCAATATCCGAAATAATTATGTAATAATAGAAAAGGATTAAAAATTTGGAGGGATAGAAGATGGCAGATGTACAAATGCAAGAGAAATATGCAGAGTTAGCACTGCGTACAGGTGTTAACTTACAAAAAGATCAAGCTCTGATGATCAACTCATCGATTGAAGGAGCGGACTTTACACGTATTGTTGTAAAAAAAGCCTATGAATTAGGAGCGAAAGATGTATTGGTTAACTGGCAAGATGATGAGTTAACGTTAGTAAAGTTTCAAAATGCTCCAGAAGAAGTGTTAACCGATGTTCCACAGTGGCAAGTAGACAAATACTTATCCTATGCAGAAGATGGTGCAGCATTATTATCGATTCGTTCAACAAACCCAGATTTACTGAAAGATGTTGACCCAGCTAAAGTTGCAAAAGCACAAAAGGCATCAGCAGAAGCAATGCAAGAATTCCGTAAATATACGATGAACGATCGCATTGCATGGTCGATTATCTCGATTCCAACAGGAGATTGGGCGCAAAAGATCTTCCCAAACAAATCGAAAGAAGATGCAATCGAAAGTCTGTGGGAACAAATCTTTAAAATTGTTCGTGTCGATCAAGAAGACCCAATCGCAGCCTGGGATGAACACAACCAATCCCTAAAAGATGGCCGAGAAGTATTAAACAAAAAACAATACAAACAATTAATTTTTAAAGCTCCAGGCACAGATATTACGTTTGATTTACCGGAAGGACATATTTGGAAAGGTGGAGGCGCGAAAACAGCGGATGGACGTCACTTTAATCCGAATATGCCAACAGAAGAAGTATTTACATTGCCTCATAAGTACGGGGTAAATGGAACAGTCGCGAGTACGAAACCATTAATATATGGTGGGAACATGATTGATAACTTTAGCCTAACTTTCAAAGACGGTAAGGTCGTTGATTATCAAGCAGAACAAGGCTATGACACATTAAAACATTTACTAGCGACAGATGAAGGAGCAATGCGTCTTGGGGAACTGGCACTAGTACCAGATGCTTCACCAATCTCTCAATCGGGATTAATTTTTTATAATACTTTATATGATGAAAATGCATCATGTCATATTGCATTAGGAAAAGCTTATCCGACCAACTTAGAAGGTGGATCAGAAATGAGCGATGAAGAACTTGATAAACACGGAGTAAATGATAGTTTAACACACGTTGATTTTATGATTGGCTCAGCAGAACTTGATATTGATGGAGTTACAGCAGATGGAAAAATAGAACCAGTCTTCCGTAAGGGCGCTTGGGCGCTGTAACAATAAAAAATGCCTCACAGGCTTTGTGAGGCATTTTTCACTGTTTAGATGTGAATAAGATGATGCTTCGCCAATGCTGCCTTTATCATTGGATAACTGTAATCATCGCCAAGTTCATCTTTTAAAGCCCGTAATCCAGATTCTTTCACGTTTTGCTGGGCCTCTAAAATGATCGCTTCCTCTTCTTCGGTAAAAAAATCAATCCAATTGATCGATTTGCCAGCTTGATACGCTTGGAACAAATGAGTAGCAACTGTTTGATCTTGAATGCCTCTCTTTTTCGCAATCCGTTCAATCGGCTCTCCCTTTTCATATAACAGGTAGCTGATTAAATAACTAGGTGTTTCTGAACTTTTTTCTTCGACGAATTGTTGAATGATTTCCAGAAAAGGTTCTCCATATTGTTCATACTTTTTAACACCAATTCCTTTGATCTCTAACATATCTTCACGGGATTTCGGTAAATATCGACTCAGGTCTTTTAAGGTGGCATCAGAATATAGAACATATGGAGGCACTTTATCTCGATCGGCAATTTCTTTACGCAATGCCCGTAACTGTTCAAATAGTTTGGTGTGATAATCCACTTGTTCTGTCTGTTGAATTTTCTCTTGCCGCATCCAAACTTGTTCTTTCCCTTTTAATACATCAGCTGCTTTTTTCGTTAGTTGTAAAATAGGGAAGCGTTGATCACCAGTCGTGAGATATTGTTCCGCAACAAGGAAGTGTATGAAATTTGTAATTTCCTTTTCTGTCCTTGCCGCCATTAATCCGTATGTGGACAAGCGATCTAGTTGAAATTGTTTGATTTTTTTATCTTTGGAACCTTTTAAAACTTTGGCCGTCAAACCAGCACCAAACCGTTGTTCCATCCGCATAACACAGGAAAGAACCATTTGCGCATCTTTTGTTCGATCAACCTTTTCCCCTGTGCTCGTGCATTGTGTACAGCGTCCGCAATTTTCGATCTTGGTGTGGTCATGAAAATAATCAAGCATATACGCTTGCAAACAGTTGTCGGTATGACAATAATTAATCATCGCTTGTAACTTTTTGTATTCTAATATTTTCTTATCTTCTTCTAATCCTGACTGTTCAATGAGAAATTTCTGTAAATGACTATCTTGTCCTGAAAATAAGAGAATGCAATCACTAGGTTCCCCGTCTCTTCCTGCTCTTCCTGCTTCCTGGTAATAGGCTTCAATATTCATTGGTAGACTATAATGAATAACAAAACGAACATTGGATTTATCAATCCCCATACCGAAAGCATTGGTCGCCACCATAACGTTTGCTTCATCTTGAATAAACGTATTTTGTTCGTGCTTTCTCGTTTCTTCATCTAATCCAGCATGATATTTCGCAACCGAATAGCCGAGCTCAGTAAGGTAGGATGCTGTCGATTCAACAAGCTTTCTCGTTGGAGCATAAATAATTCCAGAATCTTGTTTATGTTCTTGGAGATAGTTAACGATAAATCCTTGCTTATCTTGTCCTTTAATCATATGAAAAGCGAGGTTGTTTCTCGCAAAGCCAGTATTCACAACTTTATCATCTTGGATAGTGAGCAATTCTTGAATATCTCGGATCACTTCTGGTGTAGCAGTAGCGGTTAATGCAACGTGAAAAGGGATGTTGGATAGTTGATCTAATGTCGAAATGATCGAACGATAGCTTGGACGGAAATCATGTCCCCATTGTGAGATACAATGTGCTTCGTCAAACGCTAGAAAAGATATATCGATCGTTTCAATTGTGCGTAAAAAGGAAGGGCTATCAAATCGTTCAGGCGCAACGTAAATAAAGTCAAATCGTCCAGCTTGTAGTTCACGCATACGTTGATGATATTCTTCAGTAGATAAACTACTATTTATATAGGTAGCCCTTATTCCCAATGCTTCTAGGGCATCAACTTGATCTTTCATTAACGAAATAAGTGGAGAAATAATAATTGCTGTCCCAGGCAGTAATAGCCCAGGTATCTGATAACAGATGGATTTCCCGCCACCAGTTGGCATAATGCCTAACGTGTTTTGCTTATTTAGTGCATGGGTTATAAGTTCGCTTTGTCCTTTGCGAAAATTATCA
Source organism: Natronobacillus azotifigens (assembly GCF_026805325.1). Lineage (GTDB taxonomy): Bacteria > Bacillota > Bacilli > Bacillales > Amphibacillaceae > Natronobacillus > Natronobacillus azotifigens. The sequence goes on from NZ_JAPRAT010000006.1 coordinate 112,294, forward strand.
TAGCCATAATATTCTTTTAACATCTTTTTTGCTTGATCTAGCATACATTGGTTCATCCTTTAATCATAGAATCTTTTTCTATTTTAACATGGAAATCAAACGATCTTAATCAAAAAAAGAAAGAAGCTAGCAGTTTATTTTCTACTAGAGCTTCTTTCCGTTTCTTCCCAATAGGCACAAAATTGTCTAAAATAATTTCTTTTCACCAACCGGTTGATTCTCTTGCCATTCATGATAAAAATGGCTAATAACCGTTTTGAATACTGCATAAGATGGGATAATGAACAACAATCCGATGAAACCTGCAATGGCACCGGCAGCCAATATTAACGTAATTACGGTTAATGGATGGATCTTCAAAACTCTTCCCATGACATTAGGTGAAATTAAGTTACTTTCAATTTGCTGTGCCACAATCATAATCACTGCAGTCCATAAACCAACCATCGGATCTTGGAAAAAGCCAATAATTACAGCAGGAATTGCTGAGATCCACGGGCCAACAAACGGAATTAAGTTCATTACCAGTCCAAATAATGCAAGCATCACGGCGTAATTTAAATCGACAATTAAATAACCGGCTAATAACATGATTCCGACACTAAAACTAACAATAAACTGTCCTTGGATAAAGGATGAAAGCGTCTTATTTACATTTTTCAATAGAACAGCAAGACTTTTTGCTTTTTTATCACTCAAAAAACTAGTAACAAATGGAACGAACTTTTTTCCATCTTTCAACATGAAAAACAAGAAAAAAGGAATTAAAACAAATGAAAATAAGAACGAGAAAATTTGTCCGATAAAACTAAATAAGAAACCAGTAATTCCTTCGACATACGTATTTAAATTATCGATCACATTTTGAATGGCATTCTCAATACTTTCTGGTAAATAATTTTGACGGTTTTGCCAAAGGACAAAAAACTCTTCCATGGATCGAGCCATATTTGGTGTGTTTGCGACTAATTTATTAAATTGCTCTTGTACAATTGGAATTAGAACATTCACACTAAAAAATACAAAGGCAATCAAGAGGAGGAAGACAATTAAAATCCCAACCAATCGAGGCACTTTATATTTCTCTAAAAGGTTCACAAGAGGGTTTGTAATATAATATAAAATACCTGAACCTACAATAGGTACAGCGATTGCTGCTAAGTAAGCTCCAATCGGCATAAAAATAAAGCTAGTAATAGACATTAAAAACATCAAAGTAAAAAACAAAACAGCGATTACTAAAAAACGAAAAACCTTTTTCTCTGTCAAAACGTCCACATCCTTCTTCGTAACAAAATAAAAATAATAAACTTGTTCAAAAAACAAAAAAATGAGGTCAATGGAGCTAATCTGCTGACCGCTTTAGGGCATTTTGGATGTATCCTCTTATGTGAGTTCTATCCAGGAACAAACCTTCATATGACTACCAATCAAAGCAACAAGAAGGTCAAGTTGTTCTAGCCGGAGTAACAGGTGCTAGCGCCCGAAGTCTTTAGATAACAATTAGTGGCGAAATACATACTAACCTCCACTGATCACAGTTTCACTTTATATCAATATTGATTATAGCATTTTCGTTGGGACCTGTCCTTAACAAAATAGTATAAATAGAGAACCAAGTGTGAAATAATAGTTTTGGATAATGAAGCATATCCCCAATGCTTGGAGGGGAATAGGACAATTTTAAGAGGAGGACTAGAGATGACAATGAAACATTCTCTGCAAAAATACGCACGTTTGGCAATTGTGAACGGTGTAAATCTACAAAAAGATCAAGGCTTGATTATTAATGCTCCAATCGAAGCGGTTGATTTTGTTCGTGTACTTGTAAAGGAAGCATACGACCAAGGAGCAAAGGATGTACATATCGAGTGGGGTGATGATATGTTAACCTATTTAAAAATGGCACATGCTCCAATGGAAGTACTTTCTAACTTTCCCCAATGGCGTGCAGATGGGTTACTAGCAATGGTTAAAAAAGGCTATTCCCTGTTATCTGTCTATGGACCAGATCCTGATCTATTGAATGGGATTGAGCCAGAACGAATTCAAGCCACAAGTCAGGCAAGTGCACGTGCGTTAAGTGAATATCGTAACTATGTCATGAATGATCGTGTTACATGGTCACTGATTGGTTATCCAACCATGGCTTGGGCGAAAAAAGTATTTCCTGACTTATCCGATGAGGTCGCACAAGAAAAACTTTGGCAACAAATCTTTGCGATTACCCGAATCGACCAGGAGGACCCGATTGTAGCTTGGAACGAACATAATGAACAGCTTCGTCAAGCAAGAACGTATCTAAACGAAAAACAATATGAGAAACTAATTTTCCGAGCAGAAGGTACCCATTTGGAAATGGAGTTACCGAAAGGACATATATGGCATGGAGGGGCAGGGAAATCTGCTGAAGGTATTCTATTCAATGCAAACATCCCAACCGAAGAAGTCTTTACCACGCCGCACAAATATGGGGTGAATGGTACGGTTACTAGCACCAAACCGTTTAGCTATGGTGGCACAATAATTGATCACTTCTCACTAACATTTAAAGACGGAAAAGTGATCGAATATACTGCAGAAACGGGAGAAGAAGCACTTAACAATTTATTAGAAACAGATCAAGGAGGAGCCAAAAGGTTAGGAGAAGTTGCTCTTGTACCGCACCAGTCTCCAATATCTCAATCAGGATTGATTTTTTATAATACACTCTTTGACGAAAATGCCTCCTGTCATCTTGCTTTAGGGAAAGCTTACCCGACCACTATTGAAAACGGATCGGAGATGTCTGATGATGAACTGGATCATCATGGGGTAAATGATAGTCTTGTCCACGAAGACTTTATGATTGGTTCGGAAACAATGGATATTGATGGGATCACACCATCTGGAAAAACAGAACCGATTTTCCGAAATGGTAATTGGGCAATCTCATTTTCATCCCGGAGCAACCGTCCGTAAGACTCCCACTTCAAAAACGGGTATATCAAGTTGTTTAAGTGGGAGTAACGAACGCTAGCACCCCGAATGGTTCAAAGGCCTTTAGGTCATCCTTTAGGGCTAACAATCAGTGGGGGAATAACTAAAAACCCTCACTGATTGAAGTTTCACTTTATAAGATTCATGATAATAAAGGGAAGTTTCTCATAAGTTGGAGCGAGACTTCCCTTTTCTGGTTGAAAATTTACGCTCGGATTACAATGCTTTAACAATACATTTTCATTACTCCTATTTCTGTTTATCTTTTAGTAAAATGGTTAACACATTAATATTGTGACAAATTTGTAAAGGATGAGTAGATGAATCGAGAAGCATTCTTTGATAATGCAAAAATATTTTTGATATTTTTGGTAGTGTTTGGGCATCTAATCCAGCCGTTAATTACAGAATCTCCCGTGATTTTAACCATGTATCAATTTATCTATCTATTTCATATGCCTGCAATGATACTCCTAACTGGCTTTTTTGCAAAAGGTATCGGGAAACTAGGCTATGTAAGTAATCTAATGAGAAAATTATTGTTGCCATACCTATTATTTCAACTGATCTATTCTAGTTATTTTTATTACACAGGTAGCGAAGGTTGGGATACTCCGTTATTTTATCCACACTGGTCTTTATGGTTTTTATTGAGTCTCTTCTCTTGGCATATCCTACTGATTTTCTTTAAAAAAATCCCCCCTTTTTTCGGTATATCCCTTGCAGTAATTCTCGGCCTTTTGGTCGGTTATATCGATACCATTGGGCATACGTATAGCATTTCAAGAACGTTTGTTTTCTTTCCTTTTTTTCTCGGCGGATATTGGTTAACAAAGGAACAGATTTTTCAATGGAAAGAACCTGTATACCGTTTGATAAGTCTTGTTGTTATCCTCCTAACAGTGCTGATACTGACGATTCTTCCCGATTTTCAAGTCCAATGGTTGTTTGGGTCCTTCTCTTATGGCGCTCTAGAAGCTCCTCAACTTGGTGTGCTATTTAGAATCGCGCAATATTTCTTTGGAATTAGTCTTGCTTTCAGTATTTTTGCATGGGTACCACGCCAACCCTTTTACTGGACAAAATTTGGTCAACAAACATTTTATGTCTATTTATTGCATGGATTATTTATTCACTTTTTTCGAGAAACAGAAATACTACGAATAAATAATGTCTTTGAATTTCTCTTGGTCTGTTTACTTGCAATGGCAATCGTATTGTTATTGTCTAGTAGAGTCGTTTTCTTATCTTTTCAGCCAGTGATTGAAGGGAAACTAACTGCGCTGAAGCTGGCGATGAAAGGAAAAAAATCGACCTACACGGTTGGGAACAGCAAATATATGTATTGAATCAAAAAACGATCGCTCGCAATAAGGAGTCGATCGTTTTTCTTCGGTAGCAACTGTCGATAAGACCACCACTGTAAAACAGCAAAAAAAGTTTAATAATAATGGGGCAACAAATGCTAGTACGAGGACGCCCAGCTAATAAGCAGTGTCACAGAAGGTAGCTTCTTCTCGTTTTTCAAAAGGGAGGCGGTTACACATATTTATTTAGAATCTCATCCACAGAACGCCCATAATGTTCGCCAAATATATTTAAATGAACGAGTAAATAAAATAACTGATAGATTGGTTTTACATCGGTATATTCTTTGGCAAGAGGCCAAACTTCATCATATGCATGATAAAAATCAGCAGGAAAGCCTCCAAATAGTTCAGTGTATGCAAGTTCAAAAGCACGATCACCTACTAATATTGCAGGATCAACAAGATATGGCTGGCCGTTAGAACCGATTAAGAAGTTTCCGCTCCACAGATCACCGTGCAGAAGGGAAGCTGCGGGTTCATCTGGTATGTAATTTGATAGTTTATTCATTAATTTTTCTAACTTCTTCCGTCGGTTTCCTTGAATTATTCCTTGATCTATTCCGTAGTTTAGCTGTGTTTGCAATCGATAGTTTTTATAATAATCCACCCAGCTATCTGTCTGATCATTTGGTTGAGCTAACGTCCCCAAGAAACCATCTACATCCAGACCATATTGCGCGTGCGTGTGCTGATGTAAGCTTGCTAATTGTTCGCCAAGGCGGGTATAGGCACTAGTAATGTTCGTTTCTTCAATCCATTCCAATACGAGAAAGGCCGATTCATTTTCCGTTGTTTCCTGACAATAATAAACTTCTGGAACTGCAATTGTCTTTGTACTTGCTATTCGTTCAAGCCCGATTTTTTCAAATGAAAAAAAATTTGCAGATGCTTGATCGTTTGTTTTGATAAAGTAACAACCTCTATCTGTCTCCACTTTAAATGCTTGATTAATTTGTCCGCCAGATACAGGTCTTACCGAATGAATGGTAGAATGATCATCTAGTTTTGCAAGGATCGGCTTGATTTCTTGTTCCATATGACTCACTCCTTTGTTAAGAAAAACACAATTATTATATCATAGAGTACCGAATGAAACGTATCAAATGAAAAACCGGAGCTTTCGGGGTATAATTAACAAAGAGAATGGAGGGGGAGTATGATCACCAATCAATCTGTATTAAAAAAAATGGCGGAAGAACTACAATCTGCACAACAAAATAGTTCTGATCATGGGAAAGTAAAACAACACGCCCGCGCTATTCGTTTATTAGCCGACCTCTTATTAGATGATAAGGAAGAAAAGGTTGACCCGAAACCGACGGTACATAAAAGTGTACCAGAAGAGCTGGAATTACGGAAAATGATGGGGACTGAACAGGCAACGCCGTCGAAAGAAAATGTAGAAGGATATGACAATCAAGGATCATTACTTGATTTTTAACGAAGCACCAAAAACACTTGAATAACTTGTCCAGGTGTTTTTAATGAAACACAAAAAACCAGTGGAGGTAGTCCCCCACTGGATAAACTTTTTTTCGTTACCTTTGTGATGCGGTAGGTAGTTGTTGCTGTCCGAAAGGTAAATCATATTCTATTCTTTCATCAAACGAAATATAGTCTAAATAAATCGTTAAAAGTAAGTAACGTTTGTCTGTTTCAAGATCGCTGATAATAATGTGATCGCGCCCGGCCGCCTCGACTCTACCTCTAAATATTTTAGCATTCCAACGCTCGTTGTTATCAAATGTCATGTAAATGGTAGCTACTTTTCCTCTATTTAATCGGAGAATATTTTCTACGTAAGATTGTTCTAATGGTAACATCCCTGGTGTTTGTGGTCCATTCGGCTGCTGTTGCGGTTGTGCTTGAGTTGGTGTTTGATAAGAATAAGATGGATAAAATGATGGCTGTTGCATACTCGCATAGCTTGGATAATATGGAGAGTAGCCAGGCGTTTGATACATTCCTTGAGCCATCCCCATATCATACATACCTTGCATTCCTTGCATCCCGTGTGCGGACGCCGATGCACTCCGTTGCTGTTTGTTTTCTTCACTCATTTTGTTTGCTCACTCCTTTTGTTAGACTCTTGGACACTCAGATTCAAGCGGTGCAAAAAAACAATGGGATTTGTAACGGCCAGTATTCCACTGACCAAACCACTGTGCAGGACAGCTACCCTCAGGCAGGAAAAACCATAACGTGCGCTCTGCTGGGTGAAATCGCTCCCCTTTAATTACTCTTCTTGCTAATACTTTGTCTCGCTCGCGCGCAGCTTGATAAAAGTAACCTTTTTGTGTTGCTTCAAAACCACCAGGACTTTGAAATACCATATCTCGAATGTTTCTTAACTCAGTAAAATCCAGACAATCAGAGATGACTCGATTAATACTGGTGTTTCCAACCATTAACATTCCAAGATCGCCATCGCCTTCCGCTTCTGCACGCATTAACCTTGCAAGCAATGCAACATCTTTTTCAGTGTAAGGTACAACTGCCACTCTATCACCCCATTTCAGCAATTACCTTTCCAGTATTTATACTTATGCAACAGATGAAAAATAATGACACATACCTAATCGGAAATTATATTTATCCCGGAGCAACCGTCTGTAAGACTTCCACTTTAAAACAACGAGAATATCAAGTTGTTTAAGCGGGAGTAACAGACGCTATCACCCCGAATGGTTTAGGTCATCCTTTAGGGCTAACAATCAGTGGGGTAATACCTAAAAACCCCCACTGATTGAAGTTTCACTTTATGATTGTTTTGTTTGGACGAAAATTCTCGCTCTTCTCCTATTACTCACAGTAGAGTTTGAAGGTGGCTTTAGCTTGCCAAGGCCAGCTTGTGTAATTCCTCTCTATCCTGTTCTTACAAAAGCACTGGGTGAACTTCTATTATTCATATTTCAACCAATTAGAATTTCTTTAAAGAAAAATAACCAGGGTAATATAGGGAAGGACATCTCCCATTTTCGAAAAAATAAAAAGTGTCATGATTTTGACAAAATTGATTATTTTCACTGTCTAAAGCTACCCTTCCGTGTACTTGTTGCTAGTTTTTTTCATAGAAAATAAAAAAAGTAATCGCTATCCCTTTTAATCAAACACAAAAAAGCGTATTATATATAACAGAAATGTTTTTGGAGGGTAAAAGATGAGCAACTTATTTGATACATTAAAAAGTAGATTAACAGGAAATGCTAGGAAGATTGTATTCCCAGAGGGTGCAGATGAGCGAATTTTAGAAGCTGCAAGCAAGCTTGGAAAAGAAGGTTTGGTTCAGCCTGTATTAGTCGGCCAACAAAATGAATTAGAACAGAAGGCCGCTGAATTACAAGTTGATTTAACCGATGTTACGATTGTTGATCCAAATACTTATGAAGCATTTGATGAAATGGTTGCTGCTTTTGTTGAACGACGAAAAGGAAAAGCAACAGAAGAAGCTGCAAGAAAAATACTGTTAGACGAAAATTATTTTGGTACGATGCTTGTTTATCTAGGAAAAGCAGACGGGTTAGTTAGTGGTGCGGCACATTCAACTGCGGATACCGTTCGTCCAGCGCTTCAAATTATTAAAACAAAAGAAGGCATCAAAAAAACTTCTGGTGTGTTTATTATGGTTCGTGAACAAGAGAAGTATGTGTTTGCTGACTGTGCAATTAATATTGCTCCAGATAGCCAAGATCTTGCTGAAATTGCGCTTGCTAGTGCAGATACAGCAACATTATTCGATATTGATCCTCGTGTTGCAATGCTTAGTTTTTCAACGAAAGGATCGGCAAAGTCAGAAGAGACAGAGAAAGTTGCGAATGCAGTTAAAATTGCGAAAGAAATTCGTCCTGAATTAACATTAGATGGTGAATTTCAGTTTGATGCTGCTTTTGTTCCAAGTGTTGCTGAGAAAAAGGCACCAGGAGCAGATATTCAAGGAGATGCAAACGTATTTGTTTTTCCAGGATTAGAAGCGGGTAATATTGGATATAAGATTGCACAGCGGTTAGGAAACTTTGATGCTGTCGGACCGATTTTACAAGGTTTAAATAAACCAGTAAACGACCTATCGCGTGGTTGCAATACAGACGATGTATATAAATTAGCCATCATTACAGCGGCACAGTCCCTTTAATAGATAGAAAACAACATAATGTTCGTATAAAAAAGCACGGGGGCTTATTCATGGAATAAGTCTCCCAGTGCTTTTTTGTTTCGTACAATCATTTGTTGCTTTCGTTTTTGATACATTTCTTTTTCTATAGCAGTAAGATCGTTCTGTTGAAGCTCTTTCGTTAAGTCGGTTAGCTTCTCTCGAATACGATTTTTTACAAAATCGATTGTCAGTGGCTTGTTTAGTAATGTTGCGAGAGCTTCCATCGTGTTAGGTTCTACTGTTGGATAGGCGAACTTACTTTTTTCACCTTGTAAACCAAGCTTGTAAAACGACTCAATCAATTTCGCGCGTGCTTGATTATCTGCTTCAATGGATAAGTATATTTGAACAGCCACGCCATTTTTTACGCGCCTTTGCGAAATACCGGCAAATTTTTTCCCATCTATACTTAAATCATAGTCACCAGGACAATAAGAACCTTTCACTTCAAATGCTTTTATTTGATCCGTATAGTCAGCGAATAGTTCTTGAATAAAACCGACCATCATCTGATAACCCTCATGAATCCCAATTTTATTACCATCAGCAAACAATAAGGTTATATTCATCACGCCCTTATCCAGGACGACTGCTAAACCTCCAGAGTTTCGAACAACGGCTTGGTATCCTTGTTGGTTTAACCAAGAAACACCTTCTTTAATAAAAGGCAATCGAGCATCTGGAATGCCGAGAACAACTGTTTGATCGTGGGTCCAGATCCGCATCGTTGTTGGGGATGCTCCTTTTTCTACAGATAACGCGAGGGCGTCATCTACGGCAAATGCATCAAGTGCTGTAACCGGTTCTATTGAATTCGTGTGATCAATAAAACGAAATTGATCTTTATGAAATAGTGTTTTCCAGTCTGACATTGTTGTATCTCCTTTGGTATTTTTCTTTCAACAAAAGGGTTGTGTTCCCTTTTAGAGAATATTCGAAAAGTCACCGAATGATAAGCGGCGCATCTCTTTGTTGGCTCGTTCTTCCGGTCCTCATGTAGAGAAAGCCTATACTCTGGTCCTCAGAAGCTTCGCCGCTTCAACCTGCTTGCTGCTAATTTGCTGGCTTTTTGAACACGCCCTTTTAGATTCACCGAAACTATTATATAATGAAAAGACAATTTATGCAGAAAAAAAGAACTGTACAACAAAAATGGAGAAGGAGGATTTCCAATTGGCCTATAAAGATGAGCAATTAAGAGAAGAAAAGGTCTTCAAAGATCCGGTCCATCGCTATATCCACGTTAAAGATCGTGTAATTTGGGACTTGATTGGAGCGATGGAATTCCAACGGTTACGTCGAATCAAACAATTAGGAACATCTTTTTTTACTTTTCACGGAGCAGAACATAGCCGGTTTAATCATTCATTAGGCGTATATGAAATTGTCAGACGTATCTTAGCGAACTTTGAAGGAAAACCTTATTGGAATCCGAATGAACGGTTATTATGCCTTGCAGCCGCTTTACTCCACGATTTAGGACACGGACCCTTTTCTCACTCGTTTGAAAAAGTATTTAAGCTCGATCACGAAGACTTTACAAAGAAAATCATTGTTGGTGATACCGAGATTAATCATATCTTGCGACGAGTGGAGCCTGACTTTCCACAGAAAGTGGCAGAAGTTATCAATAAAACCTATCACGATAAGCTAGTTGTCAGTTTGATTTCGAGTCAAATTGATGCGGATCGAATGGATTATTTACAAAGAGACGCCTACTTTACTGGGGTAAGCTATGGTCACTTTGATATGGAACGAATCTTACGCGTCATGCGTCCTGTCGACGATCAAGTCGTGATTAAATCATCAGGCATGCATGCGGTAGAAGATTATATTATGAGCAGATATCAGATGTATTGGCAAGTATATTTTCACCCGGTAAGCCGAAGTGCTGAAGTTATTCTGTCGAAAATCTTACATCGGGTAAAAGATCTCTATTTATCAGGATACACATTTCGCTTCCAACCGATTCATTTCTTATCTTTTTTTGAAGGCGAAGTTTCCTTACAAGATTACATTCGTTTAGATGAACCGATTGTTTCGTATTATTTCCAAGCATGGACAGACGAATCGGATGAGATATTGAGCGATTTGTGCGTGCGATTTACGAACCGGAAGTTATTTAAATATGTTGAATTCAATCCAAATGCACAAATGGAAGAATGGATGGTTTTGCATCGGTTATTTGAACAAGTCGGTATGGATCCGAAATATTATTTAGTCGTTGATTCCTCTTCTGATTTACCATATGACTTTTATCGACCTGGGGAAGAGGGCGAACGGTTGCCAATCTATTTACAAAAACCAAACAATGAATTGGAAGAATTATCGAGAACGTCAGATATTGTCGAGTCTATCTCTGGGAAAAAACGTACCGATCATAAACTATATTTCCCGTCAGACTTTATTGAAGCATTATCAGATGACCAACCAGAGAAAAAACAGATAATGGATCTATTAGGGATAGCTCGTAATTAGGAATAAAAGATTGGAATAGGGGATGTTTGAATGTTAACAAATCATGCGAAATTAATGAATTTTTTTGTAACAGCCAAGGAAGTTGTTGGACGAAAGAAATTACAAAAAATGATTTACATATTACAAAAATGTGATGTTCCATTTGAGGAGAAATTTACATTTCATTTTTATGGACCATATTCTGAAGAATTAACATTGCGAATTGAAGAAATGTGTAACCTAGGGTTCATTGAGGAAACAAAAGAAGAAAAAAGTAATTATTATCAATATCAGTACCAAACTACCTCTGCCGGGATCGACTTTCTAGACCATGTAAAAGTAGATTTACCACTCTTTTCAAAAAAAGTGGACCTATTAAAAGAGCAAAGTTCTCGGTTTTTAGAGCTGGTTGCAACAATGCTATATTTTGATGAATTACCGAAAGTAGAAGTAGAAGCAAAAGTACGAGAAGTAAAGGCCAAGGTAAATTATACGGATAAGGATATTGAGGAAGCTTGGGCGTTTATTGCGGAACTAAAGCAAACGTGAAAAAAATAAAAAAAGAAAAGGGATTCCGAGTAATGGGAGTCCCTTTCCTTATGAACTTCATTTTTGTAAAGATTAGAGCATTAAAGTCCTGGTCAAATATATTAAAACTTAGCGCCCGTTGCCCCAAGGCAAATAGGACAATAGAAATTGCTGAAGTTTCCTTTCCTTCTTCGTGAGGGTGAGTTTTATTCTTCACCTGTCGAGTTAGTCTTCGAGATGTTGTAACGAAAACTCCTCTCTTTCTTCATCGCCAACTGGTAATTGGCGTATCTGATCGGAATTATCTCTATACGTATATAAATAAGCGAAATCAGGTTCATCGTAAAAGGTAACGGCAACTGCATAAGTTCGATCTTGTTGACCTACATTCACAACGGAAATATCCTCGACATCAGATTCAATCTGATAACCTCTGCTTTCTAAGTGGGCGATCGTATCCGTTTTTAGTGCTTTTTGTGCTTGGTCAGCTCGAAACCAACTGAGTCCTAAACCAAGTAATAAAGCAACGAAAATTGTAACACCTATTAATTTTTTCAATTCAAATTCCCCCCTTTGCTTAGCTAGGAAGTGAACGATGTGAAAAGTTAACTCAATCTACTGGTCGCTCAATCTTTTTCCACCAACCGCATAATGATTTTTACTCATATCTTCAATGAATACAACTACTTTTTCTTTTGAAGCTCCTGTCGTTTCAACAACTGCATCCGTAACCTTCTCGACCAAGTTCTTTTTTTGTTCCTCCGTACGACCTTCTAATAGTTTTACCGTAACATAAGGCATTATTGTCTCCTCCTTTTTTTATTATTGGTTATTATTCTACAAGTGGAGATTCATTCCTGCAAGTTTTGGCAGATGAAATCGATAGCCCGACTATGCTACAATAACAAAAATGACGTGCGTAAAGGGGACATAAGTAATGAGTAATCAAGAAAAGAAAAATAATGCTTTTACAATAATGAAAGACGACTCAACAGACGGTCATGGTGGTTACGGAGTTGGTTCGATCAGCTTGGAAAATATTTCACCGGTCATTGTCGATCCGAATGAGCAGAAAGCATATATTGATATGGGTGCGATGCACGCTCGAAGTGATGTGGAACGTCGAGTGAAATTTATTCCGAATAAGGATGAAGTACCAAATGGAAAGCTTTATTGGATTGTCTGGGTAACCGTAGAATCGGGTCAATCTGGACCTTATTATCACGGTATCGCAGGTAGTGAAATTCGTGTTGATCGTCCGATTAAACGAGCGTATAAATCGATGCCTGAACACGTAACGCATATGGAAAAGTCGATGAAAGGTCATGTAATCGTTGAACACATGGATGATTTGTCTCGTCAATTATTAGGAGATTTTCTTCGTGAATTTAATCAAGACATGTGGAAAAACTCATCAGAAGAAGTAAAAAAAGCATTACCAGAAACGTAAAAAAGAGTTCCAGTTTTGGCTGGGACTCTTTTTTACTTCATAGGTATAGCTGATTCGGACAGAAACGAGCCATACCAAGGCAAAGCAGTCCGAAAACGAGCGCCCTCCCATTTTAACTCAATTATTCCCCCGGATGATCCTTGCAATATTGCCTCGGCTCTGTTCCTTCGACAAAATACATGAGACGGCTAGTTGGACAATACGGTGTACTTAATTTTCCGTTCATAGGATTCACATAGGCTGCTACAATACCAGAAGGTGCTTTAAAGACGCCGACTGATCGGCTTTGATGTGCTTTTTCAATAAAATCTGCCCAAATTGCTCTCGAGGCCTGCTTTTCACTAGTTTTTGTTAAGGTTCGATTATCATCATATCCAACCCACACTCCCATCACCAATTCAGGACTGTATCCAATCATCCAGTTATCCGATGAAGTTGTCCCAGATTTTCCGGCATAGTGTCCAGACAATTGATCAACAATAGGAGCACCTGTTACGGTCATATAACTATTAAGGTTTACATCAAACATACCGGTCATTAGTTGGTTTAGAATAAACGTTTGTTGTGGATCAAGCACTTGCTCTGGTTTTTGCTGATCACGCTCATAAATAACATTTCCATCCTTGTCCACAATTGTTTCAATTGCATAAGGTTCCAGTTCTTTTCCACCATTCGCAAGCATACCATAGGCGACGACCATTTCTTGTACACTGACAGAAGCAGTTCCTAAAGCGAGCGCTGGAACAGCGTCAAACTCGCCCGTGATACCAAACTTTCCAAGCGTCGAAACGAATCGATCTGGCGTGAGAAACAAGTTTGTTTTCACTGCATAGATATTATCACTAACCGCTAATGCTTGAGCTAAAGTGACTTGATCGTCTGCATAATAGTTATTGAAATTACGTGGACGATAGTTAGAGCCATCAGCAAATGCAAAGGTAGTTGGTTGGCTTACCAATGTCGTAGCGGCGGTATAGCCACTTTCTAATGCATTGTAATATAACAATGGTTTTATCGTTGAACCAACCATCCTTTGTGCTTGAACTGCTCGATTAAATGGACTCTGTTGATAATCCTTACCACCAACTAAGGCGGTAATTGCACCGGTATTTGGGTTTACTGCCATTGCGCCTGCTTGAAACGTTTCTTCAACACCTGTATGTTTTTCCACTGCATCAGCTAAATATATTTGGTCATCTGTATCGAGCGTGGTGTATACATGATAACCATCCCGCCGGATTTGTGTGTGATCTTTTTCAAGAATTTTTTCCATCTCCGTTAAGACCACATCACGAAAGTAACCAATTTGACTGGTTTGTTCGTTAGGATTATTAGCGGTGACTGTTAAAACTTCTTGCTCTGCACGTAAAGCATCTTCTTGCTCTATTACATTTCGATCGACTAGGAGTCGCAATAGTAGCTGTTGACGTTGTTTGGCATGGTCAAAATGGTTAATCGGGGAATAATGATTCGGCCGATTTGGAACCCCAACCAGTAAGGCCGATTCAGCTAGACTCAGCTCTTCATTTGCTTTGTCAAAATAAAATTGACTCGCTGCCTCGATCCCGTAAACACCATGTCCGTAATAAATCGTATTTAAATAGCCTTCAAGGATGGTCTCCTTATCATAAAAAAGTTCTAGCCGAATCGCGTAAAACGCTTCTTTTAGTTTTCTTGACCACGTCTTGTCTTGTGATAGATAGAGATTCCGTGCATATTGTTGTGTAATCGTACTAGCTCCTTGTTGCAAAGAGCCGGATCGTATATTGTTAAGTAATGCCGCGCTAATTCGCTTATAATCAAAACCACTGTGCTCATGAAAATGTTGATCTTCCAGTTCAATCGTTGCGTTTACTACCATTTCGTTCATTTCATCAAGTGGCACCCAATATCGATTCTCAACCCCTCTTTCTTCCCCAATTTTTTCTCCATTCGCACCGTAGTAGATGGTATTTTGATCAGCGGTTAATGGTGGTGGTCCTAAAGAAAAGATAAATAGAAATAACGCACCAATCACTAGGGAAAATGCGATTAGTCCGATAACAAGTATTTGATAGATTTTTGTTCGTATCTTTCTCTTTCGATTATGATTCATGCTGAAGAACTCCTTTGCAGCTTCTTTCGATTACTAACATTATGGTACGATTGCCCAACCATTAAACCTAAAATTATGACAAGTTTTGCAGAAAAAGACTTGCTTTTTTCGGAAAAATCTCTAAAATTAATTTGTTTAGCGGCATTATTTGCTAGAAACAATTAATAATAAGAGCGAATGGTCTCTTTTTTCGAATGACTCCTGAATTACATACTGGGACTACTAATCATGGTGGATGTGAACCTCGTTGTTTGAAGACGTTCGTAAAAAAAGGTTAAGATAGAAGAAAGCAATCAAAAGGAGATGGTAATGATGGATTTATGGTATACAGAGAAACAGACCGATGATTTTGGGATCACGGCAAAAGTAAAACGTACGTTACAATCAGAAAAAACGGATTTTCAACAATTAGATATGCTCGAGACAAAAGAATGGGGCAACATGCTTGTATTAGATGGTATGGTCATGACGACAGAAAAAGATGATTTTGTTTATCACGAAATGATTAGTCACGTTCCTTTGTTCACACACCCAAACCCGAAAAAAGTACTCGTTGTTGGTGGTGGGGACGGTGGAGTCATTCGTGAAGTGTTGAAGCATCCATCCGTTGAAAAAGCGGTGCTTGTTGAAATTGATGGAAAAGTAATTGAAGCATCAAAACAACATTTACCAAGTATTGCTGGTGAGTTAACCAATCCACGCGTCGAGGTAAAAGTAGATGATGGTTTTATGCATATTGCGAAGAGTGAAGCAGAATATGATGTGATCATGGTCGATTCAACAGAACCAGTTGGTCCAGCTGTGAATTTATTTACGAAAGGTTTTTATGCTGGGATCGCAAAAGCATTGAAAGAGGATGGTATTTTCGTTGCACAATCCGACAACCCTTGGTTTAAAGCAGATCTGATTAAACAAGTACACCAAGATGTATTAGAGATCTTCCCGATAACGAAATTATATACAGCAAATATTCCAACCTATCCAAGTGGTTTATGGACGTTTACTTTGGGAAGCAAACAACATGATCCATTGAAAGTAGGGCAAGATCGATTCCATCAAATTGAAACGAGTTATTACACTCAAGCGCTACACCAAGCTTGTTTTGCTTTACCAAAATTTGTAGAAGATTTAACAAAATAGAAAGGGCGTATAGCGATGCGATTTGATGAAGCATACTCGGGAAAAGTTTTTATTATGGCTCGTCCTGACTTTCACGAAGCAAAAGCAGTATTATACGGCATGCCGATGGACTGGACGGTAAGTTTTCGACCTGGTTCACGTTTTGGCCCGAACCGAATTCGAGAAGCTTCGATTGGTTTAGAAGAATATAGTCCTTATCTGGACAAGCATTTAGAAGAAGTAGCCTATTTTGATGCTGGAGACATTCCGTTACCATTTGGGAATGCAGAAAAAAGTTTGACACAAATCTATAACTACATTACAACGTTATTAGATAAAGGGAAGTTTCCCCTTGGTCTAGGTGGAGAACACCTTGTTACTTGGCCGATTATCCAGGCAGTTCATCAAAAACATCCAAATGTGAAACTCATTCACATAGATGCACATGCTGATTTACGTGAAGAATATGAAGGGGAAGTTCTCTCGCATTCGACACCAGTTAGAAAGGCTTGCGAGTTAATCGGACCAAAAAATGTATACTCATTTGGCATTCGTTCAGGAATGCGCGAGGAGTTTGAATATGCAAAAACAAGTGGCATGTACATGGCTCGTTATGATGTGGCAGCACCGTTGGCAGAAGTTTTACCAAGCCTAGCTGGGGAAGATGTCTATGTGACGATTGATATTGATGTCTTGGATCCAGCGTTTGCTCCAGGTACGGGAACAGCTGAGGTAGGAGGGATTAGTTCCAAAGAATTGCTGGAAGCGATCCACCTCATTGCCAAATCAGACGTTCGTGTCGTTGGTGCCGACTTAGTTGAAGTTGCACCTGCTTATGACTCTTCTGAACAAACAGCTATCGCCGCAAGCAAGTTTGTGCGTGAAATGTTACTCGGATGGGTAAAAGAATAACAATCTATCGATGGCTTGAGCAAAACCCCTCAAGCCATCTTTTTATCCCGGAGCAACCGTC
>NZ_JAPRAT010000060.1 GCF_026805325.1 Natronobacillus azotifigens
GGTGACAGCGTATAATGCCAAATAAGTCAAGTGTTGATTTTCGGTAAAAAAGACCGACCTTAAGTAAAACCTTTGATTTCCAATTTTTGAAAGGTTCATCTATCACAGAATCTCTATAATAGAGCTTCTCTAGAACGTGAAAGGATCTTGCTTTTTCATCCTACAGAGGATACAGCCTAGTAAATATAAACTTAGA
This sequence comes from Natronobacillus azotifigens, assembly GCF_026805325.1. Lineage (GTDB taxonomy): Bacteria > Bacillota > Bacilli > Bacillales > Amphibacillaceae > Natronobacillus > Natronobacillus azotifigens. The sequence goes on from NZ_JAPRAT010000060.1 coordinate 197, forward strand.
TTTCACGTATTATTCGTACTTGTAGGACAAGATCCATCATGCTGTCACTCGAGGTCTATAGCCTCATGCACCAATAAACAATGTGATCTAACGTCCTAGAGAAGCTCCTTTTTCATCAGAGTCATGCTAAATAAAAAGACTGTTTTCAGTTTTCTACGAATAACATTACTACACTTTATTATTATGCGGATACACTTATTTTTGATGAGACAAATTGTTCGTAAAATAGCTTGGTGTTCTTCACGTGCAGCTTCTTGCTTATCTGATCTAATAACGTATAATTTTTATGATTTGTACGGTACAATGTTTGCTGTTTAATCATGGAGAATGCTAATCGAATCATGCGATTTCCTAAAGCGATATATGCTTGCCTTGGGTGCTTTCCTCGTTCTTTTAAGGCGAAATATTTCTGTTTCATATCCGGATTATTCGTAGCTAAAGACTTTCCAACTTGATAAACAATGTTGCGAAATGTCCGCCTTCCTTGTTTAGAAACGGCATAATAGGACGGCCTTCTGTCTCCGGATTGTTTGACAATTGGGTTGGTCCCCGCCATCTTAATCAGTTGCCCAGCATGATCGAAGTCTGAAATATCACCCATTTCTGCGTATAGTTCTGCACCAGTTACCACACCGATTCCTGAAACGCTCAAGAGGACAGCACCCTCTGTTTGCACAAACAAATCCTCTATTTCTCTTTCTATCTTTTTAATATGCTCCTCCAACAACTCTAGTTGATCTAACTTCTGACTTAGTAAATATTGTTCCACATGGAGGTCTTCTTTCGGCTTTGAGATCGAGTGTTCTGCAAACGCTATAAGCGTTTCAATCGATGAACGACGCATTTTTAAATTCTCACGAATAGATAGAGAACGTAGTCCCTCCGATCCGAGTTTCAGAATATCACTTGGATGCAAGCAGTGGCGCATGAGATAACGCGGCGCTTTTCCAAACAGGTGGGAAAAAGGTTTTACTTTTTGGCGCTTCCCGTTCATCCACATGCTTTTGCCTTGGAATTCTCGGAAGATATGATCAACATAAACAAGAATAAGATTTTTTACAGCTGTTTGTTCTTTCACTAAATCTCTCCGGGCTCGCGTTAATTTCTGCAGGTCATGAACCTTCCCTGCACCTAATTCACTGGAAGTTCCACGCCCATTGATCATCGATTGGACAATGGCCATTAGATCGAGATTATCCGTTTTGGACCAATTTAGAAGCGCTTCCCGTTCTCGGGCAGTCGTAGCTGCGTTCAGAATACGAACATGATATCCTTCCGCTTTCCCTTTATGCACAAGATCTTCATAGTAATGACCGGTTGTTTCTATACCAAACACCACTTCTTTCATGTCGTGTTCATTCATCTCCGTTTGAATAAGGTCGTTTAGCTTTTGAAAACCAGTCATCGATGCGTCAAACTCAAAAGGTCTAACCAAAATATCTCCATAAAATGTACAAATCATGCCTTTATGCGTATATTTCGCTGCATCTACCGCCACCAACAATAGATTTTCTCTCCCTACTTCTCGAACAAATTCCGCCCATCGACTTCCATTTTTGCCTTGAATGTGGTTCAATAATGTATAAACCATCGTTTTCATCTCCTTTAGTTGTGGATTGTAATTGGAAGTTCTGTGATAGGTACTTCTATTTTACTATGAAAACGGTGGTCTTTTCATGTTCAAGTGAACCTATTTACTATACTAGGCACC
>NZ_JAPRAT010000061.1 GCF_026805325.1 Natronobacillus azotifigens
CTTATGCAGCACAATGGAGAATTTTCTAATAAAATCTGATATAATAAAAAAGAAGGGGATCTTCCCTTCTTTTTTTACTATCAGCAATTAACTAATTCTAATTGATAGAGAGAGTGATATTATGTTTCGCTGGCTATTTTTACTGATCTTGATTGTACCTGCACTAGAAATCGGTGTGTTTATTTGGGCAGGAGGAAAAATTGGTGGTCTTTCGGTAATAGGATTAATTATACTGACAGGACTTTTTGGTGCTACATTAGCAAAACAACAAGGTACAGAAACATTAAGGCGCGCGCAAACAAATATGAATACAGGACAACTCCCCGCTGAAGAAATATTTGATGGTATCTGTATTTTAATTGGCGCAATTGTGCTTCTGACTCCTGGTTTTATTACTGATATTTTTGGTTTTTTATTATTGCTTCCTGTAACTAGGAATCCGCTAAAGGTATGGTTAAAAGCAATTGTTCAACAAATGATTAATAAAGGTTCGGTAACCATTTATCGTCGATAATAACCTAAGATTAGTTATACTCTCCGGTTACAATGTAATGCCATAGTTGACGGGGTAGATCTGTAGCTTGTATTGCTTGTAAGACAATGACAAACCCTGGAGTGAGGAGTACCCCGAATATACCGAAAATTTGAAAAGAGCCAAAAGCAATCATTAATACTACTAACGGATGCACCCCCATTTGTTCAGCCATAATTTTCGGTTCCATTATTTGACGTTGGATAATAATAACTCCGTACAAGATCGCCAATTGAATCGTTAGTGCATAATTTCCGCTCAAAAATAAATAAATCAGCCATGGAACAAAACATAGACCTGTCCCCAAAAGTGGAATTAAGTCTACCAAGCTAATTAAAAGTGCCAAAATAAACGGATGTTCAACCCGTATAATAAATAATCCAAATGCCAATGTGATCAAAGAGAATCCAGATAAAATTAATTGTGCTTTCACATAGCGAAAGAATGTCTTTTTCAATTGTAAATATAGACTAGAGAGACCTTCTCGTCCTTTTTGAGGGAATATTTTGACATACTTGTGTTGCAATTCGTTCCAGTCTTTACTAAAGAAGAAAGTTCCTAATAGAATAAAAATAATAACAGATAACATATTTGGTATAGCTAATAAAATATTTGTTAATTTAATAAAAAAAACTTCTAAAAGCCCACTACCGAATTCTGCTAAGCGGTTCAATAAATGATGAATTTGTTCAATAATCGTTGTTTGTTGATCTAATCGCAAGCGGTCAAACATTCCGGAAATCCGTTCATAAAAAGGCATAAGAGCCGTATCGATCCAATTATTTAATAACTCAAATAATTCTCTGAAGTACCCTGGTACATATGTATTTAAATAATGAATAGCTTGAACCGTTTCTACCATGCTTATACTAATGAGCAAAGTTAACAACAGAAAGAATGTTAATAGAGCGAGACAAGTAGCAATTGTGCGAGATAAATGGAGTTTATTTGTGCATAATGAGATAATAGGATTTAATAACCATGCAAATAGAAGTGCAATAACAAACGGATACAAATAAGTGAAAATGTAATAGAAACTGAACAAGATCAAACAGCTAACCACGATTAGCAAGAAGAAACGAAACATTTGCTTTCCCAATCTATTTTGCGTAATGATCACCTCCCTACCTTATTTATGTATTCGGACAAACTGTAAATTAGACATAACTATGACTAATTTTTATAAATAATTGTG
>NZ_JAPRAT010000062.1 GCF_026805325.1 Natronobacillus azotifigens
CTATGTGTAAAATATTTCTCGAGGGGGTAAAGTAAGCAATTTTCTAGTCAAAAAAGAAAAGGCACTCTATGATAAATGTATGCTAACCGGCAAATACATTTAGAAAGAGGCCTTCTCATGGAGAAAATTATATCAAACTTATACAAAATAATAAAGGGTACGAATAGCTTAATTGAACTAGAAGAAGATGTAAACATGTATATGCATGAAGTATTTGCTACCTTGTTGGGGGATGTATTTTCACAGATTGACCAAGTGGTAAAAAAACAAAAGCAACAGGAAGGCTGGACAGTGATAAGAAGTGATGAAAAGACCGTGCAATTTACCTTCGGAGCGGTGACATTTCGTCATACATCCCTTAGAGATAAACAGGGGAACTGCAGGCATCCATTTGATGAATGGTTAGGAATAAGAAAGCATCAACGTCATAGTTCCTTGGTAGAAGTAAAGGTAGCGGAGATGGCTAGTGAAACGGACTACCGAGAAACGGCACGCGTCTTAAAAGAATGGACGGCGGTGGATATTAGTCATACAACCGTTGGTAGTATTGTAAAGCGTGTCGGTAATGCGCAGGCAAAAGCTGATCAGGAAATGGTTGTTGAATTAGAAGATGCAGATTACTTACCTGAAGGGAAAAAGCTGGCGTTTTTATATGCAGAGGCAGATGGGGTATTCGTAAGAGGAACACAAAAGAAAAAAAGTTTGGAAGTTCGGCATGCGGTGGTTCATGAAGGTTGGGATAAGAATGGGAAACGGGTAGCTTTACGAGAACCGAAAGTGATCATGACAACGCAACCTACCGCAGACTTTTGGAAAGAGGTTCAAGCGTTCACTGCGCATCATTATTCGTTAGAGGACACACAAGTGGTAAGTAACAGCGATGGTGGCGCAGGCTATACCGCTGAGAAATTTCAAGAAGCCTTTTCACAATCGAAATATCCTGTGCTCAACCAATTAGACCCCTATCATGTATCACAAGCGTTAAATCGCGCATTTGGCGGTGGAAAAAGCGAATGGAAAGAGGAAGTAAAGAAAGCACTAAAAGCGCAAAATCTTGAGGATTTCACCTTATGGGTAGACACCTTTGAAAGTACGCTAGAGGATCAGAAAAACGTGGATAAATTGCAGGCATTTAAGAAGTACATTATGCATAACTGGGAGCGTATTTTTGATTGGAGAGAACGGGTGGAGAATCCTCCAAAAGATGCACGTAGCTTGGGAGCGATGGAATCAAATCAACGCCATGTTTCTTTCCGTATGAAAAAAAGAGGGATGCATTGGAGTGAAGCTGGCAGTGAGGGAATGGTGAAAGTGATCCAGGGCATTTTAAATGGAACGTTACGGGACGTCTATTTGAAGCACCAAAAGAGAAGTGAACGGAAGCAAAGACAAGTGAAAAAGACGGTAAAATTAGCCCAGCTGTTACGTCAACCGACACGTCCATCCATAGGAGCTCATCAGGGGTCCATCAGCCTCTACATTGCCCATTCTAGCGCAAGAGGACAACTGTTAAAGAGTTTACGGTAACAGGTAAGTAGCTGGTAGGTTCTGGTTTGTAGAACGTACCAGCTACTTACCTGAGAACAAGCGACAGCGAGGTAGCTGAAAAAGCGTACAAAAATAGAGTGCCAGAAATACTGGTATAAAAACTACCTCGAGAAAAACTTGACACATAC
>NZ_JAPRAT010000063.1 GCF_026805325.1 Natronobacillus azotifigens
GTTAGAGTAAAATGTTTGTGGGAGATAAATACCTCAACTTTTGTTGTTGAAGTCGATAGACTTTAACAACAAAAGTTGAGGCGAGCAAGCAAAGCGCGGTAGTAGAGCATTTTTAATGAAAAAGAGGACCTTCTTTTGTATAGTTAAGTCACGACAACAACAACTATAGAAAGAGGTCCTCCTATGAAAGATATCATATCTTCGCTCACAATGAAAGAATTAGAACAAATGACTTACCGTGCACTGCAGGAAAGTTTTTCTCAAGTAATGGCACAGACGCTTTTGGAAATAGATGAGGCAATTGCTTCTGGAAGAGACAAAAAGAGATTTTACCTTAAAGATAAGCGAACACTAAAATTCGAATCTGTATTTGGTCAGGTGGAAATGAAAAGGAATTACTACTTGGATAGAGAGACGGGTAAATACGTCTATTTATTGGATCAATACCTAGCTTTTGACGGGACAAAAGGAATGAGTCCGGTTGTCCAGGATCTAGCCATTGAATTGGCTGTCACAGGTGTTTCCTATCGGCAAGCAGGAAAGGCAATCGAGAAGCTTCTGGGGTATCCTGTCATTAGTCATGAAGGGATCCGACAACAACTTTTACATACAGAAGTTGTACCAGAGAAAGCATTACCACTTGAACAAGATGTGTTATTCGTTGAAGTGGACGGATTATACACAAAAAGTCAGGAAAAAAAGAAAAAAGGTAGAGAAATTAAAATTGCCAGTGTGCATCAAGGTTGGGAAATGAACGGGAAACGCGCTAAATTGAAGGAAAAACGTCATTTTATTCATGAAGGGAACTTGCCATTCTGGGAAGAATTTGAACAGTATTTAATGGACACTTATGCTTATGACCCGACGAAACATCACCTCGTGATTAATGGGGATGGAGCGAACTGGATTACAGCGTGTCGAGATTATTTCCAAAATAATGCGATCTTTGTCATTGATCGCTTTCACGTAGCACGAGATGTGCAACGTATCTTCCGTGATCACCAACGATATCGACCGATCAGAAAGAAACTAGCGCGTTATGATTGGGAAGGATTTATGGTGGAGTTGAACAGCGCAGTAGGCACACTAGAAAATGAAAAGAAAGAAGAACGGCTAGAGGCATTAATAGCCCAGCTGTCTCAATACCCAGAAGCTTTAGGAGATTATCGAGAGAAGTTAAAAGAAAGAGGAGTAGATACAACAGGATTTCGTCCGATGGGAAGTGCAGAAGGTACGATGAGTGTGTTCGCTAGACGTCTCAAAAATGGCCGTAGTTGGAGTGAAAAAGGACTCGATAAATTCGTTGATATTATGGTCGCTCTTAAAGACAATTTAGAGATAAAAACATTGCAAGGAATCCTAGAAAAGACACCAGAGTTAACGCAGGAAAAAAGTAAGAGTAAACCACCTAAACACTTTGTAGAAAAGTTGAAAGACAGTGCAGCAGAAGCAACGCGAAACAATTTAGGCTATCTAAAATCAGCTCTTGGAAAACCAATTACAAACGCACTAAAAGGATTACGTGGAATTTAAAAAAGAGAGAAACTCGATATCCTAAGTATGGATATATCAATGTAATCGCTATCATTAAAGTGGCGTGAAACTAAATAAAATAAGGGACTTAAAAAAACTCCCACAAGTACTTGACTCAAAC
>NZ_JAPRAT010000064.1 GCF_026805325.1 Natronobacillus azotifigens
ACACTTATTATATCGGAAACGAAAAAGATTTTCTAGCATTACTCGAATATGCAAAAGCCAGAGACAACTTATCAGATATTGTAAAAGCTATTAAGAAGCTGGAAGCACTTCATTATTCTGAAGTATCGACAGAACGTATTCAATTCATTTGTGAACAGGATGACAATGTGGATATGGATACCCTAAAGGATTCAACGATGAAAAATGATATTGAAAAGCAATCTGAAGAGAACCTCAAAGCATATGAATCTATTTTTTATCGTGAAGGAGTAATGTGAAATCGAAAAAAAAGAAGTGATAATTGAATTATGTAAAGAATTATGATTCCCAAGCATCAGAAGGCTGATCAAGTCTTCTGACGCGTTTGAGAACGAGAAAGAAGCGTATGATATTTTGTATCAAGTGTTTACACAAGAGAAAGCTGATCGATCTGTACGCGCAAAACAAGCGAATTTTCCACAAGAGAAGTTATTAGATGAGTTTGTGGTCGAGGCATTACCTGAACAAGCAAGAACAAAGTTAAATGAGCTAAAATCATAGCATTTATAGAAAAAGGTCAAAATGTCATATTAACTGGACCACCTGGTACGGGGAAATCGCATATGGCTGTTGGATTGGGAATGGAGGCGTGTTTAGCCGGTTATCGCATGTTTTTCGCTACGGTACCTTCGTTTATTAATCAATTAAAAGATCATCGTTCAGAACGAACATTACGTAGCTTTGAATTAAAATTTGAAAAGTATGACCTCGTCATTCTTGACGAATTAGTCTATATTTCATTTGATAAAGAAGGCGCAGAATTACTTTTCTCGTACTTATCTTTAAGAGCTGGAAGAAAATCAACGATAATAACGAGTAATTTGTCTTTTGTCAATTGGCAAGATATCTTTCAAGATTCTGTTTTAACTGCAGCTTTAACGGATCGTTTGACGCATAGATATCTTACGTTTTAAATATGAATGGTAATTCTTATCGCATGCGCGAAACAGCAGAATGGTTAAAATCTGAAAGTGAACAAGTGGTGCAAAATTAAATTAACAAATGGTTCACTTTTCAATTGACAAATACATGATAGCAAACGATTTACTAAATATGCTGCGCTGCCATATAATATGCTGTTAAACTACGACTTAGAATGTTCTTATATATATTAAACTATTGGCTAATGACTTTAAAGTAAGTGAACAACTATGTTTTGAAAGAGTAAACAATATAAAAAATACAATCTTATTTCAAACATTATTTAGCTGATAATTAATTTATTTTCTATTATTTACGTTATTAAAATACAATTTATTCGTATTTTAATAACTAGTTTTGAATGAATAGGAGGATTAAGTGCCATTCTTGACAGACCTTTTACCACTTCAAATAAATTTAATAAAAATTAATTTTTTTACCTTCTGTCACTAGCGTTGCATAAATGTTTTCATAATTTTCAGTTTAATTATCCTTGCTATTTAGAGCCGAAAAAGTAAATATCCAAGTAAAGGCGGTTCCATCCATTTGGAATTATTTTACAATTATACTAGTGCAACGACGACAAAATGCGTATTAAGGGATTGATTTC
>NZ_JAPRAT010000065.1 GCF_026805325.1 Natronobacillus azotifigens
TTGAACTACCCACCACTTATCAACCTTACGGCCTGATTGAAGTGGGGGATTCCTAAGAACACCAACCGATCGGTCAGTTATGGATTAGGCTATCCCCGCAGTTCCTGCGGTTAATCGTAATGCTTCGTTACGAAGATTGATACTTGCGTTTCTATCTCTTTCGTGTTGCGTTTTGCAGGTAGGACACTCCCATTCACGCAAAGCGAGATTTTTCACGTCTTTGTTTTTGTAACCACAATGTGAACAAAGTTGGCTGGAAGGGTAATTTTTCGCAACGGTTACAATTTGTTTACCATACCATGCCGCTTTGTATTCAAGCATTGTTCTGAACTGTGACCATGATACTTCACTAATCGCTTTTGCAAGCCTATGATTCTTTAACATATTTTTGACAGACAAATCTTCGATACCAATGATGTCGTGGTTTTTGACAACTTCGGTAGAGATTTTATCTAACCTATCTTTTCTCGCATGCGCTATCTTATCGTGTAGTCGAGCAACTTTTGTCTTTTGTTTCTTCCAATTAGAAGAACCGTATTGTCGCCGCGAAAGAATACGTTGTGCTCTTGTTAGTTTTTCTTCTATGGTACGGAAGAACTTCGGATTCGCATATACCATTCCATCTGAAAGGGTGGCAAAGTCTTTCAATCCAACATCAATCCCGACTGCTGAACCTGTCTTTTTCCATGGTGTCACTTCTGTTTCGACTAAAATCGAAATGAAGTATTTACCTGAAGAGTTTCGTCTGATGGTTGCGTTCATGATGCGACCTTCCACTTCGCGACTTTTAGCAAAACGTACAAGACCTAATTTCGGGAGTTTCACCTTCTTTTCAAAAACAGCAATATTACCATTTACATATTTGGTTGTATAGGATTGAACGGGATTCTTTTTGGATTTAAAGCGAGGTTCACGGTTTTGCTTTTTGTAATATCGAGTGTACGAATCATTTACGATTTCCACCGATTTTTGAAGGGCGATACTATCCACTTCTTTTAAAAAGGGATAGTGCTTCTTTAGTTCACGAATTGCCTTCATCGATTGATTTTTATGGAAAAACTCACCTTTCCAATTATTTTCAATCAGTTGACCATTCTGTACCATTTCATTGACGATAGACCAATACCTGTCTTTGTTTTTTTGTTTGCCAACAAAATAGTTGTAGACAAAGCGAGAACAACCAATGGTTTTGTTAATCAGTTCGGCTTGTTTTTGATTCGGATAGATGCGAAATTTGTAGGCTTTTTTCACGAACATTTGATTTTCACCTTCTTGCAATATCGGATATGTATAATATATCATAACGATGGAAAAAACAATCGGTTGTATTACGGTTTTCGAAAAGATTATTAGCTAGAATATATGATTACAAAGAGAAAAAAGGTTTCGGCACTCGTACGCAAACTATTTTCCATTTGATTTAATAAGCACTCGAGCAGTCGGAAAATCGAGATAGCAGAAGCTATCCCTTTTCCGAAGGCGATTCATCCCCCACTTACTCATTGGGCTTAGCCCTTTGCATTCCTTGAAGATAGGGGTTTTCTCGCCTATTTTAGATAAA
>NZ_JAPRAT010000067.1 GCF_026805325.1 Natronobacillus azotifigens
CAGAAATTCGTTATCAAGAAAACAACGGATTTCTTCAGCCCCAACTTTCACACGACAATACTCTCCTACATGTCCTTCAGGCACAGAATAATGATTCTGGTTTATTACTACGGTGCTGTATTTATCTATTCGACACTCAACAAGATCAGCGGCATCAAATGGTTGAATCATAGTGATTCCATTTGTTTCTCTTTCCTTTTCTAATAGCTGAATTTTTGACATTTTGTGTTCATGATGTGGTCGTTTATTCACGTCTAAAAGTGTAGTTATCAGGTGCTCATTGGCTGCGTCTATATTGTTAAATGTAAACTCAGATGAGAAGGCCTTTCGTCTTACGTATTCAACACTACGCTCTACACTCCCTTTCTCATTACCCTTTCTTGCATTACACAAGCGAATCTTAAAATGATAGTACTGGGAGAGATTTTTTATCTGTTCATGAATCACCTTCTCATGACCAATAAACGTTTTTACAACCGTCCTCATATTGTCATAGGTAAAAGATTTTGGAACAAACTTTATATGCTGAATTAACTTTGAATGAGCATCTAACACACATACTTGTGTTTCAGATTCATAGACTCTTGCGAATCGATAGTTACTGTATGGTAAGGTAAAAACTGCTAAGGAATATGCTTTTAATTTCCCATGAATCTTTAACTTCACTTCTCCCCAATCAAATTCAATTTCTGCACCAGGCTCTGGATGCTTCCGAATAAATACTTCCTTATTTTTCTTCGCTATTTCACGCACAAAATTTCTTACTGTTGTATAGCCAATAGTATGGCCCTCTTTAAGTAAAGCTTCATGCATATCAATGATTTTCATCTGTTGTTTCCCCATATAATGATCCTTTTTCCATTCATTTTGAGAAATGAAATATTGAATTTTCTCTTGTATTTCCGTGGTTAAAACGCGTTTTGGACTAACTCTATGCTTATACCTGGGTGGACTCGTAATCGATTCTGGAATCGGTAGATCCCTAACATCTTTTGATCGACTTTCTTTAAACTCTTTTATATATTTTCTAACGGTATTTCTACAGATCGGAAGTTCTTTTTCAATATTTCTTTCGCTCAACCCTTTCATGTATAATTCAATCACTTCTTGCTTAAGCTTCAAATCAATCACTCCATATTCTCCCCCTAACAAATAATCTTGCTAGGGATATTTTCTACTAGAGTGGTTCATTTTTCAATTAACAATGTGGTGCACTTTTAAGTTAACATATACA
>NZ_JAPRAT010000068.1 GCF_026805325.1 Natronobacillus azotifigens
ACTTAACATACTGGTTGTTTTGTTCAGTTTTCAAAGATCAAAAAAATGGTGGAGCCTAGCGGGATCGAACCGCTGACCTCCTGCGTGCAAAGCAGGCGCTCTCCCAGCTGAGCTAAGGCCCCGCGTTTTTTTAAAGAAATGGTCGGGAAGACAGGATTCGAACCTGCGACCCCTTGGTCCCAAACCAAGTGCTCTACCAAGCTGAGCTACTTCCCGAAATGGCGCGCCCGAGAGGAGTCGAACCCCTAACCTCTTGATCCGTAGTCAAACGCTCTATCCAATTGAGCTACGGGCGCATATGGTGCCGAGGGCCGGACTTGAACCGGCACGGTAGTCACCTACCGCAGGATTTTAAGTCCTGTGTGTCTGCCAATTCCACCACCCCGGCATTGGTTTGTTGGAAATGGAGCGAAAGACGGGATTCGAACCCGCGACCCCCACCTTGGCAAGGTGGTGTTCTACCACTGAACTACTTTCGCAAAGTGCGGGTGGAGGGACTTGAACCCCCACGTCATAAGACACTAGATCCTAAGTCTAGCGCGTCTGCCAATTCCGCCACACCCGCAAACATGGTGAGCCATGAAGGATTTGAACCTTCGACCCTCTGATTAAAAGTCAGATGCTCTACCAACTGAGCTAATGGCTCGCACTTTTAAAAACAAAATGGTGCCGGCCAGAGGACTTGAACCCCCAACCTACTGATTACAAGTCAGTTGCTCTACCAGTTGAGCTAGGCCGGCATATGGTGGAGGATGCAGGGCTCGAACCTGCGACCCCCTGCTTGTAAGGCAGGTGCTCTCCCAGCTGAGCTAATCCTCCGATAAAGCCTGGCGGCGTTCTACTCTTGCAGGGGCAAGGCCCCAACTACCATCGACGCTGAAGAGCTTAACTGCTGTGTTCGGCATGGGAACAGGTGTGACCTCTTCGCTATTGTCACCAGACATTTTATTTTTTAAGGACAAGGTATATTATATTAACTTTTCATGCAAAAAGCAAGTGTTTTTCAAAATAATTTTAACCTTGTGAACATTATTTCTTCTTGAAGTATTATGCACCCTCAAAACTAGGGCCCACACGAAGTGGGTCAGTTCGATGTTGCCACAGGACGTGGCATTCTTAATC
>NZ_JAPRAT010000069.1 GCF_026805325.1 Natronobacillus azotifigens
TTATTATATCGGAAAGGAAAAAGATTTTCTAGCATTACTCGAATATGTGAAGGCAAAAGATAACTTACCAGATGTGTTAAAAGCCATCAAGAAGCTTGAAGAACTTCATTCTTCTGATATATCGATGGAACGTATTCAATTCATTTGTGAACAGGAAGACAACGTGGATAGCATAAATGATCCACGGATGAAAAATGATATTGAAAAACAATCGGAAGCGAATCTTAAAGCCTATGAATCTATTTTTTATCGTGAAGGAGTAATGTGAGATGGATAAGAAAGAAACGTTAATTGAATTATGTAAAGAATTAAGATTACCAAGTATCAGAAGACTGATAAAGTCTTCTGATGCATTTGAAAACGAAGAAGAGGCTTATGATATTTTATACCAAGTGTTTACGCAAGAGAAGGCAGATCGCTCCATACGCGCAAAACAAAATCGTATACGTGCAGCGAATTTCCCACAAAAGAAATTGTTAGATGAGCTTGTCACCGAAGCATTACCGGAACAAGCAAGAGCAAAGCTGAAAGAACTAAAATCATTAGCATTCATAGAAAAAGGCCAGAATATCATTTTAACTGGACCGCCAGGAACAGGGAAATCCCACATGGCCATTGGATTAGGAATGGAGGCTTGTTTGGCAGGATATCGTGTGTTTTTCGCAACGGTACCTTCCTTTATTAATCAATTAAAAGAACACCGTTCAGAACGAACGTTACGTAGCTTTGAATTGAAATTCGAGAAATATGACCTCGTCATTCTCGATGAATTGGGCTATATTTCATTTGATAAAGAAGGCGCAGAATTACTTTTCTCCCATTTATCTTTAAGAGCTGGAAGAAAGTCAACGATAATAACGAGTAATTTGTCTTTTATTAATTGGCAAGATATCTTTCACGATTCTGTCTTAACCGCAGCTTTAACGGACCGTTTAACACATAGATCTTATGTTTTAAACATGAATGGGAATTCTTATCGGATGCGTGAAACAGCAGAATGGCTGAAATCAGAAAGTGAGCAAGTGGTGCAAAATTAAATTAACATATGGTTCACTTTTCAATTGACAAATACA
>NZ_JAPRAT010000007.1 GCF_026805325.1 Natronobacillus azotifigens
CCTCGTCGAAACGACCACTTTCACTTAGGTTAAACCCTAAAAAGAGCTTCAACCTCGTCGAAACAACCACTTTCACTTAGGTTAAACCTTAAAAAGAGCTTCAAGCTCATCGAAACGACCACTTTCACTTAGGTTGACCCCAAAAAAGTGCTCTAACCTCGTCAAAACACTTACATACCTAGATTCGCTAATGAACAGTTTATTCAAAGGGTGTAAGAAAGGAACCTATGTGTATAGGAAATTCAATAGTAAAGCTTTCAATATCTAATTTTGAAATATATATATACATTGATTTATCTGGTGAAGGAATCATAAGATAAGAAGTGAATAATGATTGACATATAGAAAAAAAGAGCATATAATTTCCAATTGGTAAGTTTAAATACTTGACAGTGTATATAATTGTTTGCCTAGCTCCTAGTCAAACAAAATTTGAGTTCATTCTAGTTCGAGATCAAAGAGCTTTTTATCTACAGAACAAGCTTTCAGAACTTTGTTGCAATTCGGTAAATGATTTGCGTTACCTGTCATAATATGTTACGGTTTAATCGCTTATACTAATGAGATGAAGTGATCGAGATGCTAGAAGATTTACTACAAAAATTTGAAACCTACTTGCAGATTGAAAAGAATGCCTCAAAATATACTTTAACGTATTATCGAAAAGACATTGAATCTTTATATCTTTTCATGGAAAAAGAGTGCATTCAAGAGCTAACCAACATTGATTATCAAACTGTTCGTCTTTATTTAACAACATTGTACGACCAACAATTAAGTAGAAAAAGTGTATCAAGGAAAATTTCCAGCTTGAGAAGTTTCTATAGGTTTTTAGAGCGTGAGGGTGATGTAGACAAAAACCCTTTTCTACAAGTATCGTTACCGAAATCAGAGCTTACATTACCGAATTTTTTGTATCATGAAGAGTTAGAAGCATTATTTCGTGTAAGTGATTTGTCTACTCCATTAGGCCAACGCAATCAAGTGTTATTAGAGCTAATGTATGCAACGGGAATACGGGTTAGTGAGTGTGCTACACTCACACTCGATGCGATTGATTTTGATTTACAAACGATTTTAGTTATTGGAAAAGGCAGAAAAGAAAGGTATCTTCCTTTTGGTTCATTTGCAGCAAAAGCTTTACTTCGTTATCTAGAAGATGGACGTGAAGTGTTAAAGAGTAAATCAAACAACAGCAATGCGTTTGTTTTCTTGAACGCAAAAGGAAACCCAATCACCACTCGTGGGATTCGATTAATACTTAATAACTTAGTAAAGGATGCGGCTTTAACTGTTCATTTACACCCACATGCATTGAGGCATACATTCGCTACTCATTTACTAGATGCCGGAGCAGATCTCAGAGGTGTTCAAGAATTATTGGGACATGAACATTTATCGTCTACACAGATATATACACATGTAACAAAAGACCGACTTCAACACGTCTATATGAATAGCCATCCTAGAGCAAAAAAAAACAAATAATTTAGTTTGGGGTGAGGAGATGGATATGCAATTTCATGCAACGACAATATTTGCTACGCAACACAAAGGACAATGCGCAATGAGTGGTGACGGGCAAGTCACGATGGGAAATGCAGTTGTGATGAAACATAAAGCAAGAAAAGTGCGTAAATTATTTCGTGGTCAAGTATTAGCAGGCTTCGCAGGATCTGTTGCAGATGCTTTTACATTATTTGAAAAATTCGAAGCAAAACTGGAAGCGTTTAATGGTAATTTAGAAAGGGCTTCGGTAGAGTTAGCTAAAGAATGGCGAAGCGATAAAGTGTTACGTAAATTAGAAGCGATGTTAATCGTAATGAATAAAGAAACCTTATTACTTGTATCTGGTACAGGAGAAGTGATTGAACCGGATGATGGTATCTTGGCAATTGGTTCCGGGGGGAATTATGCCTTAGCAGCAGGGAGAGCGTTGAAACGTTACAGTCCTGAAAAAAGTGCTAGTGAAATAGCGAAAGCAGCTTTAGAGATTGCCGGAGAGATTTGTGTGTATACGAATGATCAAATTATTTTAGAAGTTATTGAATAATTAGGAGGTTTACAGATGGAATTTGATTTATCTCCAAAACAAATTGTAGCAGAACTAGACCAGTATATTATTGGTCAACACCAGGCGAAAAAGTCAGTTGCTATCGCATTGCGAAATCGGGTTCGTAGAATGAAATTAGATGAGAAGATGCGCGAAGAGATTGTCCCAAAAAACATTCTGATGATCGGCCCTACAGGTGTAGGGAAAACAGAAATCGCCAGAAGATTGGCTAAGTTAGTAGGTGCTCCGTTCATTAAAGTAGAAGCAACTAAATTCACAGAAGTAGGCTATGTAGGCCGCGACGTTGAATCTATGATTCGTGATCTGGTGGAAATGGCTGTTCGGATGGTAAAAGAAGATAAAATGAAGCAAGTTCAAGATAAAGCTGCTGAATTAGCCAATGAACACCTGGTAAACCTACTCGTTCCGTTGGCGAAAAAAAAGCAAAACCAAATAAAGAATCCTTTTGAAATGTTCTTTCCACAAGCTCAAGAGGATGAAGAAGTAGTTGATAAATCAGATTCATCCACAGAGCAGGAAATCGCTTCAAAGCGGAAGCGTGTAAAACATCAACTGCATTTAGGAGAGCTAGAAGATACGATCGTTTCTATTGAAGTAGAGGAACAAAATGCATCGATGTTTGATATGATGCAAGGTTCTGGGATGGAACAAATGGGAATGAATATGCAAGATATGTTTGGACAATTCATGCCTAAAAAAACGAAAAAGAGAAAATTAACAGTAAAGGAAGCACGTAAAGTGCTAACGCAACAAGAAGCGCAAAAGCTTATCGATATGGATGAAGTAACTCAAGATGCTCTACATAAAGTTGAACAATCAGGAATGATTTTTATTGATGAGATTGATAAAGTTGCCGCAAAAGGTGAACAACAAGCAAATGTTTCTCGGGAAGGTGTTCAACGAGATATTTTACCAATCATTGAAGGATCAACTGTGGTATCAAAATATGGGCCTGTTAAAACGGACCACATTTTGTTTATTGCAGCAGGTGCTTTTCATATGGCAAAACCATCTGATTTAATTCCTGAATTACAGGGACGTTTTCCGATTCGTGTAGAATTAGAAAAATTATCTGTAGAGGATTTTAAACGGATTTTAACAGAGCCATCAAATGCACTATTAAAGCAATATCAAGCGCTTTTAAGAACCGAAGATGTAGAAGTTGTTTTTACGGATGAAGCAATTACGAGAATTGCCGAAGTGGCATTTCACGTTAATCAAGATACAGATAATATTGGAGCAAGAAGGTTGCACACGATCTTAGAAAAACTTCTAGAAGATTTAACCTATGAAGCATCAGATGTTACGCTTCCTACAGTAGAAATCACTGCCACATATGTAAATGAAAAACTAAATACTATTGCAGAAAACAAAGATTTAAGTCAATATATACTATAACAGTAATTATTTGAACGGAGGATTATTATGGAGTTATTAAATCGCGCTAGAAAAATCAATTCTATTTTACAAGGAACTACAACAAAGTCAGTGAATTTTACTGATATGGCTACAATTTTACAAGATATTATGGCTGCAAACATTTTTGTAGTGAGTCGTAAAGGAAAGTTGCTTGGTTTTTCCATAAATCAACAAATTGAGAATGCTAGAATGAAGGCTATGTTAGAAGAAAGACAATTCCCTGAAGCCTACACAGATAGTTTATTTTCGATTAAAGATACTACAGCAAATATAGATATCAATAGTCCATATACAGCATTTCCAGTAGAGAATCAGGATTTATTTAAAGATGGTTTAACTACAATTGTTCCGATTATTGGGGGAGGAGAACGATTGGGTACATTAATTTTAAGTCGGCTCTCCAATAGTTTTAACGATGATGATTTACTTCTTGCTGAATATGGTGCTACGGTGGTTGGAATGGAAATTCTGCATGAAAAAACAGAAGAGATTGAGAAAGAAGCTAGAAGTAAAGCGGTTGTCCAAATGGCAATAAGCTCATTATCTTACAGTGAATTAGAAGCGATCGAACATATCTTTGCTGAATTAGATGGTAAGGAAGGGTTGCTGGTTGCAAGTAAAGTAGCTGATCGTGTTGGTATAACGAGATCAGTTATCGTCAATGCGCTACGTAAATTGGAAAGTGCAGGCGTTATTGAGTCGCGCTCATTAGGGATGAAAGGAACGTATATAAAAGTACTGAATGATAAATTCTTAGTTGAGTTACAGAAACTTAAAACAAATTAATCAAAAACCATTACCAGAACTAGTTTCTGGTAATGGTTTTTTTTTGCAAAAATAGTTTTTCTTATTTGCGTAGGTGTAATGAAACAAGGTTTATAATTCTGCATTTAATTGCTTTTTAAAAATTTTACAAGTTTTTAATCCGTTTATAAAAAATGTTTCTAAAGACCTAGTAAATAAATGAAGTATCAAAGAAATTGAAATAAATCTAAATTAATTACCAATTATTCACGAAAAGATAATAGCAAATAATGTTGAAAAATAAAAGAAAAGCCTTTATCTTTCTAATCTTTTGTGTGATAATTAGACTGATATTATTGATATTTTTCGACATTTTTTTCAAGATTTTTAATTAATCGTTTTTAGTCCTTTAGTCTTATTTGTTACAGGTGTGCTAGCAACTAAAGTCAGAATGTTATTAAACACCATAGACAGTGCGGTTTTTTTACAATACAATTACGTTTAGATTACACTCGACAAAAACGGATCATTTTTTACAGGAGGTGCTAGATAATGTCGTTGTTTGGAAGTTCAATTACTAATTTGCAACATGGCTTGAATTATGCTGCATTAAAGAATCAAACAATTTCTAATAACATTGCGAACGTTGATACGGCAAACTATAAAGCACAGAACGTTCAATTTAAAAAAATTTTAAATCAAGAAATGAACGATGGGTTTAAAGCGCAACGAACACATGAGAGACACTTGGATTTCGGAAGTGGTTCGGCAAGGGATTTTCGAATTACTACAAATAGAAATACACAATATAACCATAATGGAAACAACGTGGATATAGATAAGCAAATGACCGAGCTAGCAAATAATCAAATTTATTATCAAGCATTGATCGAACGTTTGAACGGAAACTTTAATACATTGCAGACAGTAATTAGGGGAGGAAGATAAGCATGAGTATCTTTAATGGAATTAATACGAGTGGAAGTGCATTAACTGCTCAACGACTAAGAATGGATACAATCTCGTCTAATATTGCAAATGCGGAAACTACAAGAGCAACGATAAATGAAAACGGAGAATTTGAACCTTATCGTCGGAAAACAGTGAATTTCCAACAAGCTGAACAACCTTTTTGGGGGCATTTACGACGTGCAAGAACTGGAAATCAGTCAGTAGGTTCTGGTGTAAAAGTTACAGGAATTACAGAAGATAGAGAACCGTTTACTATGGTTTATAACCCTAATCACCCGGACGCTGGTGAAGATGGTTATGTGCAAATGCCTAATGTAGATCCACTACAGGAAATGGTGGATCTGATGAGTGCGACAAGATCATACGAAGCAAATATTACATCGATTAATGCAACTACAGGTATGCTGATGAAAGCACTAGAGATTGGTAGATAACTAGAACTAAAGATGAAGGGGAGTAAACAATGGGAATAAATCTTCAAGCACTTCAAACCATGCAACCAACTGCATTTACGAATACACCTAGGTCTACTGTTGGAGAAGCACATTCACAATTTTCAAATCAGTTAAAAAACGCAATTGAACAATTAAATCAATCACAAATTGCTTCTGAGCAAAAAACAATTGCTTTAGTTAATGGTGAAATAGATGATTTACATGATGTCATGATTACTGCGCAAAAAGCAAGCATCACGATGAACATGGCAGTTGAAATGCAGAGTAAAGTAATCGATGCTTACAATGAAATTATGCGAATGCAAATTTAAAGGCATTTCTACTAAAGGTTGTTTTTGTATGGAGGCAAATGATGAAAGAGAACTTAACTATCTATCGAGATAAAGTAATAGAAATTTGGAAAACAAAATCAAATAAACAAAAAACGTTCATCCTGTCTATGGTGCTTTTATTTTTGATAATTGTAGTAGGTGGTAGTGTCTTGATGGCAAGGTCGCCCATGGTGCCGTTATATAACAATTTGTCCATGCAAGAAGCGGGGCAAATCCGAGCAGAACTAGATGCCCGTGGTGTCAATCATGAGATTACGGATGCCGGTACGGCTATTCGTGTGCCGTCAGACCAGGTGAATAACCTACTGGTTGAATTAGCGGCACAAGGGATTCCTAATACTGGTGGAATCGACTATTCTTTTTTTAGTGAAAATACATCTTGGGGTGTAACGGATAACGAGTTTGACATGATACGCTTAGATGCGATGCAAACGGAATTATCGAATATGATTACCGGAATAAGCGGGATAGATCACGCGAATGTAATGATCACATTACCTCAACAGCAAATTTTTGTGACAGACCAGCAAGGTGATGCATCTGTTTCCGTCGTATTAACTACAGCTCCAGGATATCAATTTGAAGCAAATCAAATAAATGGACTATATCATCTTATTTCAAAAACCATTCCTAATCTCTCTACAGATAATATCGTCATTATGGATGCAAATTTAAATTATTATGATATGGAAAATGGTTCCGGTACTACTAGTGGCGACTTATACGCAACACAACAACAAATTAAGCAAGATATTGAACGAGATATCCAGCGTCGTGTTCAACAGATGCTTGGAGTTATGATTGGCCCGGATAAGGTTCTAGCATCTGTTACTACAGATATTGATTTCACACAAGAGAATCGGTTAGAACAATTAGTAGAACCGTATGATGAGGAGCAAATGGCTGGATTGCCAATAAGCATTGAAACCATTCAGGAAACCTATACTGGAGAAGGTGCACCAATTGATGGAGTCGGTGTTGGAGAAGAAGATATCCCGAATTATCCAGCAGGGGAAACGGGTGTTGGTGATTATGAACTAGTTCAAGAATCCGTGAATTATGAGTACAACCGAATTCAAAGAGAAATTATCGAAAGCCCTTATAAAATACGTGATTTAGGAATTCAAGTAGCAGTTGATAACCGTAGAGACACACTTGATGAAGCAGGAGAACCAGTGTTTTTGACAGCAGCTGAACAAGCGGAAGTAGAAGCAAGTATTGCATCTATATTAGAGTCAATAATCTCTACATCTATCGATCAAACATACGGAGAAATTGATATGGCGAATCGTACGTCGATCGTTTTCCAAGAATTTAGTGGCATACAAGGTGGAGAAACACCAGGTGTTCCGGTGATACCAACTTGGGTTTATGTTGTTGGTGGGATTTTGGTCGTATTAATTGCAGGATTAATCATCTTATTGGTTCGTAGAAGAAATAATCAAACCACAGAAGAATTCGATTATACAGAAGAGACAACAATACGCCAACCTAATGAGATTCCGGATATAGAAGAACCAGAAGATACCGAAAGTACCATTAGAAGAAAACAACTGGAGAAAATGGCGACAGACAAACCAGATGAGTTCGCTAAATTATTACGCAGTTGGATTGCAGAAGATTAGGGGGAAACCTTTATGGCTAAAAAGCAAATATTGACTGGTAGGCAAAAAGCTGCGATTCTATTGATTTCATTAGGACCGGATGTTTCTGCTCAACTATATAAACATTTAACAGAAGAAGAAATTGAAAAATTAACCCTTGAAATTTCATCCGTAAAAAAAGTAGAGACAGAGCAAAAGGAAGACATTTTGGAACAGTTTCACCAGATTGCTTTAGCTCAGGACTATATAACACAAGGTGGAATTGGCTACGCGAAAACAGTTTTAGAAAAAGCTGTCGGATCTGATGAGGCAGCTAGCATTATCTCGAGGTTGACCTCGTCTCTACAAGTGAAGCCATTTGATTTTGCTCGAAAGGCAGACCCAGGGCAGATTCTTAATTTTATACAAAGTGAGCATCCTCAAACGATTGCGTTGATCTTATCGTACTTAGATAAAGAGCAGGCAGGGCAAATCCTCTCTGCATTACCGCAAGAAGTACAAGCAGATATTGCCAAAAGGATCGCTATTATGGATTCAACATCCCCTGAGATCATTTACGAGGTAGAACAAATATTAGAGCGAAAATTATCTGCAACTGTTACGCAAGATTATACACAAACGGGTGGTATACCTGCAGTTGTAGAAGTGTTAAATGGTGTGGATCGTAGTACAGAAAGAACAATTTTAGATGCACTTGAGATTCAAGATCCAGAATTAGCAGAAGAAATCAAAAAACGTATGTTTGTATTTGAAGATATTGTTACATTGGATAACCGCGCAATTCAACGAGTTATTCGAGAAGTTGAAAATGATGATTTACGCTTAGCATTAAAAGTCGCAAGCGATGAAGTACAAGAGATTGTCTTTAGCAACATGTCCTCAAGAATGGCAGAAACATTCAAGGAGGAGATGGAGTTTATGGGGCCAGTACGTCTACGTGATGTGGAAGAAGCCCAAACCCGGATTGTTTCAGCAATTCGACGCCTAGAAGAAGTCGGAGAGATTGTGATTGCTCGTGGCGGAGGAGATGATATTATTGTCTAATTCTCAAAAAACGTTGATACAAAAGGAAAAAGTTATTGGCTTAAAGCCTGTTGTTTTTCCTGTTATAGAACAAGATGGATCGACCGAGAAAAATGATGAGCTTGTTGATTGTAACATGCAACTTATTGAAGCAGAAAAAAAGCTAGAGGCGATGAAAGAGCACTCAGAAAAATTGTTAGCTGACACAAATAAGAAAATAGACCAAGCACAGAAAGATTGGGAAGTAGAAAAACAAGCATGGATTGAAGAAGCGAAAGAAATTGGTTATCAAGAAGGATTAGAGCTAGGCAAAGAGAAAGGTTTGCAACTTTTTGAACAAAAAATTGAATTGGCAAACGAAACAATTCAGCTAGCAGAACAGCAAAAACAAGTGTTGATTGATCAAAGTGAACCCGAAATATTGGAATTGGCTGTTCAGATTGCTTCAAAAATTCTTCACACACATTTAGTAGAAACAGAGGTTTATCTTGACATTGTTCAGAAGGCTTTGCAAGAAGTACGTGATCAAGTTCGAATTAAAATTTATTCTCACCCGGAAGATTTTCCGTTGCTTGATGCAAACCAAGAAAAATTATCGAGCTTACTTGATAATGAAGCTGTTTTATCGATCTATCCAGATACTAACTTAGCCAAAGGTGATTGTTTGATTGAAACGCCGTTCTCTAAATTAGATGTTAGTGTAGATAGCCAACTTAAGGTGGTTAGTGAGCAATTGTTAGAGCTTCTGGAGGAGACAAGTCGTGAAACTTGATAAGTATATAGATGGAGTTAAACAAGCAGATCTGTATAAACGTTATGGGAAGATTAAGCGTGTGATAGGGCTAATGATTGAATCTGTCGGCCCGGCTGTTAGTATTGGTAATGTTTGCCATATCCATACTTCGATTGAAACGAAAATTCTAGCTGAGGTTGTTGGATTTAATGATGAAAATGTTCTACTTATGCCTTATTCACCGATTAATGAAATCAGCCCTGGTAGCTTAGTAGAGGCAACAAATAAACCACTTACCATTAAGGTGGGTGAAGGTTTAATTGGAAAAGTGGTTGATGCGATTGGACAACCACTGGATCAGTCTTCATTACCGAGAGGTTTAATGAATTATACAACAGAACAATTGCCACCAAATCCACTTGTTCGACCTAGAATTCTTGAACCAATTGAAATAGGGGTTAAGACAATTGATAGTTTGCTAACGGTTGGGAAAGGACAACGGGTAGGTATTTTTGCCGGTAGTGGAGTTGGAAAAAGTACATTATTAGGTATGATTGCAAGGAACAGTGAAGCGGATGTAAATGTTATTGCATTAATCGGTGAACGTGGTCGAGAAGTTAGAGAGTTTATTGAAAAAGACCTTGGTCCTGAAGGGTTAAAAAGATCGGTTGTCGTTGTTGCAACATCTGATCAACCTGCATTGATGCGAATTAAAGGGGCTTACACCGCCACAGCAATTAGCGAGTACTTCCGTGATCAAGGTTATAATGTAAATTTAATGATGGATTCTGTTACTCGTGTAGCAATGGCGCAACGAGAAGTAGGTCTTGCTACAGGTGAACCACCAACAACGAAAGGTTATCCCCCATCTGTTTTTGCTACATTACCAAAACTATTGGAACGAACTGGTACTAGTGCAAATGGAACTATTACAGCTTTTTATACAGTTCTAGTTGATGGTGATGATTTAAACGACCCGATTGCTGACACGACAAGAGGAATTCTAGATGGTCATTTTGTCTTAGACCGGAAACTTGCTGAACAAGGGCAATTCCCAGCGATTAATGTTTTAAAATCGATTAGTCGAGTAATGCCCCAGATTACTAGTGAAGAAGATCAGAAACTAGCTAGTAAAATACGTTCACACTTGTCTACTTACGAAGAGAATTATGAATTAATTCAAATCGGTGCATATAAGCGTGGCACGAGTAAAGTGGTCGATGAAGCAATACAGCTACACCCTAAAATTATTTCGTTTTTAAAGCAGGATATAGAAGAAAATTGTTCAAGACAAGAAGCGATCGAGCAGATGGAACAAATTTTATACGGAGGAGTCTAGCAGATGACTACCATTAGAGCCTTTCATAAAATATTATCCCATCAAGAACGTCTGAAAAATCAAGCGCAAGTGAATTATCAAGAAGCAGTTAAAAGTTTCGAACAAGTTGCAACAAAATTATATGCACTATTGCAAAAAAAAGAACGGGTAGAGACAGAGTATAATTACTATTTACAAGCTTCTGGAACGGTTACCACATTAGCCACGCACTATGCTTATATCGAGCAGATTAAAAAACAAATTGAAGCAGTCCAAGTTGAAGTTAATCGAGAACGTTTCAACATGGAGAAAAAACAAGAGAAGTTAACCGAAGCTCATGTAGAAGTAAAGAAATTCGAGAAGATTATTGAAAAGAAAAAAAGCAATATTATTGCGTTGGAAGTCTATCAAGAGAGTCAGGCAATGGATGAAGTGTCCAATCGACAGTATTTTAGTAGAGATAGGTGAATGTAATGGCACAAACAGAAAAACAAGATAAAAAAAAGAAAAAACCAAGTTTCTTTCAATGGTTATTTGTGATTATCATACCGCTTTTATTTGCACTTTTAATCACGTTTATCATACTGTCACTTTTAGGCATTGATGTTGTCAATAACTCAAAAGAAATTGTTAGTGGTATTCCGTTCGTTGGGAACCTTGTGACTACGGAAGAGGAAGCTGAATTGGAACGAATAGAAGAGCGTTACCAACAACAAATCGAAACAAAAGATAATCAAATTTCAGAATTAGAAGCTGAAGTTACGGGATATGAATTAGAAATCGATCAATTGAATCAAGAAATTGTTTTATTGACAAGGCAAATAGAAGACATTAACGAAGAACTTGAGGATTCGACTCAAATAAATGAAAACCTTGAAAGGTTGACTATTTCTTATCAGGAAATGCCACCACAAAGTGCTGCAAATATTTTGAGTAACTTGAATGAAGCTGTTGCTGTAGTTATTTTACAAGAGTTAGAAGACCAACATAGAGGAGCGATTTTAAGTGTCATGGATCCGGAATCAGCTGCTGAATTAACAGAACTCTTACTAGATTAATTAATTTTTATAATTACTTGAAGGGAGGTGAGTAAATGAATATCGCGGCATTATTAACACACTCAAATATTGCAACAAATGGTTTGCAATCAAAGGTTAAGGAATCTAGTCCAAACGCATTTGGTGAATTTTTAACCAATAAGTCTACACATTATCATACAGAACCGATTAGACAACAACTGGATATACCGAAAGAACCTACAATAGTTAATAAGTATATTGAAGCTATTTCCGATCAGTTGATGGACAAACTATCAATTCTCTTTGAAGATGATCAGAAAATGGATCTAGATGTCTCTGATCAAACCAAAGAAGCTATCTTGGGAAGTATGGTAGAACATTTAGTAAAGCTTGATGAAGCATCCTTCTCTTTACTAGAGTTAGACAATGAAGAGAAAGCCGTACTAAACACGATCTTGGAAAAACTGAGTGAAGAGGAAAATCATGAACAGAACGTTTCATGGCTATATCCAGCAATTTATATTGATATTAAACCATCAGGTGTATTTATGGATGATAATCATGTTGAAGAAAAGTTTGCTACTATGGAAGCAGAGATTGCTGAACTAGTTACAGGCGAACACCTTGATTCTTTTACAAAAAACGGGAAACTATTAAACTTATTAGAACAGTGGACAACATTAACGAAATCGAATCCTGAACAAGCATCACTGGCTCTTACTAAGCAAATGGATACCGAAAGTAATAACGTTTGGTCACAATTATTATCAAACTATCAAAAGCGGATGAATATTGATAGCAAGACAAGTTATCAAACGAATACGTCTGTAACACCGAATGATGTAAGGAAATGGCTTGAGTCAGCAATTAGTCGTATGGATATGAGCGAGATTGAAAATAGCTCAAAAGGATTTTCTGATCAATTTATTAGTACAGCAGCTATATCTCAATTGGAGCAATTTACGGTCCACGTCGCAGAACCAACTGGGGATCATCAGAAATTTGCAAATCAATTGCTAGAAAAATTCGAACTGGCTATTTCTAAAAGCACATTCATGTCTTCACCTAATGGAGCAAAACAATTGATGTTACGCATAACTCCTGCTTCACTTGGGGAAATAATGGTTCAATTAACTGAAATCGACGGAGAAATGTTAGTAAAGATAACTGCTACAACACAAGCAACAAAAGAAGCTTTAGAAGCCAATCTTAAAGAACTGAGGCATATGTTTTCTCCACAACAAGTTGTGATTGAAAAACAAGAACCCCAAGATCTTTCGATAGGTAAACAGGAATGGGTAGATCAGCATGAAGAGCAATTATCACAATCCTCCGATCAAAAGGAACAAAGAAGCAACGATCAAGAACAAAGCCAAAATGGGGATTATCAAGAGAGAAGTTTTGAAGAAATACTTATGAATGAGAGAGTGTAGGTGATACCTGTGACAAGAATTGACCCTTCCTATTATTTAAGTAATCAACCAAGGTCTACCCCTAGTGCTGATTTAGGCAAAGATGAGTTTTTAAAAATATTAATGGCACAAATTCAAAATCAAGACCCATTGAATCCGATGGATGATACAGAATTCATTTCTCAAATGGCTACATTTTCTTCACTTGAACAAATGATGAATATGAACACATCGATAAGTAAACTTGTTCAAAATCAAACGGTTTCACCAGTGATTCAAT
This sequence comes from Natronobacillus azotifigens, assembly GCF_026805325.1. Taxonomy (GTDB): domain Bacteria; phylum Bacillota; class Bacilli; order Bacillales; family Amphibacillaceae; genus Natronobacillus; species Natronobacillus azotifigens. The sequence continues at coordinate 13,386 of NZ_JAPRAT010000007.1, forward strand.
ACAGTCATTTGATTGGAAAAGAAGTTTCTTTCTATAAACTCGATGAAGAGACAAACAAAATTGTACAGCCTAAGGAAATCGTAAATAGTGAAGTGATCGCGATTAGCGAACGTGAAGGCTATGCAGTCATCGAATTAGTAAATGGTCAGAAGATATATACAGATGAAATTCTTCGCATTAACAAACCTTCTGCTGATCAATAAAGGAAGGAGTAATAAGAATGGATCATCGTATCCAACAAGTTCATCAAGGTGCTCTATTGCCGAAACGAACTGAGAAGTTAAAAGAGAAAAATAGCCATACACCTTTTCAGGAAGTGTTTCAAAAAGCTAAGGGAGAGGTCCTTAAGGTTAGTAAACATGCACAAGTCCGCTTAACAGAAAGAAACATAGAGATTTCTGAAGAAAAATGGCAAGAGATTGCTTCACAAGTAAATGAGGCAAGACAAAAAGGAATCTCTGATTCTTTAGTGATCACTGATGAAGCAACTTTACTCGTTAGTGCAAAAAACAATATGGTAGTTACAGCAATGAATCGACAAGAAGCGAAAAGTAGGATTTTTACAAATATTGATGGAACGATTGTTTTAGACTAGGCTGGACCCGAATGGGAAGCCTTCACCACTGTTGACTGATTGATACAGTAGGACAAATGAGAGGAATGATTTTTACATGTTACGTTCAATGTATGCAGGGATTTCAGGTATGAAAGGTTTTCAAACACAGTTAGATGTCGTTGGTAATAATATCGCTAACGTTAATACGGCTGGATTTAAAAAAGGTCGTGTAACATTTCAAGATATGATGAGTCAAACGATTGCAGGTGCTTCTGCTCCTACCGCTATACGAGGGGGGATTAATCCGGCGCAAGTAGGATTAGGTTCACAAATTGGCTCGATCGATAATATCCATACTGGGGGAAACCTCCAAACAACAAACCGTACCTTGGATCTGGCTTTAGAAGGGGATGGCATGTTTGTATTTGGGTCAGGCATTGCAGAAGATGTCAATGATATTGATTTAGCAGAAACAGAAATATTATTCTCACGAGCAGGAAACATGTATTTTGATGATAATGGATATATTGTAAATGCTAATGGTCAGTACTTGATTGGTCGAAATGGTTTAGATCAAGAAGGAAATCCAATACAGGGTGATAATTCTCGAATTCGAATACCAGAGGGTGCTGCTAGCTTTAGTATTCAAGGTAATGGTGTTGTGAATTATATTGATGCATCTGGTGAAACGCAAAGTGCCGGACAAATCATGTTGGCGAATTTTTCTAATCCTGGCGGTTTGGAAAAAATCGGAGGGAACATGTTCCGTTCTAGTGTCAATGATGGAATGTTTACTGGTGATGACGATTTAGTTACGTTATTTGAGCCAGAATCAGCGGGGGTAGCAACATTGGTGTCCGGTGCTATAGAAATGTCAAACGTCGATTTAGCAGAAGAGTTTACCGATATGATCGTTGCACAACGTGGTTTCCAAGCAAATACGAGAATCATTACTACTTCCGATGAAATCTTACAAGAATTAGTCAATTTGAAACGATAGTTAGGAGGATGGGGCAAACATTCGTTTGTTTGCTCCTATCATAAAAGATGATAGAAGTTACGAATTTTAATGGCGATACCTTTACACTAAACGCTCTTTACATTGAGCGAATACAATCTTTCCCAGATACAACCATTACATTGACGAATGGAAGGAAATTAGTTGTCAAAGAAACCGAACAAACGGTGGTTGATTTAGTAAATCGTTATTATCAACAAATCGGTTTACAAGGATGGCAAAAAGAAGCGGGTGACGAAGATGAATGCTAAACTTTTTAAGATTTTACTTATATCCTTAGTTATTATCGCTATTGTAGGACTAGGAGCAATAATTTTTATCTTGTTAAATGACGATGATCCTGATCGCGAACCTACGATTGACGAACAAATAGCTTATTCTTTTACTACAGAAGAAATTAACATTGATCTAAAAGGAAATAGTTTTGCAAGAATTCAATTTAATATTATTACGAACAGTAGCGATGCTACAGAGGAAATTGAAAAAAGACAATTTCAATTTAAAAATTTGTTAATAAAAGAGTCCGTAGATGTGACAGCGTCTGAATTACAATCGGATCTAGAAGAATTTGAGATGAATTTAAAAAACAAAATGAATGAGCTGATGACCGAAGGGGAAATTACTGATATTTATATTGTCAGTAAAATTGTACAGTAATATGAGCTCCTGCTTAGGAGGTGAAGGTCGTGCCTGATGAAGTTTTATCCCAGAATGAGATCGATGCCCTTTTATCTGCACTCTCATCTGGTGAGATGGATGCTAATCAACTAAAGCAAGAAGAAAAAGAAAAAAAAGTTCGTGTATATGATTTTAAGCGAGCACTTCGATTTTCAAAAGATCAAATCAGAAGTATTTCAAGAATTCATGAAAATTTTGCTCGATTACTAACAACGTATTTCTCCGCACAGTTACGTACTTATGTACATATTTCTGTTGCGTCTGTAGATCAAATTCCTTATGAGGAGTTTATTCGTTCCATCCCAACAATGACTGTACTAAATATATTTAGTATGGCTCCGTTGGAAGGACGTATTATCTTTGAGTTTAATCCGAATATTGCTTATGCTATGCTGGACCGTATTTTAGGTGGAAAAGGAAATAGTGTAAATAAGATTGAGAATTTAACCGAAATTGAATCAACGATCATGTCACAATTATTTGAAAAATCATTAGACAATTTACAAGAAGCATGGTCTTCTGTTGCGGAAATTGACCCTCTGCTCGAGGAATTCGAAGTGAATCCACAATTTTTACAGCTCGTATCTCCCAATGAGACAGTCGTTGTCGTTTCGTTGAACACGACGATCGGTGAGAGTAGTGGAATGATTAATATTTGTATTCCTCATGTGGTTCTAGAGCCAATCATACCAAAACTATCCGCACATTATTGGATGCAAACGGAGAAGCCAAAAGAAAGAAAACCACAAGAATATGACAATTTAACAAAGAATTTAGAAGTAGCTAAATTGGATTTGCAAGTATTATTAGGGAAGACTACTATTTCTGTTGAGGATCTTTTGAATTTACAAAAAGATGATATCTTGCATTTGAATCAAGCAATAGAGGATCCTTTAATCATGCAAGCGGATCAGGAGGAACTATTCTATGTTCAACCTGGTAAGAAGAAAAACAAGCTTGCTGTGCAAATTCTAGAAGAAATAAAAGGGGGGAATCCAAATGATGAATGATGGAATGTTATCACAAGATGAAATAGACGCATTGTTAAATAATGCTGATGATGAAGGAAGTACTGAAACTGATAGCGGAGAAGAAGATATCTCGGCGATCATGTCCGAGATAGAGCGAGACGCCCTAGGTGAAATAGGAAATATTTCGTTTGGCAGTTCGGCAACAACCTTAGCAACTTTATTAAATCAAAAAGTTGATATCACTACACCCACTATTTCAGTCATCAAACGTAGTGATTTGGAAAATGAATTTCCTCAACCACATGTTGGGGTAGAGGTTGAGTATACAGATGGATTTGAAGGTGCTAACATATTCGTCTTAAAATCTAACGATGCAGCAATTATCGCTGATTTAATGCTTGGTGGTGACGGACAAACGGATGCCGTTGAATTAAATGAAATACACATGAGTGCTGTTCAAGAAGCAATGAATCAAATGATGGGAACGGCTGCCACAAGTATGTCGACTGTATTTACAAAAAGGGTAGATATTTCACCGCCATCTATTATGATGCTAGATGTGAAAGAAGATGGAAGTAATCAATACCTCCCTCCAGATGATGTCTTAATTAAAGTTTCTTTTCAGTTGCAAATTGGTGATCTAATTGATTCAAGCATCATGCAACTGTTACCAGTTGGCTTTGCGAAAGAAATGGTGGATGGCTTACTAAATGCTCCAACAGAACAACCAGTTGAACAAACTCAAGAAACAGTAACGAAGCCAAGTTCTACAAGTTCCACAAACGAACAAGTAACTCAGACAGAGCAAACACAACAAAGCCGTAGTCCGAGAAACATAGGAGAACCAAGCCAAACAACTGGAGATATTCAATCAGCATCTTTTTCTAGTTTTGAAGAAGTTCAATTACCACAAGCAGAGAAAAAAAATCTTGATATGTTATTAGATATTCCTTTGCAAGTAACTGTGGAGCTTGGGCGAACGAAACGAGCAGTTCGTGATATATTAGAATTATCATCAGGTTCTATTATTGAATTAGATAAACTTGCTGGTGAGCCGGTTGATATTCATGTCAATAATAAGTTGATTGCACAGGGAGAAGTAGTTGTTATTGATGAAAATTTTGGTGTTCGTGTAACGGATATTGTAAGTCAATCTGATCGATTGAAAAAACTTAGGTAAGAATTTAGGAGGAAAACCGAATGGCGAAAAAAGTATTAATTGTAGATGATGCAGCTTTTATGAGAATGATGATTAAGGATATTTTATCCAAAAATGGTTTTGATGTTGTTGGTGAAGCAGCTGACGGTGTACAAGCAGTAGAAAAATATCAAGAATTAACTCCAGATTTAGTTACAATGGATATTACAATGCCTGAGAAAGATGGGATTGCAGCATTAAAAGAAATCAAAGCAATCAATTCAAATGCAATTGTTATTATGTGTTCGGCAATGGGACAACAAGCCATGGTTATCGATGCGATTCAAGCAGGCGCGAAGGACTTTATTGTTAAACCATTTCAAGCAGAACGTGTTATCGAGGCTATTCAAAAAGCATTGGACTAATAAAAATGATGAAAATATTGTTAGTATTCGTAACTAGTTTGTTCGTTCTATTCTTATTTCCAGAATTCACTATAGCAGAAGACAATTCAAATGGTTTTGTTAATGAATTATTTGAAAATGATTCGATGAATGATAATGAAACAGAAACTGATGAGGCGGAGACAATAGAGTCCCCACCAGCGACTGAATCAAATTTACTCGGTGGAGATAACAACATGAATCCCTTTATTATTTTTGTTCAAATCATTCTAGCACTGGGTGTAATTCTCGGTTTAATTTATTTGTTGTTAAAACTATTCAATCGTAACGGAAAACTTTCAAAGCATGGGGAAATGCTAGAAAACTATGGAGGGGTTTCGTTAGGGTCAAATAAGTCTATGCAAATTATTCGAATTGGTAAGCAATTTTTTGTTGTTGGTGTAGGAGAGAATGTGGAGATGTTAACAGAGATTACGGATGAAGAGACAAAAACAACCTTATTACAGGAGCGCGAAGAAAGCCAATTACAAGCAAATCAGATTATAGAGACAATCGGTAATAAGTTTAAAAGAATGAGCAACAAGACACAGTCAGATCAACATGAAAAAACATCAGATCCTTTTGCTTCTATGTTTAAAAATGAGTTACATGCAATGAAGGAAAAAAGAAAAATGATAAGAGATCAACAAAAGGAAGAAGATACTCATGAATGAATTTGTTGAGATATTCTCAGGTACAGATCCCGGTAACGTGTCTACAGCTGTTCAATTATTACTACTATTAACGATTTTCTCTTTAGCGCCAAGCATTCTGATCTTATTAACAAGTTTTACAAGAATTATTATTGTATTATCATTTACCAGAACATCACTTGCAACACAACAAATGCCACCAAATCAAGTATTAATCGGTATAGCTTTATTTTTAACATTTTTTATTATGGCACCAACCTTTTCCCAGATAAATGAAGAGGCTATTTCACCACTTATGAACGAAGAAATAACGCTAGAAGAAGCATATGAGCTAGCGAGTACTCCAATTAAGGAATTTATGGCTAGACATACAAGACAGCGAGATTTAGCTTTGTTCTTAAATTATAGTGGAGTAGAAAGTCCTTCAAGCATAGAAGACATACCGTTAACGGTACTAGTTCCAGCGTTTGCCATTAGTGAATTAAAAACCGCATTTCAAATGGGGTTTATGATTTTCATTCCCTTTCTCGTTATCGATATGACAGTTGCAAGTGTTCTTATGTCAATGGGAATGATGATGTTACCGCCAGTAATGATTTCTTTACCATTTAAAGTTTTATTGTTTGTCTTGGTGGATGGTTGGTATTTAATCACCCAGTCATTGTTGCAAGGTTTTAGTTAGTAAACAAAACAAGGAAGGAGTGTGGTGTGATGAGTGGAGAATTTGTTATTTCATTAGCTGAGGAAGGTATTTATACCGTATTAATCGTTGCAGGTCCATTGTTACTATTAGCACTTGCTGTCGGTTTGTTGGTTAGTATTTTTCAAGCAACAACGCAAATTCAAGAGCAGACACTTGCATTCATTCCTAAGATTGTTGCAGTACTCTTTGGTTTAGTTGTTTTTGGTCCTTGGATGCTTGGACGGATGCTAGACTTTGCGAGTAATATTCTACAAAATTTAAATCAATTTGTAGGGTAAATTCATGCTAACATTATTTGATATGAATACAATACCCGCATTTTTACTAATACTTGTTCGATTTGGAGCTTTTTTCTCAACCGTTCCCATTTTTTCGTATCGTAATATTCCAACCCCTTTTAAAATTGGGACCGCATTTTTTATCAGTTGGATTATTTTATATACCCTTGATATTCCTGAGATATCGTTAGATTATACTTTTTTATTGTTAATTGGGAAGGAAGCTATTGTTGGGCTTTTACTTGGGTTAGTTGCATACATGATTTTAGCTGCTGTTCAAATAGCGGGAGGGTTTATTGATTTTCAGATGGGTTTTGCTATTGCAAATGTGGTCGATCCTCAAACAGGTGCACAAAGCCCCGTGATTGGTCAATACTTTTATACTTTCGCCTTGTTGTTTTTATTAGCGGTTGATGGTCATCATTTACTTATCAATGGAGCATTTTATAGTTTTGAAATGATTCCACTGGATCAATTTATTAATTTTACAGATGAAACAATTTTGCTTACGATTGTACACATGTTTAATCAATTGTTTTTGATTGCTTTTCAGTTGGCTATTCCTCTAGTAGGTTGCTTATTTCTAGTTGACGTTGCTTTGGGGATTATTGCAAGAACCGTACCACAATTAAATGTTTTTGTAGTTGGTTTGCCACTGAAAATACTTGTTTCTTTATTTGTTCTCACAATGTTTATGGCAATCTATATGGGACTAGTTCGAAGATTATTCGCTTATATGCTTGAAATGATGTATGTTTTTATGCAGTTATTTGGAGGTGCTTGACTCAATGGAACTACGATTAGACCTGCAATTTTTTTCAGGTGAAAAAACCGAGAAAGCAACTCCGAAGAAACGAGAAGATACGAGAAAAAAAGGACAAGTAGCCAAAAGCCAGGATGTTAATACTTCGATCTTATTATTCTTTATTTTTATGCTATTTCTTGTTATAGGTCCATTTTGGCAAGATCGAATGACAAATTTATATACAAAAACATTCACAGAATATATTGTTTGGGATCTTACACCAGATCATTTTCAAATCATTTTTTCTGAAGTATTACTTTATATTGCTATTACAATAGCACCAGTAATGGGAATAGCTATCATAGCAGGACTAGCTGCAAATTTTATGCAGATAGGCTTTCTTTTTACGACAGAACCATTACAAATGAAATTAGATAAAATAGACCCAATTCAAGGAGCAAAGCGAATTTTTTCTGCTCGTGCTTTAGTCGAATTGGTCAAGTCACTCATGAAAATCAGTGTAATTGGTACGATAACTTTCTCTATTTTATGGTTAAATAAAGATGAAATGATGATGTTAGCAGGAAAGAATATTGACGGAGCGCTTGCTTTTTTTTCTAACACAGCCATATTAATGGGTGCCTTTGCTTCCATAGCATTATTAATTGTATCGATTATTGATTATGCTTATCAAAGATATGATTATGAAAAAAATATTAAAATGTCAAAAAACGACATTAAAGATGAACATAAAAATATTGAAGGGGATCCTTTAATTAAATCAAAAATTAAAGAACGTCAAAGACAGATGGCGATGAGGAGAATGATGAGTGAAATCCCTAATGCAGATGTAGTAATCACGAACCCAACTCATTATGCTATCGCTATTAAATACGATGAAAATAAATCAGACGCCCCTTATGTTGTTGCTAAAGGTGTTGATTATGTTGCATTTAAAATCCGTGATATTGCAAAGAACCATCAAGTAACATTGGTGGAGAATCGAACTTTAGCAAGAGCGTTATACGCAGAGATAGAAATTGGTCAAGCTATTACCGAAGAGTTTTACCAAGCTGTTGCAGAAGTTTTAGCCTATGTTTATCAATTAGAACGTAAAGCGTAAACAGCTTGGAAGGAGAGAGAGAATATGATGAAGGCAAAAGATTTATCGGTACTATTATTTGTTATTACCATCATAATTATGTTAATCATCCCGCTACCAGGGTGGATTTTAAGTATATTAATTTTAATGAATATTTCCCTCTCGTTAATTGTGATATTAGTAGCCATGAACACGTCCGAACCATTACAATTTTCTATTTTACCTTCGTTGTTATTATTGTTAACACTATTTCGATTAGGGTTAAATGTTTCTACAACGAGATCTATTTTGGGGGAAGCAGATGCTGGGGATGTTGTGGCCACTTTTGGTACTTTTGTAATTGGTGAAAATCCTTTAGTTGGTTTTGTAGTATTTACGATTCTTGTTATCATTCAATTTATTGTTATCACTAAAGGTAGTGAGCGAGTTTCAGAGGTAGGAGCGAGATTTACCCTAGATGCGATGCCGGGAAAACAGATGAGTATTGATGCTGATCTTAATGCAGGTCTAATTAATGAACAACAAGCAAAAGCACGTAGACAAAAAATTGAACAAGAAGCTGATTTTTATGGTGCAATGGATGGTGCTAGTAAATTCGTAAAAGGAGATGCGATTGCTGGTATTATCATCGTTTTAATCAACATTATATTTGGATTAATCATCGGGATGATGCAAGAAAATATGAGTTTTCAGCAAGCAATATCTACTTATATGCAATTAACGGTAGGGGACGGCCTTGTAAGTCAAATACCAGCATTATTAATTGCAACCGCAACGGGAATTGTCGTAACTAGAACAGCTTCAGAAGGTAACTTAAGCAGCGATGTTACAGGACAATTACTACAATATCCGCACTTGCTTTACATTGCAGGTGGTACGATACTTTTATTCGGATTCACACCAATGAATCCGATGCTGACAACCTCGATCGCTGGCGTGTTAATCATTAGTGGTTATTTACTTTCACGACCTAAAAAGGAATTGGCAATTGATCGTGAGTTAGAAGAAGAACAAGAAACCACAGAACAAATGAAATCACCAGAAAACGTAGTTGACCTGATCAGCATGGATCCAATTGAATTCGAATTTGGTTATGCTTTAATTCCATTGGTAGATGCTAATCAAGGTGGAGATCTGATGGACAGAATTGTTATGATACGTAGACAGCTAGCGATTGAATTTGGTATTGTCATTCCTGTTGTTCGAATTCGTGATAATATTCAGTTAAGTCCTAATGCTTATCAACTCAAGATCAAAGGAAATGAAGTAGCTCAAGGCGAACTAATGCTCGATCATTACCTAGCAATGACACCTGGAATGGAAGAAGATGATTTAGAAGGTGTGGATACAACAGAGCCAGCATTTGGACTACCCGCAAAATGGATAAGTGAAGAAGTAAAAGATGATGCTGAATTGTCAGGATACACGGTAGTAGATCCAGCGTCTGTAGTGTCTACCCATATTACAGAAATCATTAAGAAGCATGCACATTTATTGTTAGGAAGACAAGAAACAAAACAATTGATCGATCACTTAAAAGAATCATACCCAATTTTAGTAGAAGAAGTGACTCCAGAGCCACTGGGGGTTGGAGAAATTCAAAAAGTATTAGGAAAACTATTGCGCGAACAAGTATCGGTTCGTAATTTACCTGTAATTTTTGAAACATTAGCTGATTTCGGCAAAATGACAAATGATCCAGAATTGTTGGGAGAATATGCTCGTCAATCTCTTGCTTCTCAAATAACAAAGCAATATACTCAAGGAAATCCATCATTGAAAGTAATTACGGTGGCTGGAGAAGTAGAACAGTTAATTGCCGAACATGTACAGCAAACAGAACATGGAAATTACTTAGCATTAGATCCGGATTCACAGCAGAAAATAATCCGATCTGTTACAGAAAAAGTAGAACAAGTTTCCATGCAGGAAGAAATTCCAATTATATTATGTTCTCCTACAATTCGAATGTATGTAAAACAGTTATTGGATCGCTTTTTTCCTAATGTTGTTGTTTTGTCGTATAATGAACTGGAACCTAATCTAGATGTCCAAAGTGTTGGAGTGGTGAATATCGGATGAAAGTAAAAAAATTTATAGCGCCTACGATGCCAGAAGTAATGCAAAAGGTAAGAAAAGAGTTGGGAAATGATGCTGTCATCCTTCATTCTAAAGGAGTATATACAGGCGGTTTTCTCGGTTTATTTAAGAAACGTAATATAGAAGTGGTTGCAGCAGTTGATCCAGAACCAACGCCACCACCCAAACCTAAACAAGAGACTACCAGTTTCAAGCAGGTTATGTCTTTTGCTGATGAAAAACACCCCGATAAGCAACAACAAGTTGTTTTAGAAGAATTACGCTCTTTACGTAAATGGATGGAAAGCAGTGTAGCAGATAATACAGAAAGAACCTATCCAGCAGGTTATCAATCTGTTTATGATGAGTTAGTTGAAAATGAAATTGCCGATGAAATTGCTCATTCAATTATTGAGGAGCTAACCCAAAATAATAATAGTGAACAAGCTACTTATCAAGAAGTGAAAGAACAGGCTTATCAATATATAGAACAAGAGTTAAATCGTTTTGACTGTGGAAAAATAAGCTATCAAAAAAAATTCGTCCATCTTGTTGGCCCAACTGGTGTAGGGAAAACAACAACCATTGCAAAAATTGCTGCAAATAGCATGTTAAAAGATGGGAAGAAAGTAGCCTTGATCACAACGGATACTTATCGAATTGCCGCTATTGATCAATTAAAAACGTATTCAAAAATTCTCGATATCCCACTCGAGATTGCCTACACTATGGAAGATTATCAAAAAGCCAGGCTGAAATTTCAGAGTTATGATATTGTTTTTGTTGATACTGCAGGCCGAAACTTCCGTGATCCCAAATATATCGCTGATTTAGGTAAGATTGTCGATTTAGAACATGACATTGAAACCTATCTAGTACTTTCGTTAACAACAAAATCAAGGGATTTGGCGGATATTTATCAACAGTTTGATGCTGTGCCGTTAAAAAAGTTAATTTTCACCAAAAAAGATGAAACTTCTAGTTTTGGAGCCATAATAAACTTGGCTTTACAATACAAAATCGGTGTTGCTTATTTAACTTATGGGCAAGACGTTCCTGATGATATTGAAGAAGCAAGTGGAAAAGAAATCGCACAACTTGTTATGGGAGAACTGAATAATGAGTAGTGATCAGGCACACAATTTGAGAAAGAGAATGGATAAATTGCATGCAACGAAACAAGCTAAGACAATTGCTGTTGTAAGTGGTAAAGGTGGAGTTGGTAAGTCTAACTTCACATTAAATTTCGCTTTATCACTTGCTAAATCTGGTAAACAAGTGCTCTTGTTTGATTTAGATATTGGTATGGGGAATATCGACATTCTTCTCGGTGTCCATGCGAAAAAATCAATTGTACAAATGTTCGACAATCAGTTATCAATTCATGATATTATAGAGACAGGACCATACTCTTTATCTTATATTGCTGCTGGATCAGGACTTACCGATGTTTTTAGTATGAACGAAGAAAAGTTCACTTATTTCCTTCATCAATTTGATGAATTAATTCACCAGTATGACTATATATTTTTCGACATGGGAGCTGGTGCAACAAGAGATAGTTTATATTATATATTAGCTGCTGATGAATGTTTTGTCGTAACAACACCAGAGCCAACATCAATGATGGATGCTTATGCTATGATGAAACATATTCATGCCAAAAACGATAACATTCCTTTTCGTATATTAGTGAATCGCGCTGAATCAAACAAAGACGGTAAAGCTATTATGAATAGATTACAACAGGTTATGATTAAATTCTTGGCAAAAAATGTCGAACCGCTCGGTATTTTGCCTTATGATAAAGCAGTTTCTAAAGCTGTTTTAAAACAAATACCATTTACTAGTTTCGATCCAAAAGCAGATGTGACTAAGGCAATGAACGAGATTGTTTCTCAATACTTAACCGGGTCTATTGATATTAATAAAAAGACCCCGTCCACATTCATAAGGAAATTGAAAAAGTTTATGATAGAAAGGTAGATGACCATGACGATTATTAAAGCGTTAGTAGTGGATGACTCTGCTTTTATGCGTAAAATGATAACAGATATTCTAGAATCACATAGTCGAATTACTGTGGTAGGAACTGCACGTAATGGTCAAGATGCCCTTGAGAAAATAGAAAAATTAAATCCAGACGTTGTTACACTTGATATTGAGATGCCAATTATGGATGGCATCACGACATTAAGAAAAATAATGCAAGAAAAACCGAGACCAGTTATTATGCTTTCTAGTTTAACGAAGGAAGGAGCAGATAAAACCTTAGAATCGATGGAAATGGGTGCTGTTGATTTTATAACTAAACCATCAGGTTCCATTTCATTAAACATTCGTGAGAAAGAAGCCGAAATTAAAACAAAGGTTCTTCAAGCGATGAAGATCAAAGTAGAGAAACTAGCGCAAAAGGAACCAGCAAAACCAGTTGCTCTCTTTCACCCTACTCCTATGCCGCGTCGAAATAATTCAGAAAAATCAATCCTAGCAATTGGAACATCAACAGGCGGGCCACGAGCTTTACAACAAGTAATTACACAGATACCTAAGGACTTACCTGTTCCGATTGTGGTTGTACAACATATGCCTCCAGGATTTACAAAATCGTTAGCTAATCGTTTAGATCAACTCTCACAAGTACATGTGCGTGAAGTTACCGATGGAGAATATTTGCAAAATGGAACAGTTTATATTGCTAAAGGTGGGTACCATTTCAAAGTAGTTAATAGAGGGAAAGGTCTTCAGGCTAACGTGGTTCAAGAAGATAATCGAAATGGTCATCAACCATCTGTTGATGTGTTATTCGAATCCCTTTCCGCTATCCAGCAATGCAAAGTTTATGCTGTTGTTATGACTGGTATGGGTGCAGATGGTGCAGAGGGTTTAGTGGAATTAAAAAGTAAAAAGAAGAACACAGTAATTGTCTCTGAAGCAAAGGAAACCTGCGTTGTATATGGTATGCCAAAAGCCGCTGAAAAGACGAAGTTAGTAGATTTTGTTGTTAAATTACCCGATATTGCAGAAACGTTAGTTAACCAATTGAAAGCTAGAGGTGAATAGCATGGAAATGAACGAGTATCTAGACGTATTTATCGAAGAAAGTAAAGAACATATTCAATCATTGAATGATCATTTGTTGGAATTAGAAAAAAACCCTACCAATTTGGACACAGTAAATGAAATTTTCCGCTCTGCTCATACTTTAAAAGGTATGTCAGCAACAATGGGATTTCAGGACCTAGCAGATCTTACACATAAGATGGAGAATGTATTGGACGCAGTTAGAAATAATAAATTATCGATTGACTCTAACATTCTTGATGTAGTATTTAATGCAGTAGATGAATTGGAATCAATGGTATTTGATATTATTGGTGGTGGAGAAGGAAAGAAAGATGTATCTGTACTTGTCAATCAACTTCAAGCAATTGAAAAAGGTGAGTCTATCAACTTAGAAAACAAAGATGCAAACAATCAGGAATCCAAAACTTCAACGAGTCTTCAGATTGGTAATTTAGATCAGTTTGAGACAGCTGTTCTACAACAATCTGCTGAAAAAGGATTCTTTAATTATCAACTTACTGTAACCTTACAGAAAACATGCTTATTAAAAGCTGCCCGTGTCTACATGATTTTTGAAATATTAGAGCAGATCGGTGAAGTTATTAAATCCGAACCAACTGTTTCCGAGCTAGAAGATGAAAATTTTGAGTTTGACTTTACCGTCATCCTTGTCACCAAAGATTCAGTAGATGAAGTTAAGCAGAAAGTTTTGAAAGTTTCAGAGATTGATACGGTGGAAGTAGAGGAATTTTCATTGGACAATCTCCATAATAGTGAAACAGCTCTTGTGGAAGCAGAAACAGAGCTACAAAATAACGTAACACCAAACAATACAACGAGTAAAAAAGAAGTAAAAGATTCAGTTAAAGAACAGGTAACGAGTAAAACGATTCGAGTAAACATTGAGCGTCTTGATGCTTTGATGAATCTTTTTGAAGAACTAGTTATTGATCGTGGTCGGTTAGAACAAATCTCAGGAACGCTTCGTAATAATGAATTGCAAGAAACAGTAGAGAGAATGTCTCGTATATCTGGAGATCTACAAAATATTATTTTGAATATGAGAATGGTACCAATTGACCAAGTATTTAATCGATTCCCTAGAATGGTACGTCAATTGGCGAAAGATTTAGATAAAAAGATTGATTTGCAAATTTTTGGAGCTGATACTGAATTAGATCGAACTGTTATTGATGAAATTGGAGATCCTCTTGTTCATTTAATTCGAAATGCATTGGATCATGGTATTGAAACACCTGCTATTCGGAAAGAAAAAGGGAAACCTGAAGAAGGCGTTCTTAAGCTGAATGCATATCACAGTGGTAACCATGTCTTCATTGAAATTTCTGACGATGGAGCGGGTATTAATCGAGAAAAAGTTATTAACAAAGCAGTGTCAAATGGTGTAATTACTTTAGATGAGGCTAATACATTAACGGATAGTCAAGTCTATCAACTGATTATGGAAAGTGGTTTCTCAACCGCTGACCAAATTTCAGATATCTCCGGTCGTGGAGTTGGGTTAGATGTTGTGCGTAATACCATCGAATCTTTAGGTGGTAATATTATGATTGATTCTAATAATGGACAAGGTTCTGTATTCTCTATTCAGCTACCATTAACGCTATCCATTATCTCTGTTATGCTTGTTGAAGTACAAGAAGAAAAATTTGCAATACCATTATCCTCTATAATTGAAACATCGATTGTAAATAAGAAAGATATCATGCAAGCCCATAACAAGCAAGTGATTGATTTTCGTGGGAAGGTTGTACCTTTAATCTCAGTTAAAGAGGTATTCAATGTCCCGGGTGAATTAACGGATGAAGAGTACTTTTCTACTGTAATTATTCGTCAAGGAGATAAAATGGCAGGATTAATTGTAGATACTTTTATCGGTCAGCAAGAAGTTGTTTTAAAATCATTAGGTAATTATTTAACAGATGTATTTGCTATTTCTGGTGCAACAATTCTTGGTGATGGCCAAGTTGCACTTATTGTAGATACCAATGCTTTGATTAAATAAGAAGGGGGAAACATGATGTCTGAAGAATCAAAACAGTTTTTAAAATCAATTGTTTTTCAATTGAACAAAGAAGAATACGCAATGCCAGTCGATCTTGTTGGCTCAATCGAAAGAATGATGCACATTACTCGCGTACCCGGAACACCTAATTTCGTAAAAGGAGTTTTGAACCTTCGTGGTGTAGTAACACCGATTATTGATCTTCGTTCGCGCTTTGGTTTTGATGATTTATCGTACACAGAAAGTACACGTATGATTATTATCCACCCAAATAATATGGAGGTTGGGCTTATCGTCGATGCAGCTTATGACGTTATTGATATTCCAAATGAGAAAATTGAACCAGCTCCAGAAGTAGTAGGTACTGAGCGGATTGAATACATCGATGGAGTTGCAAAACTAGAAGATCGTTTACTCATATTATTAAATATAGATAAAGTTTTATCTCATGAATCAATCAAAAGTTTAGCTAAATAATAGTTATATAAAAAGGTTAGTAGGTGTACAAATGTCTTCATTTATTGAATCATTAACAGAATACCAATTAGATACCCTAAAAGAAATCGGAAATATTGGTTCGGGTAATGCCGCTACATCACTATCTATGTTATTAAATCACAAGGTCGATATGAATGTACCTGCTGTTCGAGTAGTAGGTTTTGATCAAATGATGGATTTAGTTGGTGGTGCTGATAAATTAATTGTTGCTGTTTTTTTGCGAATTGAAGGAGAAGCTCCTGGGAACATGTTTTTTGTCTTATCGCCAGGTGAAGCCGAAACTTTTGTGAAGGAAATGACAGGTATTGAGTCATTTTCTGTTGAACAACCACCTTTAGATGAGATGGCGTTATCTGCATTACAAGAGTTAGGTAATATACTAGCCGGAGCTTATTTGTCAGCATTGTCAGATTTTATTCAAGTATTGTTACAACCCTCTGTACCACTGTTAACAATAGATATGGCTGGTGCAATATTGGCAGAAGGTTTAATGGAACTTTCTCAAGTTAGCGATTATGCGATTATTATTGATACAATTATAGATGATCATGAGAATGATCGCGAACCAATTACAGGTCATTTCTTTTTACTACCAGATCCGGATTCATTCCCTAAGATATTTGATCGATTAGGTGTATCAGAACAGTGACAATTCAAACGAACGAGATAATTAAAGTAGGCATAGCTGATTTAAAGTTCGCAAAATCTCCGGATGTTTTGCGAACATCAGGCCTAGGTTCTTGTGTTGGTGTTGTTGTCTATGATTCATCTTTAAATATTGCTGGTATGTCACATGTTATGCTTCCTGATTCTTCTTTATCTAAACGAAGCGATTTAAATGAGTTAAAGTATGCAGATACAGCTATACCGTTTCTAGTCAACCAATTACTTCGCGATGGTGCAAGGAAATTCGCCTTAAAAGCGAAGATTGCTGGAGGTGCCCAAATGTTCTCATTCAGCTCCTCTAATGACATGTTACGTGTTGGTGCAAGGAATGTAGAGGCGGTAAAGCAAATATTAACGGAGTATCGAATTCCTATTATAGCGGAAGATGTTCATGGTAATAGTGGGAGAACGATTGAATTTAACCTAGAGACGAATATGTTAAAAATCCGTACAGTAAGTCAAGGTGAGACAGAAATATAAAAGGATTGCGAGGCGGTAGGGTGACTGATGTGAAGATATCTACAGAAGATTTATGGAACAATTGGATCAAAAGAAGAGATAAACATTCGGCCAATCTACTCGTTGAGCACTACCTTTACCTTGTTGATTATCATGTTCAACGAATAGCAGTTCACTTACCCAAGAGTGTATTAAAAGATGATATTCGAAGCTTAGGAATATATGGGCTATATGATGCGTTACAAAAATTTGATCCTTCTCGTGATCTTAAATTTGACACGTATGCTTCGTTTCGTATACGAGGTGCAATTATTGATGGTCTCCGAAAAGAAGACTGGCTTCCAAGGTCCACAAGAGAAAAAGCAAAGAAAATTGAACAAGCAACCCAAGTATTAGAGCAAGAACTCTATCGACAACCTACCGTCAAGGAAATTGCTAACCATTTAAGTATGAATGTCAACGAAGTAGAGACTATCTCAAAGGATTCTTTATTCGCTAATTTATTATCCATTGAAGAAAAATCAAGTGATTCAGATGATTTGAAAGAAGGTATCGGTTATAACCTTCCAGATAAAAAACAACTAACACCAGAAGACAATCTATTGCAACAGGAGAAATATCAAGACTTATCATGTTCAATTCGTGAATTAAATAAAAATGAACAATTAGTAATTAGTTTGTTTTATCAAGATGAACTCACCTTCACTGAAATTGGACATGTTTTATCCTTAACCACATCACGAATCTCACAAATTCATAAGCAGGCTATTTTTAAATTAAAGCAGGCTTTATCATAATAATGTAAAGGAGCGTTCGGCATGGAATCTTTACAAGAATATTTTGATTTAAGTATTAGCAAAGATAAAATGTCTGCTTCCCTTGACGTAAAACAAGAATACCAACCGGATGAATTGACTGCAGAAATGCTACTAAATTGGTTAAAAGAGAATAATGTCCAATTTGGTTTCGATCATACCGTGATTGATCATGTTGTGAGTGAGTATAACCTTGGTATTTACCCCGTTGAGGTAGCAAAAGGCATAGAACCAGTGCATGGAGAAGATGGACAAATTGAATTTTTGTGTGAACGTACTGATGCTTTAGATTTAGATGAAAAAAGGAATTTTCGTGATATAAAAAAGATTCCATCATTGAAAGAAGACGAAAAAATCGCAAGGATCATTGAACCAACAAAAGGAAAGCCAGGTCGAAATATTTTAGACAAAGCTCTCCCAGCAAAAAACGGAAAACCATTATTAATACGTGCAGGAAAAAATGTCCGCTATGATGAAAATACCAATATGTTTCACGCTACAGCTGTAGGTCAATTAAGTGTCGGCCCAAAAGTTATCAATGTTTTTGATACTCATGAGGTATCAGGGGATCTATCAATGAAAACAGGGAATGTTAAGTTTGTTGGTTCTGTTATTATACGAGGTAATGTTCCAGACGGGTATCGTGTAGAAGCTGAAGGTGATGTGCATATTTATGGCTTAGTAGAAGCCGGACACATTGAAGCTGGTGGGAATGTTATCATTTCTGAGGGGATTGCTGGTTTGAAAAAAGGAACAATCAAATCTGGTGGCGACATTACCATTAATTATATAAATCAAGCCAATGTACAAGCAGGGAAAAATATTGTCGTGCAAAACTCTATTATGCACAGTACTTGCGTAGCTAAGGAACATATCTATTGTAAATCCGGTAATATTGTTGGTGGTTCTTGCTCTGCTGGAATGACAATTGAAGCCAAGGATATTGGAAACAAGATGGATACGAAAACAGAAATAGCGATTGGGATTAATCAAGAACAATTTCAGTTAGAAAATCAACTGAATCTCGCTAAAAAAACATTAGAAAACGACTTAGAAAAATTAAATAAACTGGGGAATGGTCTCGAAAAGAAAGCGCAATCAAGTAACGGTCTCTCCTCAAAAGAAAGAATTTTATTATTAAAACAACGAAATTCTGTTCAATTGACAGAGGCGAAACTGGAAAAGGTTGAGCAACAAATAGCTTCTTTGCATGTTGAAATAGGGGAAGAAGATAAAGCTAGACTGATGGTTAAAGGAACATTGTATCCAAATGTTGATTTGTGCTTTGGCAAGTATCAGAAGACAACATTGAACGTTCAGAAATTCACTCAAGTGTATATCGAAGATGGGGAGATCACTTCTCAACCTCTTTAATTTACTGAAGGAGCGATTTTAATGAGTTGGAAAGCGGTAGAAATGCAAGTAGCATTACCACGTACTCATGATGCAGGTCGAATCCAAGAGCAAATTCAACAAAGAGGCCAGTTTATGCAGGATGTTATTACTGCTGATCACTTGCAAAAAGAAGAATTGAAACGAAAAACCGTGAATGAACTGCATCAAAAAGTAAAGTTATCCAATCAAAAACAATCTAAGAATTTACATAATAAAAATAGCAAAGAAAAAAACAACCAGAAAAATCAGGAGATAGATCACCCTTTTTTAGGGAATAACATAGATATTAACGGTTAAGAGGGATCAAATGGAATATTTTTTACTGTTGATTAGTTTCATTATTCATATCATTACACTGGTAATCATTCGGCAACTAAAAGTGAAATTAGCTGAACCTGCTGTAATTCGGGACGAAATAAATCAAGAGAAAAAAGAAATAGAAGAACTTCTTGCAGTATATTTATTGGAAATTCGAGAAGAAAATGAAAAAGTAATTTCTGCTCTAGATGACTCAAGGTATTCACGCGAACCAGACAAACAAAAGGCAGATGAGGTTCAGGATAATAATGTTACGTCTCAGAATCCTGTAAATGATTTAAAACAGGAAGAGTATAAAAGCTATCAACCTCCAATGGAAAATGAGCAACCAGATGTTATGGAGCAATCTTTTGCTGCGCAAGTTCTATCTTTATATAATAAAGGCGAAACGATAGAAACCATTGCCCGTAAAATGGACAAAGGAAAAACAGAGATCGAATTAATAGTGAAATTTCAACAAAAAAACAGGTAAAATTACTTGCCTGGATATATTCAATATGGTATAGTTACTTTTGGTGTTAATTACACACGCTTATGGATGATAAGATTGGTGCTAATATTTTTTATTAGTATTCTTATAAAGATGATATAAGCGGAGGCAAAAAACCAATTTATTAGGAGGAAACAAAAGCATGGCAGTTATTTCAATGAAACAACTACTCGAAGCTGGTGTACATTTCGGACACCAAACACGTCGTTGGAATCCAAAAATGAAAAAATACATTTTCACGGAAAGAAACGGCATTTATATTATTGATTTACAAAAGACAGTGAAAAAGGTTGATGAAGCTTATAACTTCATTAAAGAAGTAGCTGAAAACGGTGGAACAGTTCTTTTTGTTGGTACAAAAAAACAAGCTCAAGAATCTGTTAAAGAAGAAGCGATCCGTTCTGGACAGTATTACATTAATCAACGTTGGTTAGGTGGTACATTAACAAACTTTGGTACGATTCGCAAACGTATTAATCGTTTAAAAGACATCGAACGCATGGAAGAAGATGGCACTTTCGAAGTGCTACCGAAAAAAGAAGTTGTTGGATTATTAAAGGAAAAAGACCGTCTTGTTAAATTCCTAGGTGGAATTAAAGAGATGAAAAAAGTTCCTGATGCATTATTCATCATTGATCCAAGAAAAGAACGTATTGCAGTTGCAGAAGCTCACAAATTAAACATTCCTATCGTAGGAATTGTTGATACAAACTGTGATCCTGATGAAATTGATTATGTTATTCCTGCAAACGATGATGCTATCCGTGCTGTGAAATTGTTAACTTCAAAAATGGCAGACGCTATTTTAGAAGTTAAACAAGGCGAAGAAACGGAAGAAGTAGAAGTTGAAGCTCCAGCAGAAGAAGTAGCTACTGAGCAATAATAACAAAGTTTTAGAAGGGTGATAAGAGGGGAACCTTTTATCACCTTTTTTAGAAAGATAATAAATATCAGATTTATAGCTAATAATACAACGACTTACAAGGAGGAATATATAATGGCAGTAACAGCAGCAATGGTTAAAGAATTACGCGCAAAAACTGGTGCAGGTATGATGGATTGTAAAAAGGCATTAACAGAAACAAATGGTGATATGGAGCAAGCGGTAGATTACTTACGTGAAAAAGGAATTTCGAAAGCGGCGAAGAAAGCAGATCGTATCGCAGCTGAGGGTTCTGCATATACAGTAACAGAAGGAAATAAAGCAGTATTGTTAGAAGTTAACTGTGAAACAGACTTTGTAACAAAAAATGATCAATTCAAAACATTACTAAGTGATTTGGCACAACACCTATTAACTCAAACTCCAGCTAATGTTGAGGAAGCTTTAGCTCAACCACTTCATGGAGATGGCGAGTCTGTGGAAACACACATTAATAACAATATCGCAAAAATAGGTGAAAAATTGTCTCTTCGTCGTTTTACGATTGCTGAAAAAACAGATGCAGATGCTTTTGGTGCTTATATTCATATGGGTGGAAATATTGGTGTATTAACTGTAGTGGAAGGAACAACAGATGAAGCATTTGCTAAAGATGTAGCGATGCACATTGCAGCTGTTAATCCACGCTACGTATCTCGTGATGCTGTCGATGCGGAAGAAGTGGAAAAAGAACTAGAAGTATTGAAACAACAAGCACTTAATGAAGGTAAACCTGAAAATATTGTCGAAAAAATGGTAGAAGGTCGTTTAGGTAAGTTCTTTGAAGAAATCTGTTTATTAGAGCAAGGTTTTGTTAAAGATCCAGACCAAAAAGTTAAGAAGTTAGTAGCAGATAAAGGAGCTACGGTAAAAGGATTTGTACGCTATCAAGTAGGCGAAGGTCTTGAAAAACGTGAAGATAACTTTGCAGAAGAAGTAATGAATCAAATGAAAAAATAAACCTGCTTCCCATTGGAACAGCAAGTGAACAACAATAGGGGACACATGGTGTTCCCTTTTGTTTAGAAACAAAAAAGTCTTGTAAGCAGACGAAACTAAAAAATACATAATGGAGGTTATTATGACTACTGCTCGCTATCAAAGAATTGTGTTAAAATTAAGTGGAGAAGCATTAAGTGGAGAACAAGGTTATGGAATTGAGCCGAAAGTTATTCAATCCATTGCTAATCAAGTAAAAGATATTTCTGAACTAGGTGTAGAAATTGCAATCGTTGTAGGCGGAGGTAACATTTGGCGTGGAAAGGTAGGTAGCGAGATGGGAATGGATCGTGCAAATGCCGATTACATGGGTATGCTTGCTACAGTTATGAATTCATTAGCATTACAAGATAGTCTAGAGAATTGCGGAATTGAAACCCGTGTTCAAACATCCATTGAAATGCGCCAAGTTGCAGAGCCTTATATTCGCCGTAAAGCAATTCGCCACCTCCAGAAAAAACGTGTGGTTATTTTTGCAGCCGGAACCGGAAATCCATACTTCTCAACAGATACTACTGCAGCATTGCGAGCAGCAGAAGTGGATGCTGAAGTTATTTTGATGGCGAAAAACAATGTAGATGGTGTTTACACAGCCGATCCTAAACTAGACAAAGATGCAGAAAAATATGATGAACTTTCTTATTTACAAATGTTAAACGAGGAACTTGGTGTAATGGATGCTACCGCTTCATCGTTATGTATGGATAATGATATACCTTTACTTGTTTTTTCTGTCTCTGAAGAGGGAAATATTAAACGTGCTGTATTAGGTGAAAATATTGGTACAATGATAAGGAGGAATAATTAATGTCACAGTCAGTAATTAAAGATGCCCAAAACAAAATGCAACAAGCGATCCAATCATTCAGTAAACAACTAGCAACTGTCCGAGCGGGGAGAGCAAATCCAGCATTGCTAAATAGTGTCTTTGTTGATTATTATGGTGCTCCAACCCCATTAAATCAATTAGCTACAATTTCCGTTCCAGAGGCTCGTTTACTTTTGATCACACCATTTGATAAATCATCCATTGGAGAAATCGAAAAAGCAATCCAGAAGGCAGATCTTGGTTTAGCACCTTCTAGTGATGGGAATGTAGTTCGAATTTCTATTCCACCATTAACAGAAGAACGCAGAAAAGAGCTTGTAAAAGTGGTAGGCAAGTTTGCCGAAGAAGCTAAAGTGCAAATCCGTAATGTTCGTCGCGATGCCAACGATCAACTAAAGAAAGACGAAAAAAATGGTGAACTTACAGAAGACGATCTCCGTGATTTCCAAGACGAGGTTCAAACAGAAACCAATAAATTTATTGCAGAAATAGATCAATTATCAAAAGATAAAGAAGCAGAGATCATGGAAGTATAATACACAAGTCAGTAAAGACCCTCTTACGCTAAGAGGGTCTTTACTTTTACTATCTCTAATTAGAAGAAAAACAGAAAAACACAATATTCACCCTAGATCATTAGATCATAACCCAATACTCAATTCCAAGTATATGTATTTTTAACCATTACACAGTATCCATAAACTTTGCATTAACAAATCATCCAGCTACGTCAGTAAATGGATTCCCTTTCCGTGGGCACAGCCTCAGCTAACTTGGTAAAGAAAAACACTTTACCAAGTGGATCTTCGGCTTGTGGGACTGCGATTACTCGTCCCATCGAAAACATTTGCTGTTCCCAAAGGAGTGTCATCCATTTGCTGACGCAGCTAGTCAGAAGATATATTTAAATAATGAAGAAACTAAGTCATATTGAATTAACATCTATTTTTATTTAGCGAGCGGATCAAATGAAATTGGCGAGACTCCTGCAGGAACAGCGCGAGCTGAAGATCCACAAGCGTTCTTTGCTTCCTAGTTAGCTGAAGCCGTGCCTGCGGAAAGGGAGCCAATTTCATTTGAGTAGCGGTTAGAGGAGCAATACCACATAGTTTGTGTCTAATGGTAATACTTAAGAGGGGCGATGTCTTTGGAAAATGTTTAATTTTAAGCATGTAAGACAATGAAAAACTTTAAAAACATAATTTCTCAATTCTAAAGATAAATAGGTGAAGTTTCACTTTATTAGTGAATCTGTTATCATTACATGGTAAACTGTAAAAAGGTTATATTCTTTACGTTAGTATGAATATTAATCTAATATTGATTTAGTTTTGGACGTGATGGGGGATATATCATGGGTATTTTTCAATTACCTTTTAGAAAAAAAAGTAAAAAAACAAACGTAGAATTATCAAATAAATCATTAACACTCGTACCAGATCATGTTGCCATTATCATGGATGGCAACGGTAGATGGGCAAATGAACGTGGATTACCTAGGTTTGCTGGTCACAAAGAAGGAATGGATAATGTTAAACGCATTGTTAAAGCCGCAAACAAGCATAATATTAGCATCATAACCATGTATGCTTTCTCTACAGAAAACTGGAAAAGGCCGAAACCAGAGGTTGATTATTTATTGAAATTACCGAAGGAATTTCTGAATACATATTTACCAGAATTAATTGAAGAGAATGTGCAAATCAAAACGATTGGTGCTTTTAATTTATTGCCAGAACACACAAAGAAAGCTGTTCAACATGCTATTGAAAAAACAAAAGCAAATGATGGTTTAATATTAAATATCGCTTTGAATTATGGAAGTAGATCGGAGTTGGTTCATTCGGTCCAATCTATTGCAAATAGTGTGAAAGAGGGTAATCTTGACCCCTCACAAATTGATGAATCAACAATCGCTAATAGCCTTTATACGTATGATTTACCAGATCCTGATTTATTGATACGAACAAGCGGAGAAATGAGATTGAGTAATTTCTTATTATGGCAATCTGCATATACAGAATTTTGGTTTGCGAAGGAGTACTGGCCATCGTTTACTGAAGAAATATTTGAACAAGCATTACTCGACTATCAAAATCGGAAACGAAGATTTGGTGGATTATAAAAGTAACGGAAAGTTATTGAGGTGTTTATAATGAAAATTAGAATTATTACAGCTATTTTCGCAATTTTATTATTTTTTCCATTCGTAATAATCGGTGGTTGGCCATTTTATAGCATCATGTTTGTCATTGCTTCCATCGGATTATTAGAGCTAGTAAAAATGAGACAAATGACAATCTATTCTGTACCAACGCTTCTCACACTTTTTTTGTTGTGGTCTTTACTATTACCTATTGTTGATAATCCAATTTTAACTTATTTTTTTAATAATAAATCGGAAATAACGCTTATGATTTCATTGTTACTATTGGGATATACTGTATTGGTGAAAAATAAAATTACATTTGAAGATGTTGGATTTTTATTATTATCAGCAGTTTATATCGGTTTAGGTTTTCACTATTTTATACAAGTACAACGTGTTGGCCTAGAGTATATCTTCTATGCTATTTTAGTTATCATTGCAACAGATATTGGTGCATACTTTGCAGGAAGATTTTTTGGGAAAAATAAACTATGGCCTGAAATTAGTCCGAACAAAACGATTGAAGGTGCTGTAGGCGGAATCCTATTAGCTGTGATTGTGGCGATTATTTTCCAGTTCATTTTCCCGGTGCACAATTCTGTACTGGTCGTTTTCGTTGTAACCATTTTTGCGAGTATGTTTGGACAAGTAGGAGACCTTGTAGAGTCTGCATTTAAAAGACACTATCATGTGAAAGACTCAGGAAAACTACTTCCCGGACACGGTGGCATTTTAGACCGTTTTGATAGTTGGTTATTTGTCTTTCCATTCCTGCATTTTATTCAATTTGTATCATAAAATCAGATAGGAGTGTACAAGATGAAAAAAATAACCTTATTAGGGGCTACGGGCTCAATAGGCATACAAACACTAGAAGTAATCCGGCAATACCCACAGTTATTTTCCGTTCATGCATTTGCTTTCGGGAAAAATGTGAAGAAAGCTATCCCGCTTATTCGAGAGTTTCAACCTAAGATTCTCGTTGTTCAAGATATGGAAACCAAGCATGAATTACAACAACATTATGCCGTGCGTACAGAAATTTTAGTTGGAGCGGCTGGCATGGTCGAAGTGAGTATTGATCCGGAAACGGATGTCCTAGTTAATGCGGTAATGGGGAGTGTTGGTTTGGATGCAACGATTCAAGCTATTGAGAAGAAAAAACAGATTGCCATCGCTAATAAAGAGACATTGGTAACAGCTGGACATTTGGTCATGGCCCTCGCACAACAACATCAAGTACAGTTACTTCCCGTTGATAGTGAACATTCGGCGATTTTTCAATGCTTGCAAGGAGAAAAGCAGCAACAGGTTGAACGAATCATACTAACTGCGTCTGGTGGAAGCTTTCGAGATACACCGAGGGAAGCATTAGAAAATGTTACCGTAGAAGATGCACTCAAACACCCAAATTGGAATATGGGAGCAAAAATTACGATTGATTCAGCTAGTATGATGAACAAAGGTCTAGAGGTAATAGAAGCCCATTGGCTATTTAATATTCCTTATGACAAAATCGATGTAATTTTACATAAAGAAAGTATCATTCATTCAATGGTTGAGTTTCAAGATCGAAGTATTATCGCTCAACTGGGCAATGCTGATATGAGAATTCCTATTCAATATGCTTTGACCTATCCAAACCGAATGCCATTACAAGAGTCAGACCCGGTTAATTTTATTGAATTAGGAAAGATGCATTTTCAAGAAATGAGTTTCGAGCGTTTTCCTTGTTTAGAAATGGCTTATCAGGCAGGTAAAGAAGGGGGAACAATGCCCGCTGTCTTAAATGCTGCTAACGAACAAGCCGTGGCTTTGTTTTTGCAAAAGAAGATTAGCTTTTTAGCTATTGAAAAAGTAATCCTAGAAATGCTAAACACACATCAATCGATACAACATCCTGATCTAGAAACGATTCAAGCTGTTGATCAGGAAACAAGGTTAAAAGCAATTCAATTTGTTACTAGGTAAGACTATACAAATAAATTTACTATCGTTAAGTCAATAAAGGAGAGTGCTCTGTTTGGATACAATTATTGCGTTTATCTTAATGTTTGGTTTACTCGTTTTCGTACATGAGTTTGGACATTTTGTCATTGCGAAGAAAACAGGAATGCTGGTTAGAGAATTTGCTATTGGTTTTGGACCGAAAATTTTCTCAATTAAAAAAAGTGAAACATTGTATACGATCCGAATTTTACCTATGGGTGGATATGTTCGAGTTGCCGGTGATGACCCTGAAATTATTGATTTAAAACCAGGGCAGCATATCGGTATTACTTTCAATGCGGAAAATGAAGTAGATAAGATTATCATCAATAATAAAGAGAAGCACCCTACTGCTCAAGTAATTGAAGTGGAGCGTTCCGATTTAAATCATGAATTAATTATTGAAGGATATGAAGTGGGAGAAGAAGATCGTTCTAGTTTTTCTGTTGCTGCTGATGCTGCCTATATAATGAATGAAGTAGAAACACAGATTGCCCCATATGATCGGCAATTCGCTTCCAAATCAAAAAAGGCAAGAGCGATGCAACTATTTGCTGGTCCCTTAATGAATTTCCTGCTTGCTTTTGTTATTTTTGCCATTTTAGGGGCTGCTCACGGTATGGCTGTAGAAGAAGCGATAATGGGGGATATTCAACCGAATAGCCCTGCAGCAGAAGCTGGTTTTGTTTCAGGAGATGAAGTAGTCGCTATCGAAGGTATGCCTATTTCAACTTGGATTGAATTTCAAGAAACAGTAAGAGCCAATCCGGAAGAAACGTTGTCCATGACAATTGATCGTTCTGGATCCGAGCAAGAATTAGTTGTGGTTCCAAGATCAGTTGATTTAAATGGAAATGATGTTGGACAAATTGGTGTAACACAATATCTTGAGAAATCTTTCTGGAGAGCTATTCCTTATGGTGTAACGGAAACCTATGAAACAGGAAAAATGATTTTACAAAGCTTAGCCATGTTAGTTACAGGCCAATTCTCAATTGAGATGCTTTCAGGTCCAGTGGGTATCTATGATGCTACTGATCAAGTTGTTCAAGCGGGATTTTGGTACTTTTTAACTTGGACTGCTCTATTGAGTGTAAATTTAGGGATTATAAATTTATTACCATTACCCGCTCTTGATGGAGGACGGTTGTTGTTTGTAGGTATTGAAGCGATACGAAGAAAACCATTAGCGCCGGAAAAAGAGGGGATTGTTCACTTTGTTGGCTTCGCCTTATTAATGTTATTAATGATTATTGTAACGTGGAATGATATACAGCGATTGTTTTTGTAGGAATAAGAAATTTAACAAATTACGATAACCGAATCCAGATGCAGACGTAGTTTATGTAGAAATGAAAAGGTGGAATGAATCATGAAACAAAGCAAAACACTGATACCAACATTAAAGGAAACACCAGCTGATGCTGATATAGCAAGTCATAAATGGTTATTACGAGCAGGTTATATTCGTCAAAATGCTTCCGGTGTCTATAGTTTTTTACCATTAGGAAAACGTGTCTTGCAAAAGATAGAAGCAATTATTCGTGAAGAAATGGCTAAAGTAAGTGCCAATGAGATTTTAATGCCAGCTTTACAATCGGCTGATTTATGGAAAGAATCTGGTCGTTGGGATAAAATGGGGCCTGAGCTGATGCGTTTGAATGATCGTCATGAGCGAGAATTTGTTTTAGGGGCAACTCATGAGGAAGTAGTTACAAGTATGATAAGAGATGAAGTGAAAAGTTATAAAAAACTTCCATTAACACTCTATCAAATTCAAACAAAATTCCGTGATGAACGTAGACCAAGGTTTGGTTTGTTACGAGGACGTGAATTTATTATGAAGGATGCTTACTCTTTCCACGAATCATTTGAAAGTTTAGATGAGTCTTATCAGGATATGTTTCAAGCATATACGAATGTGTTTACTCGTTTAGGGTTAAATTTCCGTCCTGTTATCGCAGATTCTGGTGCGATTGGTGGGAAGGGCACTCATGAATTTATGGCGCTATCTGATGTGGGTGAAGATACCATTGCTTTTTCTGACTCATCAAATTATGCGGCAAATGTTGAAATGGCAGCTGTTTTGGATCAATATCCAGCATCCAATGAAGAGCCTAAGGAATTAACAAAAGTAAGCACACCAAATCAAAAAAACATGCAAGAAGTAGCTGATTTCTTTGGTCATAGTTTAGATGAAGGAATTAAAGCGTTGTTATTTCATGTGGATGATCGATATATACTAACTGTTACTCGTGGGGATCACGAAGTAAATGAGATTAAATTAAAAAATCTTTGTGAGGCAGAAAGTGTGGAGCTAGCAACGGAAGCGGAATCCAAAGAAATCATAGGTGCAGGTTTTGGTTCGTTGGGGCCAATTGGAACACCTGAAAAAGTAGAAGTTATGGCAGATCATGCGGTTAAATATCTAGTCAATGCAACTTGTGGAGCAAATGAAGATGGATTCCACTATACCAACGTAAATCCAGAGCGAGACTTTCCTAATACGAAATACGCTGATATTCGTTTTATCCAAGAGGGTGATTTATCACCAGATGGAGAAGGCAAAATAAAATTTGCAAAAGGAATCGAAGTTGGACAAGTTTTTAAACTTGGTAAACTCTATGCAGAGAAGTTGGGTGCTGACTTTTTGAACGATCAAGGAAAAGCTACTACGATGGTTATGGGATGTTACGGTATTGGAGTTTCTAGAACATTAGCTTCTATTGTAGAACAATACCATGATGATAATGGCATCACATGGCCGAAACAAGTTGCTCCCTTTCAAGTACACTTATTAGTATTGAATAGTAAGAAAGAGGATCAAACGTTACTAGCTGATGCGATCTATAAAAAGCTATTAGCTGAAGGAATAGAAGTTCTATATGATGACCGTGCAGAACGAGCAGGCGTTAAATTTGCCGACAGTGACTTGATTGGAATTCCGCAAAGAATAACGGTTGGAAAGCGTGCATCTGAAGGTTTTGTTGAATGTAAAGTTCGTGAGACAGGTGAACAAACAGAATGCCATGAATCCGAAGTGATTAGCTACCTGAAAAAATTACTTAATTAACAGAAAAGCCCTTGTCTAGTTGTGGTGACAAGGGTTTTCTCGATTGATAAATCTGAATAAGACTGGAGGGATTGACATGACTTTATCGAGTAGTCAAAAAGTACAATTATTATTGGAACAAATTCATATGAGTGAAGAAGATGTTAATCACTATTTTTCTGATGCAAAACTTGAAAAACTTCAAGTATATAAAAGAGAGAAACGCTGGGAATTTTATTTTTCATTGAAGAAGACTTTGCCTATTTCAGTATATCGTATGCTCCGTTTAAAATTACAAGAGTCTTTTGCAACGATTGCAACGATTGACTTTACGATTCAATGTGAAGATAGAACCTTGTCTAATGATGATCTCTGTGGATATTGGAGAGATTTTATTCTCTCGATTCCTGATTTATCTCCAGCCTACAGCGAGTTACTAAAAGAACAAAAACCAGAAATAGACGGAAATAAACTTACCTTAACAGGAAGAAATAATGCAGAAGCTGCCGTGTTGAAAAAACGATTAACCGATCCTTTCAAGCAGTATTGTGTAAAAGCCGGTCTTCATTCTTATCAATTGCAAGTGGATGTAAAGGAAGCCACAACCGATATTGAGCGCTTTAGAGAACAAACAGCACTAGAAGATAAATTACTGGTTAAGACAGCGGTTAAAGATAAAGAGGAACGAGCAAAACAAAAAGGGGAAAAACAATCAGATGGTCCACTAACGATTGGCTATGCGATTAAAGATCCGGCTATTCCGATGAAGGAAGTACTTGAAGAAGAACGTCGGATTGTTTTACAAGGATATATTTTTGATGTTGAAATACGAGAACTTCGATCTGGTCGGCATTTATTGATTATTAAAGCTACCGATTATACCGACTCCTTTTCTTTAAAAATGTTTTCTAAAGGGGATCAGGATATTGAAAAGTTTAAACTAGTGTCAAAAGGTATGTGGATTAAAGCCCGTGGAAGTATTCAAACAGATAATTTTTCAAATGAATTAACGATGATGTTAACAGATATTAATGAATTAAAGCCTGTAAAAAAACAAGATTTAGCATCGGCAGACAAAAAAAGAGTGGAATTACATGCACACTCTACAATGAGCCAAATGGATGCTGTTGTCTCTGTTTCTAAATTAGTTGAGCAAGCTGCAAAATGGGGGCACTCCGCACTAGCAATCACGGATCATGCTGTGGCACAGGCGTATCCAGAAGCACATGCTGCTAGTTTGAAACATGGAATAAAAATGATCTATGGTGTGGAGATAAACTTAGTTGATGATGGTGTCCCGATTGCTTACAATGAAGCGGATATTTCATTAGCGGATGCAACGTATGTTGTATTTGATGTTGAAACGACAGGTTTATCAGCTGTTTACGATACAATCATTGAGTTAGCTGCAGTGAAAATTAAAGATGGAGATATTGTTGATCGCTTTGAAGCATTCGCCAACCCTCATCATCCTTTGTCCCAAACAACCATTGACTTAACGGGGATTACGGATGATATGGTAAAAGATGCACCAGAAGTAGAAACGGTGTTAGCGGATTTTGCAAATTGGATTGGCGATGATATTTTAGTAGCACATAATGCGAGTTTTGATATGGGGTTTTTAAATCAAGGCATGGAAAAACACGATCTTCCTAAAGTTGATAATCCCGTGATCGATACATTAGAGCTTGGCCGATTTATTTTGCCAAACTTAAAGAGTCATCGGTTAAATATTTTATGTAAGTATTATGGAATCGAATTAACGCAACATCACCGTGCGATTTATGATGCAGAAGCTACAGGTTATTTGCTTTGGAAGCTAATAAAAGAGGCCAGTGAAAAGGAGATAACCAATCATAAACATTTTAATTTGCATATGGGAGAAGGAAATGCTTACCAACGCGCGCGGCCATATCATGCTATCCTTTTAGCAAAAAATGATGTGGGACTGAAAAATTTATTTAAGATCATTTCCATGGCTCATGTTGATTACTTCTATCGTGTTCCGAGGGTGCCAAGGTCAAAGTTGACTGCACATCGAGAAGGAATCCTGATCGGATCTGCTTGTGATAAAGGGGAAGTATTTGAAACGATGATGCAAAAATCAGCTGAAGAGGCTGAAAAAGTTGCAAAATTTTATGATTATATCGAAGTACAACCACCAGCTAATTATTTTCCATTGATGGAAAGAGAATTGGTTCAGAATGAAGCACAGATTTACGATATTTTGCGAAATTTGGTAGAACTTGCTGATCGATTAAACAAACCTTGTGTAGCAACAGGAAACGTTCATTATTTAGAAGAGCAAGATAAAATGTATCGAAAAATCTTGATTACATCACAAAATGGTAATCCGTTAAGTCGACAAACATTACCAGATGTTCCTTTCCGAACAACCGATGAAATGATAGCATGTTTTGAGTTTCTTGGAAATGAGAAAGCAGAAGAAATTGTCGTAACAAATACGCAAGCAATCGCTGAGTCCACAGAATCAATTTCACCGGTAAGAGAGGAATTATATACGCCGAATATTGATGGAGCGGATCAAGAAATTCGAGAAATGAGCTATCGTTTTGCTCATAATTTGTATGGGGACGATTTGCCAGAACTCGTCGTAGCCCGAATGGAAAAAGAATTAAAGAGTATTATAGGTCATGGATTCGCCGTTATTTATTTGATTTCACATAAACTAGTAAAAAAATCATTGGATGATGGCTATTTGGTTGGTTCACGTGGTTCTGTTGGTTCTTCATTGATTGCCACCTTTACAGAAATTACGGAAGTGAATCCATTACCACCACACTATGTATGCCCGAACTGCCGTAATCATCAGTTTTTCACAGACGGTTCGATCGGTAGTGGGTATGATCTTCCTGATAAGGAATGTCCAGAATGTGGAACGATGTATCGTAAAGATGGTCAAGATATTCCCTTTGAAACTTTTCTTGGTTTTAAAGGGGACAAGGTTCCGGATATCGATTTAAACTTTTCGGGGGCGTATCAACCGGTTGCCCATAATTATACTAAAGTATTATTTGGTGAAGATAAAGTATATCGTGCCGGAACAATAGGGACAGTTGCAGAAAAAACAGCATATGGTTATGTCAAAGGATATGCAGGAGATCATGACTTACGGATAAAGAATGTTGAAGTAGATCGACTTGTGCAAGGCTGTACTGGAGTGAAACGAACGACTGGACAACATCCTGGTGGTATTATTGTAGTTCCAGATGATATGGATATCTATGACTTTACACCGATTCAATATCCAGCAGATGATCGGAATTCAGAGTGGTTAACTACCCATTTTGATTTCCATTCGATCCATGATAATTTGCTAAAACTAGATATTCTTGGGCACGATGATCCAACGATGATTCGAATGTTACAAGATCTAAGTGGAATTGACCCAATGACAATTCCAACCGATGATGCAGACGTAATGAAAATCTTCTCTGGTCCAGAAATCCTCGGTGTAAACGGAGAACAAATTAACTGTAAAACAGGTACATTAGGTGTTCCTGAGTTTGGAACAAAATTTGTTCGACAAATGCTCGAAGATACGAACCCAAAAACCTTTGCTGAATTAGTCATAATCTCTGGACTTTCTCACGGAACAGATGTCTGGCTGGGGAATGCACAGGAGTTAATTAACAAAGGGATTTGTGAACTTCCCGATGTAATTGGTTGTCGGGATGACATTATGGTTTACCTTATGCATAAAGGACTTGAGGCGTCACTAGCTTTTAAGATTATGGAATTTGTAAGGAAAGGTAAAGGCCTTCAAGATGAGTGGAAAGTTGAAATGAAGAAACACGACGTACCAGATTGGTATATTGATTCATGTGAAAAAATCAAGTACATGTTCCCGAAAGCTCACGCGGCGGCATATGTACTGATGGCTATTCGCATTGCTTATTTTAAAGTGCATCATCCTATTCTTTTCTATGCAGCCTATTTTACCGTGCGAGCTGGAGATTTTGAATTAGATACAATGATCAAAGGATCGGACGCCATTCGTAAACGCATCGATGAAATTAATAAAAAAGGAAATGATGCTTCGCCAAAAGAAAAGAATCTGCTTGTTGTTTTAGAATTATCACTAGAAATGAACGAGCGCGGCTTTTCCTTTCAAAAAGTGAATTTGTATAAATCCAGTGCAAGTGAGTTTCTTGTGGATGGAAACAGTTTAATTCCTCCATTTAATGCTGTAGACGGTTTAGGAACAAATGCAGCCATGAATATTGTTAAAGCAAGGGAACAAGGTGAATTTCTATCAAAAGAGGATTTACGAGAAAGAAGTAGAATTTCCAAAACTGTTTTAGAATATCTAGATAATCATGGCTGTCTTGCAGGTATGGAAGAAAAAAATCAATTATCTTTGTTTTAGTACGGTTAATTCCACATTTACCGATTATTTCTTGCATCTTATTAGGTGGTATGCTATAGTAATTATAGATTTAAATGGGTGCGTGACGAAGAAAGAGTGGGGTAACCCACTCTTTCTTCACAGTTAGATCTTGTAAAGTTTCGACAGCGCACGTGACTTCACACCGTGCATTTTGTGGTTTTTAATGGTTGATCCTATTCCCTTGCCGTTTTTGGCAAGGGTTTTATCATTCTAAGAAATAGGTTAATGAAACATGATAAAAAAGCGCAAACTGAGATGAGAAGATCAATTGATCATGCGAAAAAAAACACCTTTAAAAGGAGGCGATAATAGTGAAAGTAACAGAGCAAACAGAACAACTAGTTCAACCTATATTAACAGAGATGGAATTACAACTTGTAGATGTTGAGTTCGAGAAAGAAGGAAAGAGTTGGTTTCTACGAGTTTTTATAGATAAACCAGGAGGTGTTGATATCGAAGAATGTGGTCGGGTCTCCGAAAAGCTAAGCGAACGCTTAGATGAAACTGATCCGGTTACTGTTCCATATTACTTAGAAGTTTCTTCACCAGGTGCTGAACGACCATTGAAAAATCCAGAAGATTTTGCTAATCATATTGGACACAATATTTTTGTGAAATTATACGAACCAATCTCAGGAGCAAAATCCTTTGAAGGAATATTAACTGATTTTGATCAAGAGATTGTAGGAATCGAAGTGAAAGACAAAGCAAGAACCAAAAAAGTACAGATTCCGTACAATAAGATTGCCAAGGCTCGGTTAGCTGTAACATTTAATTAAAAGGGGGAAGCATGGTGAGTAAGGAGCTTTTTGAGGCCATTCAATATTTAGGGAAAGAAAAAGGTATTGATAAGGACGTATTAATTGACGCTTTAGAAGCGGCGCTTATTTCAGCTTATAAGAAAAACTTTAAATCTGCAACGAATGTACGAGTGGATTTAAATGAAGAAACAGGTAGTATGCGCGTGTTGTCACGTAAGGAAATTGTGGAAGATGTAGAGGATTCCCAACAACAAATGGATTTGGACGAAGCAAAGCAATTAGATCCAAATTATGAAATTGGGGATGTAGTTGAGCTTGAAGTGACCCCAAGAGACTTTGGCCGAATTGCTGCTCAAGCCGCCAAGCAGGTTGTAACACAACGTGTTCGCGAGGCAGAACGTGGAGTGATTTTTAACGAGTATATTGATCGAGAAGAAGATATCATGAATGGTATTATTCAGCGTGTAGATCCGCGGTTTGTTTATGTGAATTTAGGCAAGGTGGAAGCTAAGCTTGCTGAAGCAGAGCAAATGCCCACAGAATCTTACAACGTTCATGATCGAATCAAAGTATTTGTTACAAAAGTAGAAAATACAAATAAGGGTCCACAAATTTTTGTTTCTAGATCTCATCCTGGTTTATTAAAAAGACTATTTGAAATGGAAGTACCTGAAATTTATGATGGTACAGTAGAAATTCGTTCTGTAGCAAGAGAAGCCGGAGACCGTTCGAAGATTTCGGTATATGCGGAGGATCCGGAAGTAGATCCGGTTGGGTCGTGTGTAGGACAGAAAGGTCAACGAGTTCAAACGATCGTAACAGAATTAAAAGGGGAAAAAATCGACATTGTCGAATTCTCCGAAGATCCAGTCGTTTATGTTTCTAATGCGCTAAGTCCTTCTAAAGTAACAGAAGTATTAGTTAAGGAAGAGGAAAAGGCAACAACGGTTATCGTTCCGGATAATCAGCTCTCCCTAGCTATCGGGAAAAGAGGCCAAAACGCACGACTTGCAGCAAAGTTAACGGGATGGAAAATCGATATTAAGAGTGAGACAGAAGCGAAAGAAGCGGGCATTTTTACAGAAAAAGCTCCAACAGAGGTTCAAGAACCACTTTTTGATGCGGACGAAGATTTATTTGATTAAGGAGGAATTTCATTATGCCTAAAAAAAATAAAAAAATTCCGCTTCGTAAATGTATTGTTACCCAGGAGATGCAGCCGAAACAGTCGCTGGTTCGGGTCGTTCGCAATAAAGATGGAGAAATCTTTGTTGATCCATCCGGAAAGAAGAGCGGTCGAGGTGCTTATATTTCCAAAGATATCTCGGTTGTAGAACAAGCAGAAAAAACCAATGCAATTGAGCGTCATTTTCAAACAAAATTAGATGAAAACATTTATTATCAATTAAAACAAGTAATTGAGGGAAAAGACATTGAGTAACGAGCAAAAGTATTTAAATCTTATTGGATTAGCTTATCGCGCTAGGAAGATCTCTTTAGGAGAGGAACAGATTGTGCGAGATATTCAAAAAGCAAAAGCGAAGTTGGTACTGATTGCTAGTGATACCGGACAACAAACAAAAAAGAAGTTAACAGATAAATGCAATTATTATCAAATTCCTTTTCGAATGACTGTAGAGCGTGACCAACTGTCCCATGCGATCGGTAAGTCTGGTCGGGTAGCTGTAGCTATTTTAGATCAAGGTTTTGCGGACAAGATTTGCTCATTACTTGATAATACTATTCGGGGGTGAATGTATGGCTAAAGTGCGTGTATATGAATATGCCAAACAACAAAACGTATCAAGTAAAGAAATTATTAATAAATTAAAAGAAATGGATGTAGAAGTTTCGAATCATATGTCTACAATAACTGATCAAGTAAAGGTTAAGTTAGATGAAATTTATGTGAAGCCGAAACAAGAAGCACATAAGATTGAACAAGAAAAAGCAATCCAGAAAAACAAAAGTCAATCGAACAAGAACAGGCGAAATAAAGGGAAACAAAAAGTTGATAATAAGCAGGCAAAAAGCCAACCAGCACCAAAGACTTCAATTGCGAAGAAAACAGAGGATGTAACAATGATTAGTTATGCGAATACATTAACAGTTGGTGAATTAGCAGAGAAATTAGGTAAAGATGCTAGTGAAATTATTAAGAAATTGATGGCATTGGGCGTTATGGCCACGAAAAATCAAGATTTAGATGATGATACGATAGAATTAATTTGTAGCGATTTCGGTATCGAAGTTGAAAAGGAAGAAGAAGTTGATGAGACGGATCTAAATCATTATATAGAGGCAGATCTAGAGGAACAACTTATCGAAAGACCTCCAGTGGTTACAATTATGGGACACGTTGACCACGGGAAAACGACATTACTAGATTCGATTAGACATACAAAAGTAACAGCGGGCGAAGCTGGAGGTATTACGCAACATATCGGTGCTTATCAAATTAAAAGTAACGGCAAGCCAATTACTTTTCTTGATACACCTGGTCACGCTGCGTTTACAAGCATGCGTTCCCGTGGGGCACAAGTAACGGACATTGCAATTTTAGTCGTTGCTGCAGATGATGGAGTAATGCCACAAACTGTTGAGGCAATTAACCATGCAAAAGCAGCAGATGTACCTATTATCATTGCTGTAAACAAAATGGATAAAGAAGGCGCTAATCCGGACCGTGTAATGCAAGAGCTAACAGAATATGAATTGATACCTGAAGACTGGGGTGGAAATACAATATTTGTACAGTTATCTGCACTTCAAGGTGAAGGTATTGATGATTTATTAGAAATGATTCTTCTTGTGGCTGAGGTTGAGGAGTTAAAAGCAAATCCGGAAGGTCGCGCTGTCGGTACAGTAATTGAAGCGGAACTGGATAAAGGCCGAGGTTCTGTTGCATCATTACTCGTACAAAATGGTACACTACGAGTAGGGGATCCGATTGTAGTAGGAAATACCTTTGGACGCGTTCGAGCGATGGTCAATGATTTAGGTCGACGTGTGAAGAAGGTTGGCCCATCGACCCCAGTCGAAATTACAGGCTTAAATGAGGTACCACAGGCTGGCGATCGCTTTGTTGTTTTTGAAGATGAGAAAAAAGCTCGCCAAATCGGTGAAGCAAGACAGCAAAAGCAAATTGAAGTTCGTCGTGGAGATCAATCCAAAGTAAGTTTGGAAGATCTTTTTGAACAAATCAAACAAGGTGAAATTAAGGACATTAATATCATTTTAAAAGCAGATGTTCAAGGTTCTGCTGAAGCACTTGCAGCTTCATTGAAAAAAATTGATGTAGAAGGTGTGAAAGTTAACATTATTCACACAGGTGTTGGTGCCATTAAAGAATCAGATATTATTTTAGCTTCTGCTTCCAACGCGATTGTGATTGGGTTTAATGTTCGACCTGATAACAATGCTAAAAAAGCTGCGGAATCAGAAAAAGTAGATGTACGTTTACACCGTATCATCTATAAAGCAATTGAAGAAATTGAAGCAGCAATGAAAGGAATGCTTGATCCTGAATTTGAGGAAAAAGTTATCGGGCAAGCAGAAGTTCGTGAAATCTTCAAAGTGTCAAAAATTGGTACAATTGCTGGGAGTTATGTTACAGATGGTAAGCTAACAAGAGATGCAGGAGTACGTGTCATTCGTGATGGAGTTGTTATTTTTGAAGGTGAAATCGATACATTAAAACGTTTCAAAGATGATGTGAAAGAAGTAGCTCAAAACTATGAATGTGGTATTACATTAGAGAATTTCCACGATATTAAAGTAGGAGACGTCTTTGAAGGATTTGTAATGGAGGAAATTAAACGTTCATGATCTTGTATGTTGAAGTAGAATGCTTCATTTATGAAGCTCATTCACTAAAGGATAAACGATCTGTTATTAAGCGGATAATAACCCGACTTCAAAATGAATACAATATTACAATTAGTGAACTCGATTATCAAGATCTTTGGCAACGAACATTATTTGGTATTGGAACAATTTCACCGGATCGAGTCCGAGCTGAACGGGTCATTGATCAATGTTTAGCTAAAATTGA
The DNA here is from genome assembly GCF_026805325.1 of Natronobacillus azotifigens. Lineage (GTDB taxonomy): Bacteria > Bacillota > Bacilli > Bacillales > Amphibacillaceae > Natronobacillus > Natronobacillus azotifigens. The sequence continues at coordinate 52,649 of NZ_JAPRAT010000007.1, forward strand.
TTCTTTTCCAGAAATTGAACGAACAAGTGCAGATAAACAATGGTTGGGTTGATGATCATCATTGTGGAACTTACGAAGATAATGAGGTGAATGTCGATGAATCAAATGCGTGCAAATCGAGTTGCAGAGCAAATGAAGAAAGAATTAGGCGATATTATTTCAAGAAAGATTAAAGACCCGCGTGTTGGCTTTGTTACTGTTACTGATGTAGAGGTAACCGGTGATTTACAACAAGCGAAGATCTTTATAACAGTTCTTGAAGAAGGTCAAAAACAAGACACATTAATTGGATTAGCAAAAGCAAAAGGGTTTATTCGATCTGAAATTGGTAATCGAATTCGTTTGAGAAAAACCCCAGAATTGTTTTTCGAATTTGATGAAACAATTGAAACAGGTAATCGAATTGAACATTTATTGCGTAATTTAAATGATACAGACTAGTCTATTTAATTTACTTCACAAAACCCTTGTTCTATAATGATACAAGGGTTTTGTTTTTTGCTTGTATTTATTATGGATACCTTTTCGGAACAGACATAGCCATGTAAAGCTCCGAGCGCATAAACGAATCAATCTACGAGCTTTCATCTGTATTGATTCGATCACGTTGCTATGTTTTTAACCGACGCTCTTCATATTGGTTCCAATATAATTCTATAACAGTATTTTTAGTTTCATAGTAGGTCTGATGGTTGTCACCATCATCTTCTAAAAAAACACAGCTTTTTTATTGGTTAAAAAATTGGAGGAATAATTACAATGCATGGTATTATCCCCTTGTGGAAGCCAGTAGGATTAACTTCACATGATTGTGTGATGAAAATGCGACGTATTTTTCGGACAAAGAAAGTTGGCCATACAGGAACGTTAGACCCAGAAGTTGCTGGTGTTTTGCCGATTTGTATTGGAGAAGCTACCAAGATAGTCCCTTATTTAACAGATACAAAAAAAACATACCAAGCAGAAGTGACCCTTGGTTATGCAACCGATACAGAAGATCAAACGGGTAAAATAGTTGAAACAAGCGATGATGTTCCTAGCTTTACAAATGCAGCGTTAGAACAAGTGTTAGCAAAATTTCAAGGGGAGATAACTCAAGTTGTGCCGTTATATTCTGCGGTAAAAGTAAACGGGAAAAAACTTTATGAATATGCGAGAGCAAATCAACCCGTAGAACGCCCATCAAGGCAGACAATGATATTTTCGATTGAATTGATCAAGAACTCAATAAAAGAAGAAAACGGCTTGTTTCGTTTTGGTTATGAAGTAACCTGTTCAAAAGGAACCTATATTCGAACGTTGTCTTTAGACATTGGGAAAGCGCTTGGTTTTCCTGCACATATGTCTCATTTAATACGAACGGCAACAGGTAACTTTACAAGAGAAAATTCGTATACTTTAGAAGAGATTGAGGCAAAAAGAGCAGAAGAGAAGCATGAGAATTTATTGGTACCATTTAAGCAAGGAGTAGATCACTTGCCGGTATGGTCTGTTGATGAGGAAGTTGCAAAAAAGGTGCTAAATGGACAGAAACTTAATAAACCTGCTGCATTATTACCTGACATACCTTATCGCGTTGAGGTCAATGATCACCTACTTGCGATTTATCAACAGCATCCAACCAAGCCAGAATTAATGAAACCATCTCGTGTATTTCGCTATGATTAAAGAAAGAAGGTGAGTGAATTGGAAATTATTTCACTTTGCTATCCAGAACAAGTACCAGAAAATAACCAGGAGGAAATTGTTTGCGCGATCGGTTTTTTTGATGGTGTCCATAAAGGGCATCAAAAAGTAATTCAAACTGCTCAAAACCTAGCAAAAAAGCAAAATCGTAAAAGTGCTGTAATCACGTTTACACCACATCCTTCTGTCGTTCTTCAAGGAACAAAAAAAACAGTATCGTATTTAACACCACTACCTGAAAAGAAAAATATATTAGCAGATATGGGTATTGATATCTTATATGTTATTACTTTTAATAAAGCACTAGCACAGTTAACACCAAGTGAATTTATTGATCAATTTATTATCAAACTAGGGATCAAGCACTTAGTTACCGGTTTTGATTTTACATATGGAGCGAAGGGAATAGGGAACGTGAATACGCTTGACAAAGATGGTAATGGTCAATTCGGGGTAACGATAGTGGATAAGCTTACAGAAAATAATGAGAAGATAAGTTCAACTCGTATTCGTAAATTGATACAACTTGGGGAAATGACCTCCGTTAAGGAACTATTGGGCAGACCGTTATTCATACGTGGTCACGTTATCTCTGGCGCACAAAGGGGAAGAAAAATTGGTTATCCAACAGCGAACATCGAGGTCGATTCCAAGTATGCATTACCAAAAACGGGAGTTTATGCTGTTACAGTTAAACTAGATAATAGGGTTATTTATGGAATGGCAAATCTAGGATATAATCCTACTTTTGAAGATGATTACAAGATAAAGCTAGAAGTACATCTTTTTGATTTTCATGAAGATATTTATGGTAAGGAGTTAATACTTGAATGGCAAGCTTTTACTCGTCCTGAGCAAAAATTTGACGGGATTGAACAACTAATTGATCAATTAAAGCAGGACGAACAGGAAATTCGTCATTTATTTGGTCAGTTTGAACAGTAACACTTGCTTTTTGGCTGAAAAACATGTAATCTAAATAACGGAAAACCATCTGCTTGGCAAAACGAATCTCCAACGTTTGCTAGGGGATCGGTGTTTACAATTTTTTTAGGAGGTGAAAAGGATGGCAATCACACAAGAACGTAAAAATGAACTCATTAATGAATTCAAAACACACGAAAACGATACTGGATCTCCAGAGGTTCAAATCGCTGTCCTAACTGCAGAAATTACGAGCTTGAATGATCACTTGCGTACGCATAAAAAAGATCATCATTCACGTCGTGGTTTATTGAAAATGGTTGGGAAACGTCGTAATTTACTGACTTATTTACGTAATAAGGACGTTACTCGTTACCGTCAACTAATTGAAAAGCTTGGCTTACGCCGATAACATGTAGAAGCGGGAGTAATTCCCGCTTTTTCTGTATGTCAATATTTTACGATAGATCAAAGTGTTTGTTTATACATAATAGTATAAGGGATTTCATATCCTTTCGCTCGATTCTGATCAAACCATTGAAGCTGGTTCAATGGTTTGATCAGGATGGAGCAAGGTGAAAAAAGTGCAAAGGGATATACGAAAATAAAAAGTTCCTTTTACATAATCATTGTTTAAAACAGTAAAGTAATTGTTTATGGGTATACTATTACCAAATAGCAAACATTGACGATTTTATCGTTAAATATAAAAGTAGTATTTTATTTTTTTAAATGAGAGGGGTTAAAAATTAATATGGTAGCTGAAAAACAAATATTTTCTACAGAAATATCAGGGAAACCTTTTTCGGTTGAAATTGGAGAATTAGCTAAGCAAGCAAATGGTGCTTGTATGATTCAGTACGGTGACACATCTGTCCTTGCAACGGCAACAGGTTCAAAGGAACCCAAAGACCTACCTTTTTTTCCATTGACCGTAAATTATGAAGAACGTCTTTATGCGGTAGGGAAAATCCCTGGTGGTTTTATTAAAAGAGAGGGACGTCCAAGTGAAAAAGCAGTACTAACATCACGCTTGATCGATCGCCCAATTCGACCTCTATTTCCAGACGGTTTTCGAAATGATGTACAAGTAATCAGTATGGTGATGAGTGTGGATCAAAATGCACCATCAGAAATTGCTGCAATGATTGGTTCATCTATTGCGCTCAGTATTTCAGACATACCTTTTAGCGGCCCAATAGCTGGTGTTGTGGTGGGTAGAGTAAATGGCGAATTTATTATTAATCCTTCTACAGACCAACGAGAACAGAGTGATATTGATTTAGTAGTTGCAGGGACGAAAGATGCGATTAACATGGTAGAAGCTGGAGCTAATGAAGTTCCTGAAGAAGTTATGTTAGAGGCCATTATGTTTGGACATGAAGAAATCAAACGTTTAGTTGCTTTCCAAGAGGAGATTATCGCTGCGATCGCTCCAGAAAAAATGGAGGTGAAATTGTTTTCTTTTGATGAAGAGCTTACCAAAGAAGTGGAAGCAAAAGCGAAAGATCAAGTGATTTCTGCTATCCAAGTTTTTGAAAAGCATGCGCGAGAAGAAGCAATTCAAGCTGCCAAGCAAGTAGTTGTTGATGAATATGAAGAACAAGAAACTGATGAAGATACAATGAAGCAAGTAAAAGGTATTCTAGACCAAATTGTCAAAGATGAAGTTCGTCGTCTAATTACGAAAGAAAAAATTCGTCCTGATGGTCGTAGTCAAGCGGAAATCCGCCCACTAACTTCAAGAGTTGGCGTCCTTCCTCGCACACACGGTTCTGGATTGTTTACAAGAGGACAAACGCAAGCGTTAAGTGTATGTACGTTAGGGGCACTAGGTGATGTGCAAATACTTGACGGATTAGATTTAGAAGAGACGAAACGTTTTATGCATCATTACAATTTCCCATTATTTAGTGTCGGTGAAACAGGTCCAATTAGAGGCCCTGGTCGTCGTGAAATTGGCCATGGTGCACTAGGGGAAAGAGCTTTGGAAAAAGTTATTCCTTCAGAAAATGATTTCCCATATACAATTCGCTTAGTTTCAGAAGTGTTAGAATCCAATGGATCAACTTCTCAAGCAAGTATTTGTGCAAGCACATTAGCTATGATGGACGCAGGTGTTCCAATCAAAGCTCCTGTTGCTGGTATTGCGATGGGATTAGTAAAATCGGGTGATGATTATACGATCCTAAGTGACATTCAAGGTATGGAAGATCATTTAGGCGATATGGACTTTAAAGTAGCAGGTACTGAAGCAGGAGTTACCGCACTTCAGATGGATATTAAAATTGAAGGACTTTCAAAAGAAATCCTTGAAGAAGCTTTGACGCAAGCTAAAATTGGTAGAACGCATATTTTAAAACATATGACGGAAGTAATTAATGAGCCAAAACAAGAGCTATCTGCTTACGCTCCAAAAATTCTCACAATGTCTATTAACCCAGACAAGATTCGTGATGTTATTGGACCAAGTGGTAAGCAAATCAACAAGATCATTGAAGAAACTGGTGTGAAAATTGATATCGAACAAGATGGTAAAGTTTTTATCTCATCTACCGAAAATGATATGAACCTTAAGGCAAAGAAAATCATCGAAGATATTGTTCGAGAAGTACAAGCCGGAGAAATGTATTTAGCTACCGTTAAACGTGTGGAAAAATTCGGTGCATTCGCAGAGCTCTTTAAAGGTAAAGAAGGATTAATTCACGTTTCTGAATTAGCTTTGGATCGTGTAAATAAAGTAGAAGATGTAGTATCTGTTGGTGATAAAATCATGGTTAAAGTAAAAGAAATCGATCGACAAGGTCGAATCAATTTATCGCGCAAAGCAGTATTATTAGATGAAAAAGAAAAGCAAGAAAAACAATAAGTCCTATGAAAGAAACTAGATAAAAATCTAGTTTCTTTTTTTGCATAGTTATTGGTAACGAACATAAACTGTTTTGAATAGGAGGTCGAAAATAATGCGCTATAAAGACTTAGGTAGTAAGGAAATTGTTAACCTAGAAAACGGAGCTAGGTTAGGTATGTTAGGACAAACAGATATTGAACTGGATGAGACAACAGGACAAATAGAAGCTTTTGTTATTCCTAACTATCGTTTTTTTGGTCTAAAAAAAGATGGGTCTGATGTGAAAATACATTGGAAAGACATACAAAAAATTGGCGAGGATATGATTATTGTAAATCGAACCTCCTCCTCATCATCTTCCTAAGGCTGCTCCCCATCCGGAGCAGCTTTTCTTAACTAAAAAACCACAACAATGTGCAGTAGACACAAACTGCGTGGTAAGTAATTTGAATAGCAACCTCCTCCGGAGTCGCTCCGGAAAGAAAGGGTCTGCGCTTTCCGCAGGCTCGGCCTCAACTAACTTGGTAAAGAAGAGCACTTTACCAAGTGGATTTTCGGCTTTCGCTTTTCCTGCAGGAGTCTTGCCCCTTTCTTTCCTCCGCTTGAATTAGCATTTGACTCGTAAAATTACGAATCAAAAAAACTGTTTATATAAATTTGCAATAGAGTTAATAAGTTCTAAAACCTGTTAAATATGCTAATTCTTTAGATCGGTATACAATAATCGAATTCAAAAACAATTAGATCCACTATCTAGCGTATCAAATGAAATTGGCGACACTCCAGCAGGAAAAGTGCGAGCTGAAGATCCACTCGGAAGTGAATTTCTTCCGAGTTAGCTGAAGCCGCGCCCTGCGGAAAGGGAGCAAAGTTCATTTGAGGAGCGGGATAAAAAGCTTCTGTTACCCCACAGTTTATACAAATAAATGTATTTATTTTCTTTGACTTAAGGAACTGTTTAAAAGAAAATAAATAGAAAGAATGTGTTTTAAGAGCAAGTGGTTTATGCAATTTCAGAAAAGTTCTAGTAGGGTAAGTTCCTCAATTTTGAATAATCCGCATGTGAATACGCACTGAAGTGTTATATAGTCATATGATGTATTATGCAATTTGAAAGAAAAGAGTGGTGACAAGATGAAGAATAAGATTCGTATTGCCATTTTAGGTGGCGATGCCCGTTATTTAGAAATGACAAAAAAATTAGCAGAGAATAACCATTTTGAATTAGAAGTAGTTGGTTTCGATCAATTAAATGAAGGCTTTTTTGGTGTGAAACAAACAGATTTAGAAGACTTATCTGTTGAAGAACTCGATGCGGTGATTCTTCCTGTTACCGGAATTGACGAAGATGGTAAGATCAATGCTGTCTTTTCCAATCAAAAGATACACTTATCTACGGATTGGTTTGAAAGATTATCAAAACATGTTGTAATGTTTACGGGAATCTCAACACCTTATCTAGCAGAACAAATCGCTACCCATGGATTAAAACTAATTCCATTGATGAACCGTGATGACGTAGCTATTTATAATGCAGTTCCTACAACAGAAGGTGCCATCATGTTAGCAATCCAGCATACAAATTTTACGATCCATGACGCAAATGTATTTGTCTTAGGATTAGGACGTGTAGGAATGACGGTTGCGAATAAATTCAATGGACTTGGTGCAAATGTATTTGTAGGGGCAAGAAAGGCAAGTGATCTCGCACGAGTTAATGAAATGGGACTGAATGGTTTTCACTTAGATGAAATAACCACATATACTGAATCGTGTGATATTTTGATTAATACCATCCCAGCGTCCATTGTAACGAGTGATGTTTTAAAAACAATTAAATCTAATGCACTAATCATCGATTTAGCTTCAAAACCAGGTGGTGTAGATTTTGCATATGCCAAAAAAAGAGGAATCACGGCAATTCATGCGTTAGGTTTACCAGGCAGAGTGGCTCCGAAAACAGCAGGTGAGATTTTGGCAAAAGTAATTAATCAATGTATCCTCTAAAAATATGAAAGGAAGTAGGTGGATATATATCGTGTTAAAAGGGAAAAAAATAGGGTTTGGCTTAACAGGGTCTCATTGTACCTATCACTTGGTATTTCCTCAAATTAAGCGATTAATAGAAGAAGGTGCCACAGTAATTCCAATTGTTTCGAATACTGTGCAAAAAACGAATACAAGGTTCGGTGAAGCAAAAGAACATTTGGATCGGTTATTAGAAATTACTGGTCAAGAATTAGTAACGTCCATTGAAGTGGCAGAAAAGTTTGGCCCCAAAGATCCATTGGATTGTATGGTTGTAGCGCCGTTAACTGGTAATTCATTAAGTAAACTAGCGAATGCTTTAACTGATACCCCGGTACTGATGGCCACCAAAGCCACCATGCGAAATCAGAATCCGATTGTCCTTGCCATCTCAACAAATGATGCCCTTGGCTTAAATGGTGTTAACCTAATGAGATTGATGGCGAGTAAACATATTTATTTTGTACCGTATGGTCAAGATGATCCAATAAAAAAACCAAATTCACTAGTTGCTAAAATGGAGTTGATTCCCGATACAATCAGAGAGGCACTTGATGATCAACAAATTCAACCCGTGCTAATTAATCATTAATATAAATTCAAAGATACTTTAAACAAAGAAAAGTCCCCCAAATTAACTTTCGCTTTATACAAATTCCCTTTTCTCCATAAGAATATGTTAAAATAGTAACTACAATTATAATTTAGCGTATACGCTTTTGGAGAGGGGAATTTTTTCATGGTGACAGAAAGAAAAAAATACAATGTTGCAGTAGTAGGAGCAACTGGAGCAGTTGGTAAAAAAATACTAGAAACATTAGAAAAAAAAGATTTTCCAATAGAAAATCTAAAATTATTATCTTCTAGTCGTTCTGCAGGAACAAAAATGAAATTTAATGGAAAAGTATATACGGTTGAGGAAGCAAAGCCGGAAAGATTTGAAGGAATTGATATTGCATTGTTTTCAGCAGGTGGGTCTGTTTCCAAAGCGCTAGCACATGAAGCCGTAGCAAAGGGTGCAGTAGTAGTAGATAATACAAGTGCATTTAGAATGGAACATGGGGTACCACTAGTAGTACCAGAAGTGAATGAAGCAGACATTAAGGAACATAAAGGAATTATTGCGAACCCTAATTGTTCGACGATTCAAATGGTAGCGGCACTAAAGCCGATTCAAGATAAATTTGATCTGAAGCGTGTCATTGTCTCTACGTATCAAGCAGTATCTGGTGCGGGTGCAGAAGCAGTAGAAGAGTTAAAAGATCAATCACAAGCATTTCTTAACGGAGAAGATCTTACTAGTGAGTTATTGCCTGTAAAAGGAGAAGATAAACACTATCCAATTGCTTTTAATGCATTACCACAAATTGATGTTTTCCAAGAAAATGGTTACACATTTGAAGAAATGAAGATGATTAATGAAACAAAGAAAATTCTTCATACGCAAGAATTATCGGTAGCAGCTACTTGTGTGCGTCTACCATTCTTTACATCCCATGCAGAGAGTGTCTATATTGAAGTTGGGCAGGATAATGTAACGGTTGAAGATTTGCACAAACTATTGGAAGAAGCACCAGGTATAACACTAATGGATGACCCTGCAAATCAAGTTTATCCAACACCACTTGATGCAGCTGGTCACCCAGATGTTTTTGTAGGTAGAATTCGTCGTGATCTAGACCAAGGAAATGGTTTTCATATGTGGGTAGTTTCCGATAACCTACTCAAAGGAGCCGCTTGGAATTCTGTTCAAATTGCTGAATCGCTTATTAATCACAATTGGCTGTAAGTTGAGGTGAATGAATGGAAATATTAGTACAGAAATTTGGCGGAACTTCGGTTCAGAACAAAGAAACAAGATCACATGCAATAAAGCATATTCAAGCTGCAACCAGAGAAGGGTATAAAGTAGTAGTTGTTGTTTCGGCTATGGGAAGAGCGCCTGAACCATATGCAACAGATTCGCTATTAAGTTTAGTTGATTACCCTGATGGTTACAGTACGAAACGTGAGCAGGATTTATTGTTATCCTGCGGTGAAGTGATCTCAGCAGTAGTCTTTTCAAATGAACTAAAAGAAAATAAGATTCAATCCACAGCTTTAACAGGCGCTCAAGCTGGTTTTATTACAAATGAAGAGTATACTGCTGCGAAAATAAAAAAAATGCAAGTAGACCGCGTATTTGAAGAACTACAAGTTAATGATGTTGTTGTAGTTGCGGGTTTTCAAGGAAAGTCTGAGCGATCAGGTGAAATCACCACATTAGGACGCGGTGGAAGTGATACTTCAGCAGCGGCCCTTGGGGCGGCCCTTGATGCAAAGTATGTCGATATTTTTACAGACGTAGATGGCATCATGACTGCAGACCCGCGAATTGTAAAATCGGCACGCACGTTAGACGTGGTGACCTATCATGAAATTTGTAATTTAGCTTATCAAGGCGCAAAGGTTATTCATCCACGTGCTGTTGAAATTGCAATGCAAGCAAAAATTCCTATTCGTGTACGATCTACTTCATCAACGAATTTGGGAACGCTAGTAACAAGTACAACTATTGAAGAAAAAGGAAAAGATATTCCGGATCGATTAATTACAGGAATAGCCCACATGTCAGGTATCACGCAAGTAAAGGTAGAGGCAGAAGATCAAATTGATCAACTACATGCAGAAGTTTTCAAGTTAATGGCGGAAGCAGGTATATCCGTTGATTTTATTAACATTTTTCCAAATGGTGTTATTTATACTATTCCAGAGGTATTTAGCGAGAAAGCTAAACTATTACTTGAAGAATTATCTTATCAACCCAAGATGATTCATCACTGTGCAAAAGTATCATTAGTTGGAGCAGGCATGACAGGTGTTCCTGGAGTAACAGCCAAAATTGTGCAAACATTAACCGATGCCGGGATACAGATCCTCCAATCAGCAGATAGCCATACAACCATCTGGGTACTTATCTCTCATGATGATCTAGTACCTGCCATCAATGCACTACATGATACATTCGAATTGAATGGAAAAAATAATCACACTATTTAAGATGGTTATAAGAGGAAAGGAGACCGGTTTATCGTGAATTTCGGAAAGCTGTTAACAGCTATGGTTACCCCATTTAATGAACAAAACAAAGTTGATTATGATAAAGTAACCGAGTTAATTGAGTATTTAATTGATCAAGATTCTGATGGTCTAATTATCGCAGGAACAACAGGTGAATCACCAACACTGACAAATGAAGAAAAAGTACAACTGTTCAAACATACAGTAAAAGTGGTGAATGGACGCGTTCCAATCATTGCAGGTACGGGATCAAATAATACAAAGAATTCGATCGCGTTAACGAAAGAAGCAGAAGAAGCGGGTGTTGATGCGCTTTTGCTTGTTACTCCATATTATAATAAACCCAATCAAGCAGGATTGTATCAACATTTCTTAGCGTTAGCAGAGTCTACTTCATTACCAATTATGTTGTACAATATTCCAGGCCGAACAATGGTGCATTTGACAGTGGAAACCATTGTTGCGTTATCTAAAATAGATAATATTGTTTCTGTTAAAGAATCTAGTGGTAATTTAGATGCCATTTCTCAGATTATTGAACAAACAGATGATAGCTTCACGGTTTATAGTGGCGATGACAGCTTAACATTGCCGTTAAAATCAATTGGAGCAGATGGGGTAGTATCTGTTTCTTCTCATATTGTTGGGAAAGAGATGAAGCAAATGTTAAATGCGTATGATGAGGGGAACGTAAAAGAAGCGGCAGCGATCCATCGTCGCTTATTACCAATTATGCGAGGGTTATTTATGGCCCCATCACCCGCTCCAGTGAAAGCTGCACTGCGTATGAAAGGAATAGAAACCGGAAGTGTACGCTTGCCATTAGTTAATTTAAATGAAATGGAAGAGAAAATTATACAAGAATTATTAAAATAAAGCAAAGGACGGTTAAATAGCGTTTGTGAGTAAAAACTCACCAGCGCTATTTTTTTTAATTGAATATAGAAAAACACTTAGTAAATACATAAAACAAAGTATTTATGTATTTACTGTGAATTAACGAATCTTGGTGTATGTGGACGATTTGGCGAGGTTGCAGGACTTTTTAGGGTTTAACCTATGTGAAAGTGGTCGTTTCGACGAGGTTAGCACCATTTTTCACCCTGAACCTAGACAAGATTAGTCATCTTGACGAGGTTAAGTGCATTTTTCACCCTCAACCTAGGCAAGATCAGTCATCTTGATGAGGTTAGAGCTATTTTTCACTCTGAACCTAGACGAAAAACTGCCTTAGAGAAGTTACAGTATTTTTTAATCCTCCATCCTCACGTGAACTTCGTTAAAGTTATGAAGTTAAATCATCCACATTGTTTCCGTCATAAGCGAATATTGAAGAATAGCGATATTGAGAAAGCACAAACCTGTCTGCATTATTTGAGATTGTTTTTTGTTCGTATTTTCCTTATATTATCGCTCATACTAGTGAGAGGAGAAAGGAGCGAAAAAATGACAAATACAGAAAAAAGTAAAGGTCAGAATCAGAATAATGAAGAAAAAGCAACATTAGTAGATCGTATTCAACAGTTAGGACAAAGTAACATCCCTACTGCACCTGATTCGAACATTCATGTATTAACAATCATTGGACAAGTAGAGGGGCATATGCAATTACCGCCACAAAACAAAACAACAAAGTATGAACATTTATTGCCACAATTGATTGCAATTGAACAAAATCCAAAAATCGAAGGGCTAATTGTTCTATTAAACACGGTAGGTGGTGACGTGGAGGCAGGTTTAGCGCTTGCTGAAATGATCGCATCTTTATCAAAACCAACCGTTTCTGTTGTTTTAGGTGGCGGACATTCTATCGGTGTACCAATTGCATGTGCAGTTGATTACTCCTTTATAGTACCTTCTGCAACGATGACAATACATCCAGTTCGTTTAACAGGATTAGTCATCGGTGTGCCTCAAACGTTTGAGTATTTAGACAAAATGCAAGAGCGTGTGATCCAGTTCATTACTAATCATTCGAATGTATCCAATGATAAACTGAAAGAACTGATGTTTGAAAAAGGAAACTTAACAAGAGATATTGGGACAAATGTAGTCGGCAATGATGCGGTTGACTGCGGGTTGATTGATGCAGTAGGCGGTGTGAAGGATGCACTAGAAAAAATTAATTCTCTAATCAGCGAAAGAAATAATCCAGAAGAAGTTGTCTTGCAATGATACATTACACACCATTACATCAACAAGAGATTTTCCCAATTGACCAAGAAGTATATCAAAATCAAGTAATGATCAAGCAAGGGAACAGTGTATATTATTTTGATCGATTAAATGAACAAGATTATCGAGTGGCCCAAATTATCTCTACCAATCCTTATGATTATATGCAGCATGATCATATAGATATGCTATAATAGAGACAAAGTAATTGAATGAAGCAACATAGGTATAAACGAAAGGTAAATCCTTGTCGATATGGCTAGGATTTACCTTTACCTATTCATTGCTTTTTTGACTGGAGGAAAATGTTCATGGCAAAAAAGAAAGCAAAGAAAAAAACAAATACAAATAAATTGAAAGAACAATTAAAGTTTGAACTTTTAGGGATTCTATGTATTCTCCTCGCTGTGTTTGGTAGTGGAGCTGCTGCAATTAGTGATGGCTTGATACCTGTATGGCTAGAGAATATTTTCCGATTCTTTTTTGGTGGTTGGTATATGATCGCCTCCCTATCATTCCTTTCTATTGGTATCTATTTATTAATAAAAAGAAAACTACCTAATTTATATACTCGAAAAATTATTGGATTGTTCATTATTTTTTTTGGCATCTTATTATTCACTCATATTCAAAGCTATCAATCTATTATTGAAACAAGACAAGAAAACATCTCCATCATTCGGGAAACGTTTTCTAATTATCTTGGTTATGTAAATGGAAATGTTGATGCCGTCTATTTAGGTGGAGGAATGATCGGGGCATTATTATTTGCATTTAGTTACATATTATTTTCTGAAACAGGTGCACGAATTGTTGCAATTTTTGCTGTTATTATTGGTTTATTGTTTGTAACCAATTTTTCTCTTGGTACATTTCTTGAAAAAAGATGGGGACAAACAAAAAAATCACTCAGTGAAAAAATGAAAAATTGGAAGCAATCGCGTCGTGAAAAACAATTGAAAAAGAGAGAACAAAAAGAGATAGACATTGAACAAGAAGCAGTAACGCTAGATGTAGAACCTGTGATAGAAGAATTTACTGAAATTGCATATGCAGAAGAACCTGAAGTTATTGAACAAAAAGATAACGATACTGAGAAAACGGTTCCTGCCAAGGAAGAGATGAATGCGTCAGCGGATAATGAAGAGCCAATGGAAGTTGAAGTCGCTCCAATGACAGCGATGGAAAATGTTGATTATGTCTTACCATCAATAAACTTATTACGTGAGCCTGCAAATAAGAAGCAGCAACAAGAAAGAGGCCTGATTCAGGCGACTGTTAGAAAGTTAGAACGTACTTTTCAAAGTTTTGGAGTAAAAGCAAAGGTAACACGTGTCCATGTCGGACCGGCAGTTACGAAATATGAAGTATATCCAGAAGCGGGGGTTAAGGTTAGTAAAATTGTTAATCTACACGATGATTTAGCACTTGCTTTAGCAGCGAAGGATATACGTATTGAAGCACCGATTCCCGGAAAATCCGCCATTGGTATAGAAGTTCCTAACAGTGAAGTCTCTATGGTTTCATTGAGGGAAGTATTAGAAACAAAACAAGCCCAGAATGGCTCGATCTTATCGTTTGTTTTAGGAAGAGACATTTCAGGAGACGCTGTAGTCGCCGAATTAAATAAGATGCCACACTTACTAGTTGCTGGGGCCACTGGTAGTGGGAAAAGTGTATGTATCAATGGGATTATTACGAGCATCTTAATGCGTGCGAAACCGCATGAAGTAAAGATGATGATGATTGACCCGAAGAAGGTAGAGCTGAACATATACAACGGAATTCCACATTTGCTTGCTCCAGTTGTAACTGACGCTAAGAAAGCTTCACAAGCATTAAAGAAAGTTGTTGCTGAAATGGAGCGCAGGTATGAATTGTTTTCAGATACCGCTAACCGGAACATTGAAGGTTACAATAGCTATATTAAAAGACATAATCAGACGGTATCAGAAGAAGAAGCACAGCCGTTATTGCCATATATTGTTGTTTTAGTAGATGAATTGGCCGATTTAATGATGGTTGCATCTAAAGAAGTAGAAGATGCAATTACTCGACTTGCACAAATGGCACGTGCAGCTGGAATACATCTAATCATTGCAACCCAAAGACCATCTGTAGATGTTATTACTGGAGTCATTAAAGCAAATATTCCTTCACGTATTGCCTTTAGTGTATCGTCTCAAACGGATTCAAGAACGATCTTAGATTCAGGAGGAGCAGAGAAATTACTTGGTAGAGGGGATATGCTTTTTATTCCAGTAGGATCTTCAAAACCAACACGTATTCAAGGTGCTTTTTTATCTGATGAAGAAGTAGAAGAGATTGTCGATCATTGTATTGAACAACAAAAGGCTCATTATCAAGACGAAATGATTCCCGAAGAAGTTGAGGTTAAAGATGAAAAGCCTGAAGATGAATTGTTTGATGATGCGGTTCAGATGATTATTGAAATGCAAAGTGCGAGTGTGTCTATGTTACAACGACGCTTTCGAATTGGTTATACGAGAGCAGCTAGATTAATTGATATGATGGAGGATCGTGGTATTGTAGGACCATATGAAGGATCAAAACCTCGTACGGTTTTAGTTACCGAGTATCCCGATTAAGAGTAATCGCTAGGAAAAAAGCTTACAAACACGACTTTTATTAAATCTGAAGTCGTGTTTTTTGTTTGCATGATAAGCAGAGACAATTTAATCTCTCTTAGTTTTTCTAACTACCTTTGTAGAAGGAATTCAATGATACAGCATAGGTCATTCAACTACTCAAAAGCGAATGAAACACAAAAAACAGGGTAATTTACTGGATAAAGTTATCATTAAATAATATTGCTCATCAAGTTTATGTTGGAGCAGCCGTCTGTAAGAATGCTACTTCAAATAAGAAGAAAAATGATGCTAGTTTAAGCGAGAGTAATCGACGGTGCTCACCCAAAAGAATTCAAGTCAGTATAGGTCTAAGCCCCAAAAAGCAAATGGGAAGCTCCTGATCTTAAAGGAAACAAAAAAAAATATACAGAAAGAGGTCTGGTAATTGTTACCGAACTATTTTTCCTGTAAAATATATTGTTGGAGTCATAGATGGGCAATCTAAATAGATGAAGCGTGAATAAAAGGAGGAGTTTAAATGTTACAAGTAAATGAACATACGATAATGAAAAATGGATATCGTTTGCATATTATCAATAGTAAAAAATTTAAGACGATTCATTTTACAGCAAAATTACGAACGAATTTAGATCGCGAAGCAATTACTAAGCGAGCGTTATTGCCTTTTGTTTTACAGCAAGGCACGGAAAAATATCCAAGTTCGAATTTGTTCCGACGGGCACTAGATGAGCTATATGGCTCAGTGATGTCTATTGATGGTGCAAAAAAAGGGGATCATCATATTCTGAGTATCCGTATGGAGGTCGCAAACCAAGCATATTTAACCACAGAGAAAAATATTTTAGCAGAAGGAATCCAATTTTTAAAGGAAGTTATTTTTCAACCTAAAACGGTGAATGGAAGCTTTGATCCAAAGGTTGTTGAACGTGAAAAGCAAACATTAGCTCAAAAGATTGCTTCGATAATTGATGATAAAATGAGCTATGCAAATATGCGATTAATCGATGAGATGTGTGAACAAGAGTCTTATCGTTTCCATGTGCATGGTTATCCGGAAGATTTACCAGGTATTGATGCCGAAAATTTATTCGAATATTACCAAAACTGTTTGAAGCATGATGAAATGGATCTTTATTTACTTGGAGATTTTGAGGGGATGGATGTTGAGTCTCTGGTAGCAGATCATTTTGATCGTACACCGCCATCACCAATCCCATCGAATGAACGGCTGTTGAAACCAGTTCATGAATCGAAAGAAATTATTGAAGAACAAATGGTGCAACAAGGGAAGTTGCATCTAGGATTCCGAACAAATATCACCTTTGCTGACGCGGACTATCCAGCATTACAAATATTTAATGCAATTTTCGGTGGTTTCCCTAGTTCAAAATTGTTTATTAACGTACGAGAAAAAAATAGTTTGGCTTATTATGCGACATCACGATTTGAGAGTCATAAAGGCTTATTATTTGTGTTTAGTGGGATTGATCCAAAGGAATATCGGAAAGCAAAGCAGATCATTTTAGAACAAGTAGAAGCAATGCAAACTGGTGATTTTACAGAAGAGCAAATCACGGAAGCAAAAAAACTCGTTCAAAATCAATACAAAGAGACATTGGATGATCCATTCGGAATAATTGAAGTATTATTTAATCAAACATTAGCAGATACAAATCGCACAATTGAAGAATTTTTTGGACAACTAAATCAAACGACAAAAGAAGAGTTAATTGCTGTAGCTAACAAATTAGAACTAGATACAGTTTACTTTTTAACGGCACAAGGAGGTAAAACAGATGGCGAAAAAACATTATGAGCAACTAAAAGAAACAGTATACAGTGAAACGTTACCGAACGGATTACGCGTTTTGTTAATGCCAAAACCTGAAATGACCCAAACGTTTGGGATTTTCACAACAGATTATGGTTCCATTGATCAATCTTTTGTCCCTATTAATGAAAAAGATCTTATTACCGTACCTGATGGTATCGCACATTTTCTAGAACATAAATTGTTTGAAAAAGAAGATCATGATGTGTTTCAATTCTTTACACAACGCGGTGCTTCTGCCAATGCTTACACGTCGTTTACGAAAACTGCCTATTTATTTACGGCAACATCAGACATAGCTGAAAATGCTACAACCTTATTAGATTTTGTTCAAGACCCCTATTTTTCTGATGCCTCTGTTGAAAAAGAAAAGGGTATTATTGCACAAGAAATTCAAATGTATGATGATCAACCAGATTGGCGTGCATTTTTTGGTGTAATTGATGCACTATATCATCATCATCCCGTTCAAATTGATATTGCGGGTACAGTTGAGTCGATACAGGCTATATCGAAAGAAGATTTGTATACTTGTTACCATACTTTTTATCATCCAAGCAATATGATCTTCACGTTGACTGGAAACTTCGATCCAGATGAAATGATGGAACTTATACGTAAAAATCAAGCAGAGAAAAATTTTGAAAAAGTAGAAACGATTAAACGCGATCTTCCCGTTGAACCAACTACTGTGAACAAAAAAAATGCTTCCATTGAAATGCCAGTGTCTATTTCTAAATGTATGATTGGGATTAAAGAAGAACAGGTAAAAATCACGGACACATTTATGGCTGAAGAACTGATGGCAGATATGTTGTTGGATTATTTTTATTCGAAGAGTGGAGAATACTACCAAGAATTGTATGATGGTGATCTTATTGATGCAAAATTTGGATTTGAGTCACATCGTCAAAAGAATTTTGCTTTTTCTATTATAGGTGGCAATACGAATAAGCCAGATGTATTTGCAGAAAAGATAAAACAACAATTAGCAAGTTGGAAAACATATCAATTAACAGATGAAGCTTTTTTACGCATGAAAAAGAAGAAAATTGGGGAAGTACTAAGAGAGATGAACAGTATGTCTGATGTTGCGAATCAGCTTACGCATTATGAGATGATAGGTTTCGATTTCTTTGACCTTTTACCAACCCTTGAAAAATTAACAAAAGATCAAGTAAATCAATTTCTGAATCACTGGATTATCGAAGAAAATATCGCAGTATTTCAAGTGAATCCAAGTGAGCAAAAATAAATGAAGAAGCATTGTCTAGTCATTGGTGCTAGTGGAGCGATCGGTTTAGCAGCTACAAAAGCATTAGCTCAACAGGGCTACACGCTATCGCTTCACTATCATAAAAATAAAAGCGCGATCGAACAATTGATAGTAGATTTACCCAACGATTCTGTATTAGAAGTGATTCAAGCAGATTTAAGAAATCAACCTGGAATTCAATTTCTAATTGATTCTATCGCTTTTTCGCCTTCTGATCTCTTATTTGCTCAAGGGCAAGAGAGTTATGGGGTGTTTCACGAAACAAATGAGAAAATAATGGATGAACTTTTTTCTGTACATGTTAAAGCAACGTGGCTCATTACTTCTGCATTATTACCTACAATGCTTAGGGAAAGAAAAGGAAATATTGTTGTGATTTCGTCTATTTGGGGTGATCGGGGTGCCAGTTATGAGGTCGTATATTCGTCTGTTAAATCGGCTCAAAACGGTTTTGTTAAAGCACTCGCACAAGAGGTTGCTGCTAATAACATTCGGGTAAATGCTATTAGCCCTGGTTTTATCGATACTCGAATGAATCAGCATGTAACGGGTGAGGATAAAGATAATATCATAGCAGATATTCCTGCGAATCGATTGGGAACACCTGAAGAAGTAGGTGAACTCGTAGTATTCCTTCTCAACGAGAAATCTTCCTATATCAATGGAGAAAACATCAAAATCTCCGGTGGATGGTAATAATTTTTAGAATATGTAAAGCGAATTGTATGGAACAAGCAGTTCTACTTAACGCATGCTTACCTGAGTTTATCCCAAATGATTACAATCATTCTGTTTTCACTATAAATAATCTGCAAGGCTTTATAGAGATTGATTTATTTTCCGGTAAAAAAACTTACCAAATAATCTATTATTTCCTTTTATAATCACCAGAAATCATTTATTATAGAAATAGTACGGTTAATAACCCAAAGTTCAGTCTTCGATTATATCAATGGATGGTGTTTATAATGCAAATTGGAGAAAGACTAAAAGAAGCCCGATTGGAAAAAGGACTAACTTTAGAAGAAATACAAAAAAAGACGAAAATTCAAACAAGACATCTTCAGGCAATCGAAAAAGGTGATTTTTCGTTAATGCCTGGAAGTTTTTATACAAGAGCTTTTATTAAAGAATATGCTTTAGCAGTTGGACTAAATCCGGAAGAATTATTTAATGAATTTAAAGATGAAGTACCGCCACCGGTAGAGGAAAGTTCCATCCAATATGTTCAAAGAAGTCGAAGAAATAGTTCGACCAAAAAAAATTCGCCATTTGTATCCTTGTTGCCAACCATTTTTGTGTTTATCTTAATTCTTGGTGTTGCTTTTGTTATTTGGTTAACATTTTTACCAAATGAAGACGAAGGTCAAGACACTGGGAATGATGTGGGAACGGAACAACCTGCTGGTGACCAGGTCAACTTACCACCAGATTCAGACGAATCCGACGGTGACGATGACGATACTGAATCAGATCAGCCGGAAGAGAACGAAGAGGATGAAGAACCTGAAACTGACGAACAAGAGGAAATAGAGGCTTCTTTAACATTGGTTGAATACAACGACAATGAATCCAACTATGAATTTATAACAAATGATGAAGAAATCCAATTAGTAATCGAAACTACCGGAAGAAACTGGTTGGAAGTGGAGGGTGAAGCAGGCAATAGCCTTTATTATGGTACCCTTGAATCAAGTGCCTCCCCTTTAGAAATTGATGTAAGTGAATTTGAACAAGTCTATCTACGCTTTGGTGAACCTGGGATTATTTCTATTTACATCAATGACATTGAAGTTGAATTAGCTGAAGAAATTAGTCCTAGTGCTGTTCAAAGAGTTTGGATCACGTTGTTGGAAACAGAAGAATAATGCTAAAGCCCTTTTCACGATCGTGAGAAGGGTTTCTGTTGTAGTAACAACCTTTTACACAATAAGTGATAGATATGGAAAACCAAAATTTAACCCGTAATACATAGTAAGCCATTTAGGGAAACACGTCTTTGAAAGGATGGATGGAAGAATGAATATACCAAATCGAATAACTTTATCGAGGATTTTTTTAATTCCTGTTTTCATTTTATTACTAACTTTACCACTGGATTGGGGGTTCTGGGCAATAGGTACAACAGAGCTTCCGGTTGTGGATTTTGTTGCAGCCATGATTTTTATTTTTGCATCAGGAACAGACTGGGTGGATGGTTACTACGCGCGAAAGCATAATTTAGTGACCAATTTAGGGAAATTTCTTGATCCTATGGCAGATAAATTATTGGTAGCAGCGGCCTTCATTTTATTGATTGAAATGAATTTAGCTCCTGCATGGATTGTTATTTTAATTATTAGTCGGGAATTTGCAGTTACTGGACTACGGTTAGTAGCAGCAGGCGAAGGAATTGTACTTGCAGCAGGTAAAATGGGTAAATGGAAGACTACTTTTCAATTAGTATCGATTGCACTTTTATTGTTGCATGATTTTCCATTTTCTTATATCGGTTTTCCTGCTGGTAAGATTACTTTATACATCGCATTAATTTTAACAGTTGTCTCTGGGATTGATTATTTTGTAAAAAACTGGCATGTAATGAGGGACTCAAAATGATAAAGAATTTTCAGGCTGAAATAATAGGGGTTGGTACAGAACTATTATTGGGTCAAATATCCAACACGAATGCACAATGGATTTCAGACCAATTAGCAAGAGTAGGTATAAGTGTATATCACCATCAGGTTGTTGGTGATAACCTCACTCGGACTAGAGATGCTTTTGCTTTAGCAGCGAATCGATCTGACATAATCTTTGTCACTGGTGGTCTCGGGCCAACAGATGATGATTTGACGCGAGAAGCGTTACAGTTATTAACCGGTAAGGAATTAGTAGAAAGTGAAACGGTTCTTGCGACTATTCAAGCTTATTTTTCCAAATCAAATCGTACAATGACAGAAAACAATCGGAAACAAGCGAGAATATTTCCAGATGCTGTTGTGATTCCCAATCATTCAGGAACAGCACCAGGCATGATTGTACCTTATCAAGAAAGCTATTTTATTTTGATGCCAGGTGTCCCTAATGAGATGAAAAAAATGATGGAAGATTCTGTGCTTCCTTATTTAGGAGAGAATTTCGCACTAAAAGACGTTATAAAATCAAAAATGATGCGCTTTATTGGTATCGGTGAATCACAATTAGAAACCCTTGTTAGAGAATTAATTGATAAGCAGAACAATCCAACTATTGCGCCCTTGGCAACGGATGGAGAAGTTGCTCTCCGAATCACCGCGAAAGCAAACACAAATCTGTTAGCAGATCAGTTAATTGAACAGACAGAAAATGAGCTTAAAGATATTGTTGGTGATTACTATTACGGAGCAGATCAAATGACCATTAACGAGGCCGTTTGTAGCTTATTAAAAACACAAGGCTTGACCCTTTCTGCAGCAGAAAGTTTAACTGGTGGGAAATTCGCTGATGCGATTGTTTCTATACCGGGTGCTAGTACAGTGTTTGAAGGGAGTATTGTAAGTTATACACCAAATGCTAAGCAGAGCGTTTTAGGTGTTTCTAACAAAACGATTGAAGATTTTGGCGTAGTTAGTGAATGGTGTGCATTGGAAATGGCTAAACAAGCAAAATCTAAATTTGATACGGATATTGGGATTAGTTTTACTGGAGTAGCAGGGCCTGATTCATTAGAAAATAACCAGGTTGGCACAGTATATATAAGCATGTATCAAACAGAATCCAATCATGTAACCAAGTGTTTTCATTTTTCGAAGAACAGAGAAATGATAAGAGAACGTTCCGTAAAAAAAGGTTTAGAGCTTCTTTACAATTGGTTAAAAAAAATACAATAATTTAAAATTAATTTTTAACAATGTTTTTACAAGTGAAAAGTGATTTTCACTAGAGATAAATAGGAATATTCAACTAATATTACCAGTGGAAAAATCGGGAACATTCATTCGCTTTTTGCTTGTTAAAATGTCAAAAACAAGTTATGATAGTATTAGTTGAATTAATGAGGAGGAAATCAAGTGAGTGATCGCAAACAAGCCTTAGATATGGCATTAAAATCAATAGAAAAGCAGTTTGGTAAAGGTTCAATCATGAAGTTAGGGGAACGAGCAGAGCAAAAAGTGGCTACTGTTTCTAGTGGTTCATTAGCATTGGATGTTGCGTTAGGAGTCGGAGGGTATCCAAGAGGACGTGTTATTGAAATTTACGGTCCTGAATCTTCAGGTAAAACAACTGTTTCTCTTCATGCAATTGCTGAATCGCAAAAACAAGGAGGGCAAGCAGCATTTATCGATGCAGAGCATGCACTTGATCCTGTTTATGCTAGAAACTTAGGAGTTAATGTAGATGAACTTTTGCTTTCCCAACCAGATACCGGTGAGCAAGCGTTAGAAATTGCCGAAGCATTAGTTCGTAGTGGTGCAGTAGATATTGTTGTTATTGACTCAGTCGCTGCTCTGGTACCAAAAGCAGAAATTGAAGGAGAAATGGGAGATTCTCATGTCGGTCTCCAAGCTCGCTTAATGTCACAAGCACTAAGAAAGCTTTCCGGAGCGATAAACAAATCAAAAACAACTGCTATTTTCATTAATCAAATTCGTGAAAAAGTTGGGGTAATGTTTGGAAGTCCAGAAACAACTCCTGGGGGTCGAGCGCTTAAATTCTATTCTTCTGTTCGTTTGGATGTACGTAGAGCAGAAACTATTAAACAAGGAAATGATATGGTAGGGAATAGAACAAGAATCAAAGTGGTAAAGAATAAAGTAGCTCCTCCATTTAAACAAGCAGAAGTTGATATTATGTACGGAGAAGGGATATCTAGAGAAGGGGAACTATTAGATATTGCTTCTGATTTAGATATTGTGTTAAAAAGTGGTGCTTGGTATTCTTATAATGAGGAACGTCTTGGTCAAGGACGAGAAAATTCTAAACAATTTTTAAAGGAAAACCCTGCAATTGCTGAAAATATTTATCAAGCAGTTCGGAAGCATTATAATATGGATATCGAAGAACCGGTAATGGAAGAGTTAATTGAAGATAAATAATCTAGTTACCTAGATTAAATGAATACCCATGTCGTATTTGATATATTTTGTAAGCTATTTAAGAACAATGTTTATTTTTGTTCTTAAATAGCTTTTTATTTAGAAAAGTAACGAATAGTCGTTCATGTTTTCTTGACATTAGATAAACACAAGATTAAAATTGATATAGTATAATTTTTTGATTATTAAATTATACAATATGATTATTGATACATTCATAAGGTAGATTGTACATGCCGACTAAAAAAGAGTTTTTGAAACAAATTTATAGCAAGAGGAGGTGAAACCATGAACGTAATGGATTATTTACTCATCATCATCTCCAGTTTGCTTACCCTTATCGTCGGTATTGTTGTTGGCTATTGGATTCGTAAATCTATTGCAGAAAAGAAAATTTCTAGTGCAGAAGAACTGGCAAAGCAAATCGTAGAAGAAGGTCGTCGTAATGCCGAAGTAGCTAAGAAAGAAGCCCTACTAGAAGCAAAAGATGAAAATCACAAAATTCGTCAGCAAGTAGACCAAGACCTTCGAGAGCGACGATTAGAAATTCAGAAACAAGAAAATCGTCTGATGCAAAAAGAAGAGAATCTTGATCGGAAAGATGAAACGTTAGATAAGCGTGAGCTTGTTATGGAAAAGAAAGAAAGCTCATTATCTGAAAAACAACAACAAATTGAAGAAATGGAAAGCAAAGTGGAAGCTATGTTGAGTGATCAGCAAGCTGAGCTAGAGCGCATTTCTGGTTATACAACTGACCAAGCAAAACAGGTTATTCTGGAACGTGTGGAGAAAGAAGTTAATCATGAAGCAGCACTCATAATTAAGGAATCAGAAAATCGTTCGAAAGAAGAAGCAGATAAGAAAGCGAAGGAAATTTTATCTTTAGCTATGCAACGTTGTGCAGCAGATCATGTTGCCGAAACAACCGTATCTGTTGTCAACTTACCGAATGATGAGATGAAAGGACGAATTATTGGTCGAGAAGGTCGTAATATTCGTACTTTAGAAACATTAACTGGTATTGATTTAATTATTGATGATACTCCAGAAGCAGTAATTTTATCTGGTTTTGATCCAATTCGAAGAGAAACAGCTCGAATCGCACTGGAAAAATTAGTGCAAGATGGCCGTATTCACCCTGCTCGGATTGAGGAAATGGTTGATAAGTCTAGACGCGAAGTGGATGAATATATTCGAGAAGTTGGAGAACAAACAACCTTTGAAGTTGGTGTACACGGTCTCCATCCAGATCTAATTAAAATCTTAGGTCGTCTGAAATATCGTACTAGTTATGGTCAGAATGTATTGAAGCACTCAATGGAAGTGGCGCATTTATCTGGATTACTTGCCGCAGAACTTGGACAAGATGTAACTATTGCTAAGCGCGCAGGTTTACTTCATGATATTGGTAAGGCAATTGATCATGAGGTAGAGGGTAGTCACGTGGAAATAGGGAAAGAATTAGCAATTAAGTATAAAGAAAAAGAAATCGTTGTGAATTCGATTGCTGCTCACCACGGAGATGAAGAGCCAACATCAATTATTGCTGTGCTTGTTGCTGCTGCCGATGCATTATCAGCAGCTCGACCAGGAGCTCGCAGTGAAACGCTAGAGAATTATATTAAACGACTAGAAAAACTAGAAGAGATTTCTGAATCTTATGCTGGTGTAGAGAAGTCGTTCGCTATTCAAGCTGGACGTGAAGTTCGGATCATGGTGAAACCGGATGAAATTGATGATCTTGAATCGGTACGAATTGCAAGAGACATTCGAAAACGCATTGAAGAAGAATTAAATTTCCCGGGACACATAAAAGTAACTGTAATTCGAGAAACAAGAGCAGTTGAATATGCAAAATAAAAAAGAAGTGACCGATAGGTTGCTTCTTTTTGACATTCTTTATATCTTATGTGAAACTTGTTCTACATATACTTTAACAGAGGAAGGTAACAGATAGATGCGATTACTTTTTATTGGAGATGTTGTAGGATCGATGGGTCGTGATCAATTACAACAATACATGCCAAAACTTAAACAGAAATATCAACCACAATTAACCATTGTAAATGGAGAAAATGCAGCTTCTGGTAAAGGAATTACCGAAAAAATTTACAAACAATTTCTTGAATGGGGTGCAGATGTTGTTACGATGGGAAATCACACCTTTGATAAGAAAGAGATTTTTTCATTTATTGATGATGCGAAAAAAATGGTTCGCCCAGCAAACTTTCCAGAAGGTACACCGGGGAAAGGAATTCTTTATGTTAATGTAAATGGAATCGAAGTAGCCATCGTCAATTTACAAGGTCGTACTTTTTTACCCCCATTGGACGATCCTTTTCGATATGCTGATCATTTAGTAGAAGAAGCAAAAAAACGAACAAATGTAATTTTTATTGATTTTCATGCAGAAGCTACAAGTGAAAAACTTGCATTAGCGTGGTATCTTGATGGTCAGATCAGTGCACTAGTCGGTACGCACACCCATGTTCAAACGGCTGATCAAAGGATCTTAGATCAAGGGACTGCTTACATCACAGATGTTGGAATGACAGGACCGTATGACGGGATTATTGGTACAGAGCGAGATGCCGTGATTCGTCGTTTTCTTACTAGTTTACCTGCTCGTTTTGAACCACCAAAAGAAGGGAGGACACAGTTAAGTGGTGTGATTATTGATATTGATGAGAAGACCGGGAAATCAAAGCGTATTGATCGGATTTTAATTAATGATGACCATCCTTTCTTTTCCTAGCCTAGAATACTACCTCCTCGTAGCAGAGGAAACGATAAAAATGTTCAGTGATGAGATAGCCACGTCAAGCTCCGATCACTTAAAACCATGTAATTTCATGAAGCAACCTTCGATAAGTCATCTTTTTTAGTTAGCGAGTTTGCTGTAATTTCTTTATTTTCATTGATTCGCTCCAGTTGCTACGCTTTTAATCGCTCGCCTCACTTTTGTTCTTCGTTCGCGCTCTAATTAAGTGGAATATCTATTAAATTAGAGAATATAGTAAAAGTGGAACGACTTATGATAACCAAGGAGGTAGCAGAAATGGACGTATTAAAAGTTTCAGCCAAATCAAATCCGAATTCAGTAGCAGGTGCATTAGCAAATGTTTTGCGTGAGCGGGGGTCTGCAGAAATTCAAGCGATTGGTGCAGGAGCATTAAATCAATCGGTTAAAGCAGTGGCAATTGCGCGTGGGTTTGTAGCGCCTAGCGGGGTTGATCTCATTTGTATTCCAGCTTTTACAGACATTCTTATTGACGAAGAAGAGCGTACGGCAATTAAATTAATTATTGAACCAAGATAAGTGCTTTCCCCCTGTTTGTTTGTATGCAAACAGGTTTTTTTCTATTATACTTATTTTTAGGGAGGTGACATCGATGGTTATTGATGCTCATTGTGATGTATTACTTAAACTTTGGCAAGATCATGCAGATTTTGAATCTAGTGAACAATTGCAAGTAGATCTGAAAAAATGGAGAAAAAGTCCAGTTAAAGTCCAATGCTTTGCCATTTTTGTTCCGGAAGAAGTTCCGAAAGAAGAGCAATTTGATGTTGCGCTAGAGATGGCTAGACTTTTTCATGAGAAAATCGTTGAGCCTTATCCTGACGTTCAATTTATATCGAATCAACAAGACTTGCATCGGTTAGGTGATGACCAGTTGGGTGCTGTATTAACGTTAGAGGGTTGTCATGTTATCGGAAATGATATAGATAAACTAAAACAATTAATTTCATTAGGTGTACGAGCGGTTGGGCTTACATGGAATCAAGCAAATGCTGTATGTGACGGCATCGGGGAAAAACGTGGAGCTGGGCTCACTCGTTTTGGGGAAGAAGTCATTGACTTACTAAATAAAGAAAGTATTTGGACAGATCTTTCCCATATATCATACCAAGGTTTTTTTGATGCGATCGAACGAGCGAGATACATAATGGCTTCCCATGGGAATGCAATGGAAGTCTATCCTCATCGTCGTAATTTGTCCGATGAACAAATACAAGCATTAGTAAATAGAGATGCATGGTTCGGAATAACATTCGTCCCATATTTTACAAGTGGGAAAAAAATAGTGGAGATTAATGATTTACTGAAGCATATTCAATATTTTATCGATAAAGGTGGAGAGAACTGTTTAGGGTTTGGTTCTGACTTTGATGGCATCTCTGATACCATTGATCGGCTTGAGGATATTGCTGATTACCCAAATTTAATCGAAGAAGTAAACCGATACTTTACAAATGAACAGATTGAAAAAATCTCCTATCGTAATTTTATCGAGAAGTTTCCTAGGTTAGAAAACTAAAAACAAGTCTTTTTCTTACAAAATAGTTGAACTCGTGTTAAAATTGAGAAGGCTTATCCAGTTAACCTTTCTAAGGCTCTATGAAAACGTTAGGGATCAGGAGTTGGTAGTTAATGTAACGGATGTAAGAGCCTTTTTATTTCGATAGACAGTTAGTGTAGCTGGAGTAAACCTAACGTAGGTTCGCTTATAAGGACTAGATTGTTAAATTAGTTGCAAAGCAGTGAAAGGAGCTTAAATAAAGCAATGAACGAGAAACAAAGAAAAGAAGCAAATGAAATCAAGGAATATTCAGCGGACGTAAAATCCGAGTCGAATAACAACTTGAATCGTTTAAAAAATATGGAGTCCGATGAATTAATTGGTAAATATTTTCAATCAACCTATCAACCGCCTAATCTGAAAAAAGCGAAGAAGCGTTTGAAAAAAGATGTGGATATTCATTATGATTTTTCTATTCCTGAAGAAATGAAAGAAATCGGAAAAGATAAGAAATTTCTGATCCGCACTTATGGATGTCAAATGAACGAACATGATACAGAGGTAATGGCCGGCTTGTTGACGGATATGGGTTACCAGATTACAGAAGATACCAAAGAAGCCGATGTTGTTTTATTAAATACTTGTGCGATTCGAGAAAACGCAGAAAATAAAGTATTTGGGGAAATCGGTCACTTAAAACCATTAAAATTAGAAAACCCTGACATGATCATTGGTGTGTGTGGTTGTATGTCCCAAGAAGAATCGGTAGTTAATCGAATTCTACAAAAACACCCGTTCATCGATATGATTTTTGGTACGCATAACATTCACCGTTTGCCAAGCTTATTAAAAGAAGCTATGTTCAGTAAAGCGATGGTCGTTGAAGTGTGGTCCAAAGAAGGAGATATTATCGAAAATTTACCCAAAGTACGTAAAGGTAATATTAAGGCATGGGTAAATATTATGTATGGCTGTGACAAGTTTTGTACGTATTGTATTGTGCCCTATACGCGTGGTAAGGAAAGAAGTCGACTTCCAGAAGATATTATTCAAGAAGTTCGTCATTTAGCAGCACAAGGCTATCAAGAGGTAACCTTGCTTGGTCAAAATGTTAATGCATATGGGAAAGACTTAGAGTTTGATTATGGTTTAGGTGATCTAATGGATGAGATCCGTAAGATCGATATTCCACGTGTTCGATTTACTACCTCACACCCGCGAGATTTTGATGATCGTTTAATTGAAGTGCTTGCGCAAGGTGGAAATTTAGTAGATCATATTCATTTACCTGTACAATCAGGTAGTTCGGAAGTGCTTCGGATTATGGCAAGAAGATATACACGTGAAAGCTATCTAGAGTTAGTTCGTAAAATTCGTGAAGTGATGCCAAATGCAACATTAACCACAGATATTATTGTTGGTTTCCCTAATGAAACGGACGAACAGTTCGAGGAGACGATGACATTAATGCGTGAAGTAGGCTTTGAAAGTGCTTATACCTTTATTTATTCGCCACGAGAGGGTACACCGGCAGCGCGTTGGGAAGATAATATTCCGATGGAAGTGAAGAAAGAAAGGTTGCAACGCTTGAATAAATTGGTGAACGAACAATCTAAGCAAGCAATGGAGAAATACGAAGGAACTATTGTTAATGTTTTGGTTGAAGGGGAAAGTAAGAAAGACCCAGAAGTGCTTTCAGGCTATACAGAACGAAACAAATTAGTTAATTTTCGAGCACCAAAATCTTTTATCGGTAAAATTGTACCGGTGAAAATTACAAATGCAAAAACGTGGTCTTTAGATGGAGAACTTGTTGAAGAAACTTCCGAGGTGTTATAAATGGAAAAATTCTCAAAAGAGGAAATACTTGCTGAGGTTGATCAAGTAGCCGCACAGCTAGCAGAACTTGAAGAAATTCAGCGTTTCAAAGAATTGGAAGCACGTTTGAATGAAAATGATAAAGTAAAGAAGCTAATTGAACAAATAAAAGGGCTACAGAAACAAGCAGTTAATCTTCAAGCCTATGGGAAGCAAGAGGCAGTGAAACAGATTGATGAACAGATTGATCAAGTTCAAGCTGAGATTGATGCAATTCCTATTGTGGAAGAATTTAAAGGAACACAAGTTGTTGTCAATGATTTACTGCAAACGATGGTACAATCCATTACTCAGCAAGTAGCAAAAAAGATTGAACAGTAATAGGTTATTCAAGGTTATTGGAATAAGCTAGCTATAAGGAAACTTCTCGTAAATAACTACATTACGAGGAGTTTTTCTTTTTTTCAAGGCATTCTATTTTTCGTTACAGATCAATGAATTCAATGATTATTTGAAAAATGATGTACCTTTTCTTAGGCAAATGCATACGATGAACTAGAAAATCAATGCAGTTCGATCAAAAATTTACGTGCACTTTGCCTAGATCGTCTGCATAGACTGATTATGTAGAAAGAGGAGGTAACGATCAATGTCTTTTCTTGATCATGAATATCGAGAGATTATTACGAAAGCGGTAATTGGAAAGGGTCGTAAGTTTGTTCAAGACACAAATACCATCAACCCAACTCATAAACCAACGAGTATTTTAGGTTGCTGGATCATTAATCATCTCTATCACGCAAAACGTAAAGGGGAAGAAGTGGTAGAAGTAAGTGGTAGCTATGATGTGAATGTTTGGTATTCGTATAATGATAGTACTAAAACAGAAGTAGTTACCGAGCGTATCACTTATACAGATCCAATCAAATTATCCGTCAAAGATAAGCAAACAATTGGTAATCAAGTAGAAGTGTATGCAAAAGTATTGCAACAACCAAACTGTTTAGAGTGCTCCATTAGCAAGTCTGATCAAAAAATTGTTGCAGAAGTAGAACGTGAATTTTTAGTAGAAGTTATCGGTGACACAAAGGTTGCAGTAAGAGTTGATCCAAGTGGTGTCGAGACTGATGATGACGACGAATGGGACTTTGAATTGACAGATGAAGAACTTGCAGCAAATGTTGACCCAGAGTTTTCATCAAATACTAATGAGGGATAGTACTAGTAAGTACGTCTCAAAATAAGAATAAACCCCACTATAATATTGTGCTTTTCGGACCGAATCATTTTCTGATTCGGTCTTATTTTTTTTGCAAATAAATAATTGCAGATAATACTAGTTTAATTTGATAAAGGTATTCATAAACTTAAAGATAGATGCACAGTAGACACAAACAGTGTGATAAATAATTTAATTTTTTCACTTTAATGAGCTTCACATGAGGATGGAGGCTGAAAAATGGCTCGAACCTCGTCAAGATGCCCAATTTTGCCTAGGTTCAAGGCTAAAAAATGCTACAAACCTCATAGGAACGCTCACTTAAACTTAGAATCGCTACCCCACAGTTTATTCAAACCATGATTGGAGGTTGATTCAGTGGGATAATTATAAAAATTTTAGATGAAATTTTTTAGAGAGAAAAGACTTAAATAAATGGAGTCTTTTTTTATGTTTAAAATCTAAGTTTAATTGTTCGTTAATTCATTGACATCCTGCAAAAAGGATTGCTTGATATGCTATAATAGAAACCATGAAATTACTTGGCTGGAGGCAATACATATGGCAAATTACACACCAATGATCGAACAATATTTAAAGATAAAAGCAAATAATAGAGATAGTTTTCTCTTTTTTCGCCTTGGTGACTTTTATGAAATGTTTTTTGATGATGCAATCAAAGCATCAAGAGAATTAGAGATTACTTTAACAAGCAGAGATGGGGGAGGAACGGAAAGGATCCCGATGTGCGGTGTACCTTATCATTCTGCCGCGAACTATATTAAAAATCTCGTTGAAAAAGGTTACAAAGTGGCGATCTGTGAACAAGTAGAAGATCCAAAAGAAGCAAAAGGTGTGGTGAAGCGAGAAGTCGTCCAATTGATTACACCTGGTACAGTAATGGAAGGGAATATGTTAGATGAGAAGGAGAATAATTATTTAGCAAGCATTAGTCAATTTGATCTCGATACGTTTGTTCTTACATACAATGATTTATCTACTGGGGAAAATAGTGCAGCTATCATAGAAACAGGATGGGAACGTGTGGTGAGTGAACTGTTTAATCGTCCCATTAAAGAAATTGTAATAGCTAAAGATTTGCCTGAAGCATTTCAACAAGATTTAATGGAGCGTTTACAGGTAACCTTATCTTTTGCAGAGAACACGGAGATTAGTTCTGAACTAACTCAATTGGTTGATCACTTAACAGATAGCCGACTAAAGCAAGGCTTTGCGCGCTTGTATCATTACATCCAATCGACACAACAGAGAGCACTAGATCATTTAAAACCAGTTCAATTTATTGAACTAAATGAGTACATGATGTTAGATATGTACTCCAAGCGTAATCTTGAATTAACAGAAACGATTATGAAAAAAGGAAAGCAAGGAAGCTTACTATGGGTGCTTGATCAAACAGTTACTGCAATGGGAGCACGAAAATTAAAGAAATGGTTAGAACGACCGCTACTTAACCACCGATTGTTAGATCAACGGTATCAAATAGTAGAAGGATTTATGGAAGATTTCATGTCAAGAGAAGCAGTGCGGGAAACGTTAAAATCGATTTATGACTTAGAACGTTTAGCCGGTAGAGTTGCTTTTGGAAATGTAAATGGCCGTGATCTATTGCAGCTAAAAAACTCGTTAGAAAAAGTACCGCAACTACTATCAATCTTGCTTGCATGTAATCAAAAAGAAATAAACAATCTAGCGAAAACAATCGATCCTATCCAGGAACTTAAGACATTATTAGAAAACAGTCTTGAGCAAGATCCGCCTTTAACGATCAAAGAGGGCGGTATAATTAAGACGGGCTTCCATGAACAACTTGATGAATATCGAGATGCAGCCAAAAACGGGAAGCAATGGATCGCAGAGTTAGAACAACAAGAAAAGAAAGCAACGAATATCAAATCATTGAAGATTGGCTATAACCGTGTGTTTGGTTATTATATTGAAGTTACAAAAGCAAACCTACATCTGTTACCAGAAGGTAAATATGAACGAAAACAAACGTTAACAAATGCAGAACGTTATATCACTCCTGAACTGAAAGAAAAAGAGAGTTTAATTTTGACCGCTCAAGAAAAGAGTGTCGATTTAGAGTATAGATTGTTTCTTGAATTACGTGAGCAAGTAAAGGCATATATCCCTCAGTTACAACATCTTGCTGATCAAATTAGCGAAATTGATGTTTATCAAGGATTTGCCACTATTAGTGAACAACAAGCGTATGTGCGACCAACCTTTAATAAAAATCGGTCGATCGCAATTGTGAAAGGTCGCCATCCAGTAGTAGAGAAGGTAATGAAAGATGGAATGTATGTACCGAACGATGTAACGATGAATGAATCGACGGATATGTTATTGATTACTGGTCCGAACATGTCCGGTAAAAGTACGTATATGCGTCAACTAGCTCTTATCACGATCATGGCTCAAATTGGTTGTTTTGTACCATGCGAGTCCGCCAGTTTACCTGTATTTGATAAAATTTTTACAAGAATCGGTGCTGCCGATGATTTGGTCGCTGGTCAAAGTACGTTTATGGTAGAAATGTTAGAAGCAAATCATGCGTTAACTAATGCCACGGAAAATAGTCTAATCTTATTGGATGAAATTGGACGAGGTACAAGTACGTATGATGGCATGGCTCTCGCCCAAGCGATTATTGAATATGTCCATGATCAAGTAGGTGCTAAAACCTTATTCTCTACACACTATCATGAATTAACAGCTTTAGAAGAAACATTAAGTAACTTAAAAAACATCCATGTTCGAGCAGAGGAGTTTGAAGGACGAGTCGTATTCTTACATCAAATCCAATCAGGAGCTGCAGACGAAAGCTACGGAATTCATGTTGCTAAACTGGCAGCCTTACCAGAACCATTGATTGATCGAGCTACGATCATTTTAAAAGAATTAGAAGAGAAACAAGGAAAAGAAAAAAAAGCGGAAGTTATTCAAACAGATGAATCTCAGTTAAGTTTTTTCGTAAGTGAACCAAGCTTAAATCAATCAAGAGAACACCAATCGAAGAGTGAACAACATTTACGAAAAGAATTGCAACAATTAAAGTTAATGGAAATGACTCCAATGGAAGCAATGAACGCACTTTATCAATTACAAAAAAAAGCAAGTGAGGAGGGATAAAAGTGAAAATATTTCCGATGCCAGATTTACTAGCGAACAAAATAGCCGCTGGTGAAGTAGTCGAACGCCCGGCTTCTGTTGTGAAAGAATTAATCGAAAATAGTATCGATGCCGGTAGTACTTCGATCAAGTTGGAAATAGAAGAAGCAGGGTTAAAACGGATAAAAATTACCGATAATGGTATAGGGATGGAAGCAGAGGATGCTGAACGTGCCTTCTTACGTCATGCTACAAGTAAAATTAGCACAGAGAATGACTTGTTTCATGTTCGTACATTAGGTTTTCGAGGAGAAGCACTGGCCTCTATTGCTGCTGTAAGTCAATTAACGTTAAAAACATCTACTGGAGAAGGTGCGGGAACCATTTTGAAGTTAGAATCAGGAAAAGTGGTTGAACGCGATAAGAGTGATGCTCGTCAGGGAACAGAAATCACAGTAGACGCTCTATTTTATAACACCCCTGCACGATTAAAGTATATGAAAACCATTCATACAGAATTAGGTCACATTACCGATGTCGTAAATCGGATGGCATTATCTCATGCGAACATCCGATTCGAACTTTACCATAACGGGAAAAATCTATTTCAAACAAGTGGGCGAGGTGATTTGCTACAAATCATTGCACAAGTTTACGGCGTTAGTGTAGCGAAAAAAATGATCCCCGTTTCTTATCAAACACTTGATTATACGGTGAAAGGATACATTGCTAAACCCGAAGTGACACGAGCATCACGTAATTATATATCAACCATTGTTAATGGTCGGTATATACGCAGCATTCCATTAAATAAAGCGATTTCTAACGGCTATCATACTTTGTTGCCGATTGGTCGACATCCAATTGTTGTTTTAGCTATTGAGATGGATCCTATTTTAGTTGATGTTAATGTACATCCGGCGAAATTGGAAGTTCGGTTTAGTAAAGATAAAGAACTATTTCAAGCGGTTGAAGAGACGATTCGACAAGCCTTTCGTAAAGAAACACTAATTCCAGAAGCTAGCCAGAAGAAGGAAACGAAGCAAGAGAGCTCACAGTCTCAATTTTCATTTGAGTATACGAAAGAAGCAGATTTTGTTAAAGAAACACAGAACCCACCAGAAAAAACGGATAGTAATTTCTCGGATGAAATTGTATTACCATCAAATATAGATGATCAGTTGAATCATTTTCCCGAGATGGAAATAAAGAAAGAAATGTCGGGTGAAGGTAAACAGAATAACTATAATACCGATTTAGATGTAGAGGAAGAGAGGGAAGAAGAATTCCTCGATGCAGATCGCATTCCCGTAATGTATCCAATCGGACAGCATCACGGAACTTATATTTTAGCAGAAAATGAAGAAGGTTTTTACATGATTGATCAACACGCAGCACAGGAGCGTGTGAAATATGAATATTTTCGAGATAAAATTGGTGAAGTTTCGAACGAATTACAGGAACTACTTTTTCCTTTAACATTTGATTTCTCGAGTAAAGAAGCTCTTTTAATTGAACATTATCAAGAAGAGTTAAAACAGGTAGGGTTGTTTTTTGAACATTTTGGTCAACAAACGTACATTATTCGAGCGCACCCGCAGTGGTTTCCAACTGGATATGAGGAAGAAATTATTCGTGATATTATTGCACAAGTTATGGAAAATGAAAAGATTGACCTTGCTAAGCTAAGAGAAGAAGCGGCAATTTTAATGTCATGTAAACGATCGATTAAAGCGAATCATTATTTAACAAAAGACGATATGTTCCAATTATTAGAGGACTTAAGAAAATCAACAGATCCTTTCACTTGTCCACATGGTCGACCAATTCTTATTCATTTTTCTGGATATGAAATAGAAAAAATGTTTAAAAGAATCATGTAAGAGAGATAAATCACATATATGCTGAAGATCAGTAAGGGGAATGTCAATGAAGGAAATAGTAAT
This sequence comes from Natronobacillus azotifigens, assembly GCF_026805325.1. GTDB lineage: Bacteria > Bacillota > Bacilli > Bacillales > Amphibacillaceae > Natronobacillus > Natronobacillus azotifigens. The sequence continues at coordinate 88,568 of NZ_JAPRAT010000007.1, forward strand.
AGGTGTAGTGGGACCTACAGCTGTAGGGAAAACAAGTCTTAGTGTAGAAATAGCCAAGGCGTTTAATGGCGAAGTGATTAGTGGGGATTCTATGCAAATTTATCGTGGAATGGACATTGGAACGGCTAAAGTTACGGAAGAAGAACAAGAGGGAATTCCACATCATATGTTAGATATAAGATCCCCAGATGAAAGTTTTTCTGTTGCAGAATTTCAAACGAATGTAAAAAGATACGTTCAGGAAATAACCTCCCGAGGAAACTTACCAATTATTGCTGGAGGTACAGGCTTATATATTGAAGCAGCCTTATATGACTATCAATTTGCAGACCAGAAGCGAGATGAAAGTTTACAAGCCCGTATTGAAAAAGAGATTGAAACAAACGGTATGGACGTCATATACGAACGATTAAGAAAAGTAGATCCAGAACAGGCTGAAAAAATCCATCCGAATAATGTACGACGAGTAATTCGTGCCTTGGAAGTATACGAGCGGACAGGATCTACCATGTCCGAGATGCATCAGAAACAATCAAAGACTTCTCCCTATCATCCTATTTTAATTGGCTTAGAAATGGAACGAAGTCTATTATATGATAGAATTAATCATCGAGTAGATTTGATGATGACTGAGGGTTTATTGGAGGAAGTAAAGCGATTTTATCAGCAAGGATTAGAGGATGCTCAAGCAATGCAAGCAATTGGATATAAAGAGTTTATTCCTTATTTTAAAGGGCATTATTCTTTAACAGAAGCGGTTGAATTACTAAAACGAAATTCGAGAAGATATGCCAAGAGACAATATACGTGGTTTAAAAATAAAATGAATGTTCACTGGTACTCTATTAACCCGGAAGAAAAAAATGAAAAATTTCAAATTATTTTAAATGATTTAGCAGGAATGATTAAGAAAACGTAGAAATATTATATATTAGAGATAGAAAGAGGAGGATATATATCATGGCTCAGTCTGTAAATATTCAAGATCAATACTTAAATTCTTTAAGAAGAGACCATATTCAAGTTACGGTGTTCTTAACAAATGGCTTTCAATTAAGAGGTGTAGTGAAAGCATTTGATAACTTCACCGTCTTATTGGAAACAGAAGGCAAGCAACAACTTATTTTCAAACATGCAATTTCAACGTTTTCACCTGCAAAAAATGTTCAGTTGGATAAAGAATAAAACAAAAAAGAACACCGATTTGGTGTTCTTTTTATGTTGTTTTTTTAAATAAATAAGCGATTACTGTGTGTTATTGATGATCGTAAACCCTTCAAATATAATTATCTCACTTAACAAAAATTTATTAACAACCGAGCATGGTATACTCAGTTTATGAATTTTTTGATTAAAAATTTGGGCGTTTGTCACAAGATTACAGGATCCTGCGTATACTATAGAGAGTGAGGAGTGTGATATCGTGGAGACACAGAGTTCCCCTTTGAGACAAAATCAAATCAACATTGTCCTTCATGACAAACGCGTTACACCGACAAGTAATAACAAAAAAGCTGTCAATCCTTTTCAACCAATTGATGATGCATTTGCGGATTTTGTTGGTCTAAAACAGTTTAAAGAAAATATTAAAGAAGTGTATGCCAATGTGCAAATTAACTTACAAAGAGAAAAAGCAGGACTAAAAACAAAAAAACAAGTTTTACACATGCTGTTTAAAGGGAATCCTGGTACAGGAAAGACAACTGTGGCTCGACAATTAGCTGAACTATTTCATGATCTAAATATGTTATCGAAAGGTCATTTTATTGAAGCTGAACGAGCAGATTTAGTTGGCGAATATATTGGCCAAACAGCAAACAAAACACGTGAATTAGTAGAAAAAGCATTAGGGGGCATTTTATTTATTGATGAAGCTTATTCCCTTGCAAGAGGTGGGGAGAAAGATTTTGGAAAAGAAGCCATTGATACATTGGTGAAGCAAATGGAAGATTACCATCAAGACTTCATTCTTATTTTAGCGGGCTATCCACACGAAATGGATTATTTCTTATCAACGAATCCAGGCTTAGCCTCTCGATTCCCAATGATTCTCGATTTTGAAGATTACACGGTTGAACAATTAATAAAGATTGCAAAACAAATGGCTCAGGAACGAGATTATCAGTTATCAAAGGAAGCAGAGTGGAAATTAACAAGATACTTAACGAACGAAAGAAATTCTCATCATCGTGAAAAGTTTGCCAATGCTCGCTTGATTCGGAATATCATTGAACAGACGATTCGAAAACAGTCAATGCGTTTAATGAGTGAACATAGTTATTCCACAGAACAATTGATGCTATTAATAGGCAGTGATCTTTGTTTAACATGATGAATGAACGAAATTACTTATCGAATGTGCTGACTTTTGATAAAATATAACTATTGATGTATGGAATAGAAACGAGGATGTCTAACATGGAAGAAAATGTACTAATTATTGCAGTCCAAAAAAAATTAGATGATGAAACAAGGTTTCACTACTCTTTAGAGGAGTTAAAATCTTTAACAGAAACAGCAAAAGGTATTGTTGTAGATAGTGTTATCCAAAAGCGGGATCGTGCGCATCCCGCTCTTTATCTTGGAACAGGAAAGCTAGAAGAAGTCGAGGAAATAATTGAAGAGAAGGAGATTGACTTATTAATTGCTAATGATGAATTATCTGCTTCACAAATGAGAAATTTGCAAGAGCAATTCGATTTGCCGATCATTGATCGCAGCCAATTAATTCTAGACATATTTGCTAGTCGAGCAAAAACGAGTGAAGGAAAGCTACAAGTCGAATTGGCCCAATATCAGTATTTGTTACCGAGATTACATGGACAAGGTCATGCGATGTCAAGACTTGGTGGTGGAATTGGAACACGTGGTCCGGGTGAAACAAAACTAGAATCAGATCGAAGACACATTAATCGACGTATTGATGAGGTCAAACGTCGTCTAGCAACCGTTGTTAATCAACGAGAACAATATCGCAATCGTAGAAAAACGAACCATACGTTTCAAATTGCTATTGTAGGTTATACGAATGCAGGCAAATCGACCCTTTTCAATCGTTTAACTCGAAGTGATGCGTTTGAAGAGGACCAATTATTTGCAACATTAGACCCGATGTCTAGACAGATGAAATTACCATCAGGATTAACGGTTGTTATTACAGATACGGTTGGGTTTATGCAAGATCTTCCAACTGCTTTGATTGCGGCCTTTCGTTCCACGCTGGAAGAGGTGGCTGAAGCGGATTTTATTTATCACGTAGTTGATGCTTCACACCCAGATCAAGGGCAACATCAAGAAACGGTACTTTCTTTATTAAAAGAACTAAAAGCTGATCACATCCCGTCGCTTACTATCTATAACAAAAAAGATCTGATTCGAGCGGATTTTTTGCCAATAAATCAACCCGCCATAACGATTAGTGCGTTTGATGAAGCAGATCGTAAGCGACTATTGAATAAAACGCAAGAATCCATGAAGAATAATTGGAAACGTTATGAGTGTGTCATTTCGGCTTCTGACGGGAAAAAATTACAACAATATAGACAACATTCTATTATCGTTTCAGAAGAATTTACTGAATCATCTGAAACGTATCATTTAGAAGGTTATTTACCAGAAGACCACCCACTTCAACCAAAGCATTAATAACTGTAGTTTCTTATTAAATAAATTCTTTGTATAGAAGAGAGAGTATGTAATGATGTTAGAACAATTAATAGAACAGACAGAGTTAGATATCGAGACAGAACGGAAAAAAATTCAAAAAATTGCAGAAAAAAATCAGTTACGCGTTTTGAACGCTTTTCGTCAAGAACAAATCTCTGACAGCCATTTTCAAGCCACCACAGGTTATGGCTATGATGATTATGGAAGAGAAGGACTAGAAAGCGTATATGCTAATGTCTTTGCAGCTGAAGACGCCTTGGTTCGACCACAATTGATTTCAGGAACTCATGCGATCACAACTGCGTTGTTTGGTGTACTTCGACCAGGCGATGAGTTACTGTACATAACAGGATCACCTTATGATACTTTAGAAGAAGTTGTTGGTACTCGTGGTAATAACAAAGGTTCACTCATGGACTTTGGCATTACCTATCAAGCGATAGAATTAACAAAAGAAAAGGACCTAGATTGGGATGCGATAAAAAATACGATTGGTACACAAACGAAAGTGATCGCGATCCAACGCTCCAAAGGCTATGCAGATCGTCCATCTTTTACAATTGAAGAAATAAAAACAATGATCCAATTTGTAAAAGAAATAAAACAAGATGTGATCGTCTTTGTTGATAATTGTTACGGTGAGTTTGTTGAGGAATTCGAACCGACCCATGTTGGTGCAGATCTTATTGCTGGCTCACTAATTAAAAATCCAGGAGGAGGAATCGCAAGAATTGGTGGTTATATCGCGGGAAGAAAGGACTTGATTGAATTAGCTGCAAATCGATTGACTGCACCTGGACTAGGTAAAGAGACGGGTGCAAGTTTAGGTTTACTACAAGAATTATTTCAAGGTTTTTTTCTTGCGCCACATGTCGTTGGAGAAGCGCTTCAAGGGGCTTTATTTACTTCGCGCCTGCTTCAATTACTGGGGTTTCAAACAAGTCCGAATTATTTAACGAAGCGTACGGACCTGATACAATCGGTTACTTTTGATACACCTGAACAGATGGTAGCATTTTGTCAAGCTATTCAACATGCATCACCGATTAATGCTCACGTAACTCCACACCCGGCTCCTATGCCAGGGTATGAAAGTGATGTCATTATGGCGGCTGGAACTTTTATTCAAGGAGCTAGTTTGGAATTAACTGCTGATGGACCTATTCGTCCTCCTTACATGGCATTTGTGCAAGGAGGTTTAATTTATAGCCATGTGAAGTTAGCGATTATTGAGGCTGTGATGAAATTTCAAGATTTAGGATATATACCCAATCAAATAAATGCTCCTCTATAATTTTTTTTACGTGTAATCTTACCCATACATAGTACGTACCAAACGGATAACAAAGGGGTTTGTTTAATAGAAATAAATAAAAATAATAAATATTTTGAAAATTTTAATGTAAAGAAAGCTCACATCTGTTGACAATTATTATTCCGTATGTATAATAGAGTTATGGAAAGCAAGAGAGGAAAGGGGAGAATGTTATGAGTGATCAAGATAGACGTTCGACGCCCTTATTTTCCATTGGTATAGTCAAAGATTTGACTGATTTAACCGCTAGACAAATTCGTTATTATGAAGAGCATAATTTAGTTAACCCTGCTCGAACAGAAGGTAATCAACGGTTATTTTCCTTTAATGATGTCGATCGGTTGCTGGAAATTAAGGAATTGATTGAAAAAGGAATTAACCTTGCTGGTATTAAACAAGTATTACAATTGAAAGACTTACCTAGAACGGAGCAAGTAACTACTGACACAAAGCCAGAGTTGACAGAAAAAGAATTACGCAAATTCTTAAGAAACGAGTTGTTAGAGTCGGGTAGGTTAGGGAAAACCTCGTTGCGTCAAGGGGAACTCTCAAGGTTCTTCAAACAATAAAGATTAATTAAAGGAGAGGACAGTCATGGGAAAATTTACAAGAGAACAAATCAAACAGAAAATCAAGGAGGAAAACGTTAAGTTTATACGTCTTCAGTTTACAGATTTACTGGGAACAATTAAAAACGTTGAGATTCCTCTAAGTCAACTAGACAAAGCACTTGATAATGAAATGGTATTTGATGGTTCTTCCATTGAAGGTTTTGTACGTATTGAAGAGTCAGACATGAAGCTTTATCCAGATATCGATACTTTTGTTGTATTTCCTTGGACATCAGAAAAAGGAAAAGTAGCACGTTTTATCTGTGATATTTATAATACAGATGGTACTCCATTTGGTGGTTGCCCACGTGTCAACTTGAAGAAAAACCTTAAGAAGATGGAAGAAATGGGTTTCACTACATTCAATATTGGTACCGAGCCAGAATTTTTCCTTTTCAAATTAGATGAAAAAGGTGAACCAACACTGGACTTAAATGATAAGGGTGGATATTTTGACCTTGCACCTACAGATTTAGGGGAAAACTGTCGTCGTGATATCGTTCTAGAATTAGAAGAGATGGGCTTTGAAATTGAAGCATCTCACCACGAGGTTGCACCAGGTCAACATGAAATTGATTTCAAATACTCAGATGCAGTGAAACATGCAGATGATATTCAAACATTTAAATTAGTGGTAAAAACAATTGCTCGTAAACACGGTTTACATGCAACGTTTATGCCAAAACCATTGTTTGGTGTAAATGGTTCAGGTATGCACTGTAACATGTCACTATTTAAAGACAAAACAAATACATTCTTGGATGAATCAGGTGAGTTACAGTTAAGTAAAACAGCTTACCAGTTTATCGCGGGTATCATTGATCACGCACAATCGTTTACTGCTGTAACAAATCCAACAGTTAACTCTTATAAACGATTGGTTCCAGGTTATGAAGCGCCTTGTTATGTAGCATGGTCAGGTTCAAACAGAAGTCCTTTAATTCGAATTCCTGCATCTCGTGGATTAAGTACACGTGTTGAAGTTCGAAGTGTTGACCCTTCAGCTAACCCATACTTAGCACTAGCTGTATTATTAGCATCTGGACTAGACGGAATTGAAAGAAACTTAAAAGCACCTACTTCAGTGGATCGTAACATCTATGTGATGGATAAAGAAGAAAGAGAAGCTAATGGTGTTAAAGATTTACCAGCAACGTTATACGATGCACTTGTTAATCTACAAAAAGATGACATTGTTACGTCTGCGTTAGGTGATCACCTATGTGAACACTTTATTGAGTCTAAAGAAATCGAATGGGATATGTTCCGCACCCAAGTACACCCATGGGAAAGAGAGCAGTACCTACAGACTTATTAATATTCATAGAAAAACTCCTTGTTAAATTAATTTATCAAGGAGTTTTTGTTTTACACAAGTTCAATTGTATACGTACCACGGTCAGTGATTAGGCGAAACTTTTCTTCATTATATTGATAAAGGGTCGAATCCTCAAGCGGTATCTCATAAGAGGACAGAGGTAGCTCTTCGTATGTTTGTTTTGTTGTTTCAACTTCTCCAGTACCGTTCAAGTGTAACGTGTGCATTGGTTGATAATCATCAATTCTTCGCGTGTTCGTTTCATAAGAAATAGATTTTATTGATAAAATTGCTTCATCATGGTCAGCTACTTCCTCTTTTGAAATTTTTATTTTCTTTCCGGCCCAACTTCTTATTCGATCGTTAAATTCTTCTACTGATAAGTGTTGCATTGTCATTTGATATCCCTCCTGTTTATATATTTTCCAGGAAGGATTCATACATACTGTTGTTTATCAATAAAATTTCATGTTATATTTGTGAAAGGTTATACAAACAAATGAAGTAATGATTATTTATAAGCATCCATTTTTTCATTGAAATAATAGTTATGTTATAGTTAATTAGAAATATTTATCTTTACTCTCTTTTTTAAATAACCTTATCATTTCAATGGTTTGAATAGATAGTCAATAGGAATTAAACATAAATAAATAGATTAAAAGCTTAAAAAGTAAAAAAATTCACAAAAAGTACACACATTTATTCAATCTTTATGTTAATATAATACGTGAATCAATTCACAAAAAAAGATAAATAGGGAGGAAAAAAAGAAATGAATTTAAAAAAGTTTTTAATGTTAGTATTAGTATTGGGGTTATTAACAGCATGTGCTATTGACGAGGACGAAAACACTTCAGGAAATGGCGATAATAATGATGCAGTTTCAGGTGCTACTCAAGTAGTTGTGGAAGATGAAGCGTCAATGTTAGAAGGTATTAGTGAAGATGGAGCTTGGATCATCATTTTTGAAGGTGATTTGACTACTGATGAAGAACTTGTTTTAGAAGGTGACTTCACACATAGAGACGAGCCAGCTCGTAAACTTGCTCTATATACACAAGATGATGATCGTGTAATTATTGATCAATTTACACTAACTGCACCACAACTTACAATTGCTAGTGAAAATACTAGACTTCAAGGTGGTACTTTTGTAGGGGATGTTTATGTAGAAGCTGAAGGTTTCTCAATTCCTGACGGTACAATTGACGGTAATGTGTACTTTGCTAGTGAAGAAGTACAAGAAGCAGCTGATTTAGACGGCGGTACTGTTACTGGTACAGTTGAAGTTCAATAATTCTTTTACATTTAAATCATAATAAACTATCAAAGTGGGTCTCTTTTTAAGAGATCCACTTTTTATTTTCATAGAATAGAAACCGTTATAATTGTACATACTCGAACAATTTGACTTATTTAAACACTATCGTTGACATTTGTAAACGATAGTTGTAAAATACATTTAAATCATGATTTAGTACTGAATTTTTTAAATGAAGTCAATAAAGGAGGATGTTGATAATGACTAGCGATAACAAAACCAATGAACTGGATAAAATAGAAAAAGTAACCTTGAAATTATCAGGGATGTCTTGTACAAATTGTGCAAATACCGTTGAAAAAGCATTGCACAAGACAGAAGGGGTTTCTGACGTCTCCGTTAATTATGCCGTCGAAAAAGCTTACGTTGATTATGATCCAACACAAGTATCTAAAGACGATTTGATTGCAACAGTAAAGCGTTCAGGGTACGAAGCAGAGACAAGTGAACAAGATAAAGATAAAAATGCAACGATGAAGATAGCTGGAATGTCTTGCTCTAGTTGTGCGCAAAGAGTGGAGAAGAACATAGCAAACCTTGAAGGTGTTTCAAAAGTCAATGTCAATTATGGAACAGAGAAAGCTAACGTGTCTTATAATCCACAGAAAGTAAAACTTACTGATCTAAAGCATGTTGTAGAAAAAACAGGCTATAAGGTTATAGAGGAGCAAGGAGATAATCAGCAAGGGAAAGATGCGGATGAAGAGAAGATGGAAACCGCAGCCAAAAAAATGTGGTCGTCTGTTGTATTCGCTAGTACGATCATGGCACTAATGATGGTGCATATGTTTATAATAGATATTCCATACTATTTCCCAATTATTTCAGTTCTTGCTTTTTTCCCAATTGTTATTATCGGTTGGGAAACACACGTGTCTTCTTGGAGAGCGGTACGAAATTTGAGTCCGAACATGGACACCCTTGTTACAATGGGTTCCATTATCCCATATGGGCTAAATTTACTTGGTTTTTGGTTGCCAATTAGCTCGTTCGTTGAAATGGCTGCTATGATTATGACCTTTCACATGGTTGGACGATTTTTGGAAGCAAAGGCAAAAGGAAAGGCATCCCAAGCGATTAAGAAATTACTTGAAATGGGTGCGAAAACTGCCCATATTCTCGTCGATGGAGTTGAAAAAGAAATACCGGTCGATGAATTACAACTTGGTGACGTTATGGTAATTAGACCTGGAGAAAAAGTTCCGACCGATGGCATTATTATCTCAGGAGAAAGTTCTTTAGATGAATCAATGGCCACAGGTGAGTCGCTACCAGTAAATCGAAAAGTTGATGATCAGGTTATTGGATCTACTATTAATAAGCAAGGAATGCTACATGTAAAGGCAACGAAAGTAGGGAAAGATACCTTCTTATCACAAGTGATAAAGATGGTTGAAGAGTGCCAAGGTTCGAAAGTGCCGATTCAAGAATTCGCTGATCGAGTTACTGGATTTTTTGTGCCAATAGTTATTCTTCTTTCCCTATCAGCATTTATCTTGTGGATGAGTTTTCCAGACTTTTTTGTTCCAATTTTACAGTACTTTAACTTTCCGTGGACTATGGTCGATTTACCAATACTGTCCTTATCTTTGTTAGCCATGATTGCTGTATTGGTCATTTCATGTCCATGTGCATTAGGTTTGGCGACACCAACTGCTATTATGGTTGGTAGTGGAAAAGGCGCTGAAAATGGTGTGTTAATTCGTCGAGGAGAAGCGATCCAGACGATTATGAATACGTCGATTATTGCTTTTGATAAGACGGGTACGTTGACAAAAGGGAAACCTGAAGTTACTGATATTTTATCTTATGGTGAATTTAGTGAAAAAGACGTTTTGTATTATGCAGCTAGTATTGAGGTTTCATCAGAACATCCATTAGGTCAATCAATTGTTGAACAAGCAAAAGCAAAAGATATTTCTTTAACCAGTGTGGAAAGTTTTTCTTCTATTACGGGTATGGGTGTGAAAGGAACCATTAATGACAAATCAGTTTTGATTGGGAATCGGAAATTAATGACCGAAAATAATATTGATCATCAGGCTATTGCCGATTCAATGGAGAAATTAGAGCATGAAGCAAAAACAGCAATGCTACTTGCTGTGGATGGAAAATTAGCAGGTATTGTAGCAGTAGCTGACACACTGAAAGATGATGCTGCTTTGGTTATTCAAGAATTAGAAAGCATGGGAATCAAAACAGCCATGATTACTGGAGACAATCAAAGAACAGCAAATGCAATCGCTAAAAAAGCTGGAATTAGTCGTGTGTTGGCTGAAGTGTTGCCGGACGGTAAGGTAGATGAGATTATTCGATTGCAAAAGGAATATGATACTGTGGCAATGGTTGGAGATGGAATTAATGATGCTCCTGCATTAAAGCAAGCAAATGTTGGTATTGCGATTGGAACGGGTACTGATATTGCGATCGAGGCGGCAGATATCACTTTAGTTCGTGGGGACTTAAGTTCAGTAATTTCAGCAATTAAACTGTCGAGAGCGACTTTTACAAAAATCAAACAAAATTATTTCTGGGCATGGTTTTATAATGGTACTGCAATCCCAGCGGCATTTTTCGGTTTGATTCATCCTATTGTGGGGGCAGCTGCTATGGCAATTAGTTCGATTAGTGTTGTGTTAAATTCTACTCAACTTCGAAAAGTGGATATCGATCCTTCCTATTATCGGAAATAATTCAATGGCAAACGGATGGATTGACAGTTATTTTTCACTTGTGTAATCTGAAAATATAAATAGAAATTTGATGATGAATAGATGGAGGTGTCTATATTGGTGACGGAAGATAAACCTAAAATAACAGATTCAGAATGGGAAGTAATGCGTGTTGTTTGGACATTAAGACAAGCCACTAGTAAAGATATCTGTGAAGTCTTGCAAGTCAAAAAAGATTGGAAGCAATCAACAACGAAAACTTTTATTGGTCGTCTCGTTAAAAAGGGAATGTTAAATACAAGATCAGAAGGAAAAAGGTTTTTGTATACAGCGGTAGTTAATGAAGATGAAAGCTTAAAAGCGGCAAAAGAAAGTTTTTTGGATAATGTCTGTAACAAACAAGTTGGAAAAACAATTACAAAGATGATCGCAGAAGCTACTTTAACTCATGAAGATATTCGATTATTAGAAGATATGATTGCTGAAAAGAAAAAAGAAGCAGTAGATGATATAACTTGTAACTGTGTTCCAGGGCAATGCAAGTGCAAAATGCATTGTTAAAAATAAACAGTGTTTGAATAAAGTGAAACTTTAATCAGTGTGGGTTTCTTAGCTGTTTTCCAACTGATTGTTATTAAAAAGAAATAGACACTTAAATCCTTCGGGATGCTAGCGTCCGTTGTTCCCACTTAAACATCTTAAATTTTTCTTCTTGTTAATAAGTGGGAGTCTTACGGAAGGTTGCTCAAGGATAAATTAAAATAGGAGTGAATTATATGGAAACAATTGTATTAAATGTAGAAGGTATATCTTGTAATCATTGTGTAGGGACAATTAAGGAAGCTTTGAGTGACCTTAACGGAGTGGAGCATACAAAAGTAAATATTGATGATGGAACTGTTGAAGTTGTATATGATAGTAAAGAAACAGAGGCACTTGCATTAGCAAAAGCTATTGAGCAAGCTGGTTATCGTGTAGCAAATTAAAATAGTCATGGAGCATTTTGAGATTAAATCATTTCTTGATTTAGTCTCTTTTTTATGAAATGAAGTGATTCTGTTTGAGCAGAATAGAATAAACTGATACGATGAAGAAAATATATTCAAAAGAGGAGATTAGCTCAATGGCAAAAATACAGATACCCTTATCCGTACTAAATTTAGCGCCTATTCGTAAAAATGAGGGAACAAAAGAAGCGATAGATGCAGCGGTTGATTTAGCTCAAGCTACTGAAGAAATGGGTTATGAGCGTTATTGGATTGCAGAACATCATAATACACCAACGTTGGTAAGTTCTGCGACTTCCATTCTAATAAAACATATTTTAGAACATACAAAAAAGATTCGGGTAGGGTCGGGCGGTATCATGTTGCCGAATCATGCACCCTTAATAGTAGCAGAGCAATTCGGTACAATGGCAACCTTATATCCAAACCGTGTAGATTTAGGTCTTGGCCGTGCTCCGGGTACTGATATGCGAACAGCTAAAGCTTTAAGGAGGACAAATAGTCAATCTGTTGAAAGCTTTCCGCACGATGTCGAATCATTGCTTACTTATTTTGGATCGAAAGAACAGCAAACAGGAATTAGTGCATATCCAGGGGTAAATACCAATGTTCCGATATACATTCTTGGATCGTCAACAGATTCAGCTGTTTTAGCTGCTAAACTAGGATTACCTTACGTATTTGCATCACATTTCGCTCCAAAAGAAATGGCAGCAGCGATATCAATTTATCGTGATCGTTTTCAACCATCTGACTATTTAGAAAAACCATATATGGTTGTGTGCTTGAATGTTATTGGAGCAGAGAGTGATGAGGAAGCGAGAATGGAATCGACAACGATGAAACAATTTTTCTTAAATGTTGTTCGAGGAACAGCCAATCCATTATTGCCTCCTGTGGAAAATATGGATGATTTATGGAGTGAACATGAAAAATTAATCGTTAATTCTATGTCTAGCGTAACCTTATTAGGAAGTAAACAATCGATTCAATCACAATTAACCCAATTTCAAACAGAGTTTGCTGTTGATGAAATTATGGCAGTTTCTTATATCTATGATCAAGAAAAGCAGAAACAATCTTATCGAATATTAAAAGAAGTAGTTGAAGGGAAATAACTTAATAAAAATAAGATCATTGAAACTTAGGAGAGTAATACTGTTAAAGCTTGCCTAATTTCAACCGTTGTAGTCTGTTGTGCAAATGAAATAATGTTTTATTGTGAATATTTCAACTTTAATTGAAAAAAATAAAAACAACAACGTATTTACAAAGGAGTGGTCGTGTGGATTTCATTTGGGAAGCCTTTGTTATGGTGATTGCTGGATTTATTTTTTTACGCTTGTCTGGACGTAAATCACTTGCGCAAATGACAGTTACTACAACGGTGGTTATGATTTCAATTGGCGCGATAATCGTGCAACCAATCATTGACGATAGTGTAGCGAAAACTTTAATTACTATCATCATTTTTATCAGTGTTCTTATTGTAATTGAGTATATTCAAGTGAAATCAAATGTACTAGAGAAACTTATAACAGGGAAAGCGATAGCAGTAATTGAAAATGGGAAGATCAATCTGGATAATTTGAAAAAAATGCGTTTTACCGTTGATAAATTGGAGATGCAATTACGTCAACGTGGGATTTCTAATTTTTCAGACGTGAAAAATGCAACCATAGAACCAAATGGGCAATTAGGTTATGAATTAACTCCTGACGCGAGGCCATTAACCGTAGGAGAGTTCAAAAAATTAACAGGACTTATGATGAAAAATCAAAATCAATCGCCAGATGTGGATGGTAGCTTGTTTTACGAGGTTATTTACAAACAACATTCAAAAAATCATCAGGAAAATTTGAAGTGAAACACATAAACAAAAGAAAAATCCACTGATATTGAGCGGATTTCATTTTTTACAAAGTAAGTTGTCCTAAGAAATTCTTCTTTCTAATCAATTAGTCAATCTAATTTTGAAAAGTGGGGATGGATCAAGGAATTGTTGATTCTGATTTTTAGACGTTCGTAGAATAAGCAGTGGGGATGGGGAAACCAATCTATAGGAACCTCTCCATTGATTTCACTTGATTAGATTAGAATTTATTTTCGTTTTACTCGTTTTTTTCCACATCCTCCACAGCCACTTTTCCGTTTTACTGGTTTTGCTTTAATTACTTTTATTTTTCTTGTAATCATAATTCTTCCTCCTCTACTAGCACCGTTTCTTTTCCTTTTAATAAAGGTGCAATTAATTATAAAGCTATTTCAATTTTATTCTATGTGAAAACTAATGAAATGTTTGTACAATAACCTACAAATCAATAAATAGCACATTGGAGTTACCGCTGATAGTCTCAAATAAATAATTGTTCAAAACCATGTTGTATTTAAGAGCTAAATTTGACACAATCAGTCTAGTAAATGATTTATTTTCTTCAATTTAACGAGGTTCAGGTGAGAATAGATGATCAAAAGTACGGTCACATCATCATGAAGCGTGTTTATGCTTAGGTTGACTATGAAAAAGTGCTGTAACCTCGTCAAGAAGACCGATCTTGCTTAGGTTGAGGGCAAAAAATGGTTCTAACCTCGTCAAGAAGACCGATCTTGCTTAGGTTGAGGGCAAATAATGCATCAAGACTCGTCAAGATACCTAATCTTGCCTAGATTTAGTACCAAAAAGTACTGCAACTTCGTTGAAACACTCACTTAAATCTAGATTAACACTAAACCTGCAATTAATAGGGGAAAGTTTTGAAATGGTAGGCAGGATAAAAATAAAAGAACAGATGAAATCAATAATCGTCACTTGATTTCGTCTGTTCATACTAAACGCTCTACAGCTTGGTAGAAGTATCATTCTGCTAAATACTTTTCTGTATAATAAGGTTGCGATTCTTCATTAAAAGCAACTCCTATTCCCAGTGATTCAAAAGCATCATTTAATTTATTTTCTCTATGTCCGAGTGAATTCATTAACCCTTCGTGCGCAAAAACACTACTGATCTGTCCTGCCGCTAGATTTTCACCTGCAGTTCGATATGAAATAGCATCCTCTGTTAACCGATCAAAAGGAGATAACCCATCCAGATTGATATGACCAAAATAATTATTTTCAGCCATGTCATTGCTATGTTTGTAAGCTGTTTCTCTCACCCGTTCATCCCAAGAAAGTATACTTAAATCGTGTTTAACTCTAGCAGCATTTGTAATGTCAAATAATTGATATTCAAAACCTGTTTTTAATTGACCACTTGGATCTGCAAAGTAAGTTTCTTTTTGTTCTTCTAAGTCCCCACGAATAATTTGAATGCCAGTAACTGTATTGTTCTGATGTAAATCGTAAAAAATAGTTACATAATCGTCATGGATACGAAACATGTCATATTCTTCTGTATCTTGAAGTCTATAATTGACATATCCTTTTCTAAGATACTCTAAAGGTTCGCCTAATTCGGCAAGTATGTTTGAGCGACTACTTTCAAAGTTGATACCTTTTGTAGATGTAACAAGATTTTGATTTGTGTAAAGACCTGCGACTAGATTATTCTCATCGTATGCAACAAGAATAAAGTTATGGTAATGATCATGGTATGCAGTCCAATCTACACCATATTCATTTAATGAAGATCGTTGATGTGATCCAACATGCTGTTCTACCATATCTCGAGAATCATTAAGTTCTATATTATGGATAGAAAAAACTTGTTCGGTAGGTTCATCTAGTTCGGGTGATTCTGGAATGGTAGGGTCAGGTTCTACCTTTGTTTCCTCACGCATTCTTTTAAATAAAAGGTCTATTTCCTTATTAATGTGATCAATTGTATGATTCACGGTAGGGTTATTTCTCATTCGATTTAGGTCATAGCGAATTTCATCATATACTCCAGAGATACCAGAATGAGTAAATGCATCTCCATAAAAATACCAAAATGACCCAGCAATGATCAATAAAACAATAATATTTCTTAATTTCCGCAAGTTATAACCACCTACCTCGTCTATATATTGATTCTTTATTCTAGCAAGTTTTCACTAGATAAACAACTTGTTATGCTGTTTAAAAATATACTTGCTCTCTTCTATACAGTTTGCTATAATTCTATCTTGTGACCAATTAAGTTCGAGTGCTAGTAGTTACTAGAATAAGAGAAATTGTAACAAAGATATTTTCTCCAAGGATAAATTGTTGTCGAAAATCTCTGTTTGTTTGACAGGATTTTCTAAAGTGATACGTGATAAAAATTTTTCTTGTTACCAAAAATCTCTTTTGTTCATCTCTCTTTTTCTATTCATTTTTGAAATCTTATTTAGTTATAGAACAACAGTAAGTCCGTAAACTTACATCATTTAGGGTATCATTTAACCAGAAATATTATACAGACAATAGATAAAACTCTGGCTTACTTTATAAGTTGAGTTTTTCTAATAATTATATAGAGAAAATTTAAAGGGGATGACTCATTGAAAAACATAGAGACAAAAAATATCAATATTACAGCTCGAATACTTGGGATGTTCGTTCAGAAAAAAACATTAATAAAGAATGAGGTGCTATCTGGATTAACAGTAGCTTTGGCATTAATTCCAGAATCAGTTGCCTTTGCGTTTGTTGCAGGGGTTAGTCCAATCTTAAGCTTACAAACAGCCGTTATGATAGGGCTTATTGCAGCAATTTTTTCAGGTAGGCCAGGGATGATTAGTTCATCAACAGCAGCTATTTCTGTAGTATTCGCTTCGTTAATAGCGATGCATGGTTTAGAATATTTATTTGCAACTGTTGTTTTAATGGGAATCATTCAAATAGGAATTGGGGTATTACGCTTAGGAAGATTTGCTAGGATTATACCGTATTCTGTAATGCTAGGTTTTCTAAATGGCTTGTCGATTGTAATTTTTTTAGCACAATGGGATCAATTTAAAGTAAATAAGACGGTAGTAGTAAATGGCGTGGAGATGGTGGAAAAGGTATGGTTACCAATGCCTGATCTAGCGATTATGCTTTTCTTCGTTCTAGTAACGATGGCCATTATTCATTTTTTTCCAAAACTTACGAAAGCAGTTCCAGCAAGTCTAGTAGCAATTATTATTATGACAATTGTAGCCGTTGTTCTAAGTAATAATGGCTATCATTTAAGAAACGTGCAAGACTTTGCTGGTATGGAAATTAAAGGTGGTTTACCGAGATTTCATGTTCCACAAGTGGCGATAAGTATTGATATGTTGCGAATTATTTTTCCATATGCACTCGTTGGGGCGCTTGTAGGTTTAACAGAAGCAGTACTTACACTTCGGGTTATTGATGAAATGACTGATACAAGAGGTAGAACAAATAAAGAATGTGTTGCACAAGGGATTGCTAACACTGTAAATGGGTTCTTTGGAGGCATGGGTGGAGATGCAATGATTGGTCAGTCGATCATTAATATAAAATCTGGCGGTAGAACTCGATTGTCCGGGATTGTAGCTGCTGTTGCGTTGCTCATGTTTATTATGTTTGGTTCAAGTTTAGTTAATGCGATTCCTTTAGCAGCACTTGTTGGTGTAATGTTTATGGTCGTAGTTGGAACGTTTAAATGGGAAAGCTTAAAATATGGTAAAAAGGTTCCGTTTCAAGATATTGTCGTAATTGTTGTAGTTAGTTTAGTAACTATATTTGCTGATTTAGCAACTGCCGTGATTATTGGGGTAGTATTAGCAGCCTTAATGTTCGCCTGGGAAAAAGGTAAAGTTATTTACGTAAACGTGGAAAATGAACCACAAGGGATAAAAACATACAAAATAAACGGTTCGATATTTTTTGGTTCTGTTTTAAATTTTAAAGAGTTGTTTGATATTAACAATGACCCAGATAATATAATTATTGACTTTAAATACGCAAAAGTGATGGATCATTCTGCTATCGAAGCGATTAATAGTATTGCGGAAAGATATGAAGCTTTAGGAAAAGAAGTAACACTTATTCGACTTAGCGAAGAATGTCAAAGATTATTTAGAAATGCTGAAACCATTACCAAGGTGAAAATTGATACAAAGTTGGGCGCTGTTCCTCAGCATCCTTATGTATAAATAGCGATGGAGGTTATTGTTTGAGATTACTAAAGAAAATAATTCATCGAGATGTAAAAAATTTAGATGGGAATACATTTGAAAGAATAGCAGCGCGTGGAATTGTTTTAAAAGGTTCAAAAATTCTTTTAATGTATACAAAGTTATATAATGACTACAGTTTCCCGGGTGGGGGAGTAGACGTTGATGAAGATTTAGTCACTGGTTTAAAAAGGGAGCTTGCTGAGGAAACTGGAGCAAAGAATGTAGAAGTAATTAGTGAGTTTGGTTATATTGATGAATATCGACCGCACCATAAGCCTGAATACGATTTAATTCACATGCTATCCTATTTTTACGTATGTAAGATCGATGAGCACTTAGAAGAGCCGAGCTTTGAAGACTATGAAATAGCCAATGGGATGTCAGCAGATTGGATTGATATTCACGAGGCGATTCAACACAATAAAATGGTAATCGCAAATAAAGAACCTTCAATGGGATTATCTATTGAACGAGAGACATTTGCTTTAGAGAAAATTGTTGAAGAATTATTGGAAGGCAAAATGAAACAAAAGTGATGATTACCATGAATAGATTATTTGAAAAAACGATCCTATTAAAGGATCGTTTTTTCAATACTTATTTATTGTTGTTATTAATTGTTGTATTTGATAGTGCTGTGACAGGAAGTGGGGTAACTGGATCAAGGCATGCAATGGCACAGAAACAATTTAAATCAACAGTGATACAAATTCCTGTTGCTTGAAAATCTCTAATACTGTTTCCTGGGAAGAAATCACATACGTTATCACCACCAGGTCCTGGTGTTGAACCGCCTGCTGTAACGGGAATTAGCAATTCCAGTTGAACACAACAATCACTACCTTCTACAAATTTCTTCGCACGAAAGATTGGCGTCTCTACACATCCAAAGAACGTTTGATCTGTCATTCCTAATGTTTCCTGGAAAACTCCACTTGCAATATAGGGTTTACAACCTTTACAGTATAGAAAAAATGGAATGGTTGTATTACCGTTACCAGCAACTTGTGGTGAAAGTAATTGATCAATAGATCGTTCACAACTTGTTAGACAACACTCTTCTTGTACAGCGTCTTGTGCAGCAACGATTTGATGAACAATTTCACAAACACAATCTTCTAATTTAGGTTTGAAAGTCAAAATAATTCCTCCTTTCTTTTGAAGTTACTATACAATACGAAATATATGAAGAAGTGATAGGTATAGAAATCTAGCACAAGTTAAATTGATGAATATATATATGATTCATTTTAACTAGTAGAGTATAAACTTGTGATATAAATAAGGAAACATCAATTAAAGAGGATTTTCGAATCCAAGCGACTGGTTATTTTCAATGAGGATAAAGTATCTAAAGTTATTAAATTCAAATATAAATATTCACAAAGAAAAAAAGAGCGATTTCCTTATTTCATCGTGTAATCTGTAAGTAATCAATGGTTGCCTATTGCAATTATTCATGAGATGAGTTATTCTTCATTACTGTACACATTTATGATAGGAGGATAATGATGCACCAATTTGATCAATCCCTAGAAGCATTTATTGATGGAGCAGGTTGGTTTGCTCCCATTCTTTTCATCATTTTACATGTGGTTCGACCACTATTCTTTATCCCGGTTATCGTAATCTGTATTGCTGGTGGAGTACTGTTTGGATTTGTCGAAGGGGCAATTCTATCATTAATCGGACTGTCTTTAATGAGCCTTATTTCATATAAACTCGTTCATCGCTTTCCAAAATTCAAGAAGAATCTCACTCGTTTAAAAGAAAAGATTTTTTATGACCGCTCATTAACTGTTGCTCAAGTGATGATGTTACGAATCATGCCATTTATTCATTTTCACTTACTTTCACTATATCTAATGGAAATGACAAAATCATTGAAAGAATATATGTACTATTCTATACTCGGTTTAATCTTACCTGCGATCGTATATACAGGGTTTGGTGAAGCTATTACAGCATTACCGTGGTATATTACTTTATGCTTATTACTTGTTTTGGCAGGAGCATTTAAATCTATTGATATATGGAATAAATCTCACATATAAGTATCTATGCCATAAATGTATTTGTAAAAAGCTCCAACGTTATGTTGGTGCTTTTTCTTTTCCTTATATGAAGTAGGACTATGTCTTGGGTATTTTCTATTCATTTGGAGAGCGCACAAAAAAGGTAGGATATACATCGTGCGTGTCCTAAACCCGGTGAATGAGAAGCAAGCAGATCAAGGTTAGGGAATTAGTAAAACGAGTCAACAAAGAAAGGCGTCACTTTTCGTTTGGGACAGTTTGAACAACCTTTAATACGAAACTATCTCTACAAGGGGGGAAGTGTTATAATAATGGAAGAAAAAATAAGAAGAGGAAGTGCTGAATGAATAAGCTAAAGTCACTTTATATTCTCATCGTATTTGTAGTACCATTTATTTTTATCACTACGATCAATATACTGGTAAATATCGATCGATTACTATATATTGATATCCTATTAGGTTTTATCTATATTATTTTTAGTAACGCGCTTGGGCGTGCATTTATGAATTGGTTGGTCCAGCACAATAAAACAGATCAAGTCTGGGAGTGGGCTTTTAATACAAAAAGTAATGTGATGACCATCTTCTACCTTGTGTTTATCCTAGCTAGTATGATGTTAACCGGTATAGTCAGAGTTAACTTTATGTAAGGAAGATTAATGTAATAAGATAAACGGAAACTTCAATCAGAGGGGGAATACCTAAAAACCCTACTGATTGAAGTCTCACTTTATCCGTAATTGATTTGTGCTGCTTTTTATCGCCGCTTAAAACCTTCTTGCTCTAAGTAATCAACAGCAGCATTATATGTGGAAAATGTTCCATCTAACATTTCACCTGCATAGACATTCCAAGAATCATAATCATTTATCAAGTCTAATATTTGATTTTTTCTGTTGATCCATGTTTCTTGAAAAGGCTCTTGCTCAGATAGAGACTCAATGGCTTCATGGATAATCTTACGTAATTCAATCGCAGAAAAATCGCGGATATTCACCATACCTTTGGCGTCAACATCATAATCATTTTTATTATTAAGTAACTCAGCGTATACATAACCATTACCATTTGGGTGTAAATGATAGACAATATTCTTCTTATCCAAAACACTATCTGGAAACTGAAAATTCACGCGTCCTAAAGACACATCTTTTCTTTTTAATGTTGGGAAAGCTTCAATTATCGTTAGTTTTTCTTCAAATGTAAGCATAGTACCTCCAATTTTATCCCTGTGGAATTCATAATCAGTTGAGAAATCTATTTAAAAAACAAACGGATAGAGAATTAACTTAATGATTTAAGCCTACTCTTATTAGGTAGGAACGAGAAAAGACAAGCGTTAGTCGCTTGTCTTTATTCTGCTAACGCATCATATTGGTTAACCGCGTCGTCCACCTCTACCACCTTGTTTTGATTCTTTACTACGTTTCAATGTAGAGAGATTTTCTTCACTAGTTTTTAAGAAATTTGCAATTTTATCTTCAAAGCTTTCTTTTGGTTTAAAATTACCTTTTGAACGGTTATTTCTTGTGTTTCGATCATCTCTACCACCTTGACGTGGTCGTCTAGCAGGCGAGTCACTGTCTCCCTCAGGTTTGTCTATAGCTTTTTTGATGGATAAAGCAATTTTACCATCTTTCTCACTTAATACTTTCACTTCAACCTGCTCGCCAACTTTAAGGTGATCATTAACATCTTTTACGTAGCTATCTGCTACTTCACTAATATGCACCAATCCAGTCGTGTTACCAGGTAATTCGATAAATGCTCCAAAATTTGTGATACCAGTTACTTTCCCTTGAACTTTACTACCAATTTCAACTGACAAAAAATTTCCCCCTCAATAATTTTAAAACTACGTCATTATAACAAATATATAGGATAAAATCAATCGGTTGCAAGTCTAATTTCTTATTAGAATGCCATCGTTGTCCAATTTTCGCAATTCCATACATCGGATACGATATCTTTATAAAAATCAGGCTCGTGTGAGATGAGTAAAACACTTCCTTTGTATTCTTTTAACGCTCGTCTTAGCTCCTCTTTAGCATCACGATCTAAATGGTTGGTAGGCTCATCTAGTACAAGCAAATTTGTGTCCTTATTAATTAGTTTGCATAACCGGACTTTTGCCTTTTCTCCACCACTAAGCACCTTTACTTTGCTTTCAATGTGTTTGCGAGTAAGCCCACATTTTGCCAAAGAAGAGCGGACTTCTTGTTGGGTAAGGTGACGAAATTCTTCCCAAATTTCTTCAATACAAGTATTCTCGTTCGTTTCAGATGCCTCTTGTTCGAAATAGCCAATGTGAAGGTGATCTCCTAATTGAACTTTTCCGGATATTGGTTTGATTTCTCCAAGAATACTGCGAAGTAATGTGGTTTTCCCTATACCGTTTGCTCCAGATAATGCGATTTTTTGACCGCGCTCCATGGTTAATTGAAGCGGTTTTGATAATGGTTTATCATAACCAATGACAAGATCTTCTGTTTCAAATAAGTATTTTCCTGGTGTACGCGCTTGATTGAAATGAAAATGTGGCTTTGGTTTTTCTGAGCTCAATTCAATGACTTCCATCTTATCGAGCTTTTTTTGACGAGATGCAGCCATTTTACTTGTCGCAGCATTGGCTTTGTTTCGTGCGACAAAGTCTTTCAAATTGGCAATTTCTTTTTGCTGCTTTTTATGTGCTGCAGCAACTTGCTGCTTTCTCAATTCATATACACGCAAAAACTCATCATATCCTCCAGGATAACGAGTCAATTGCTGGTTTTCCATATGATAAATTAAGTTCACCACACTTTTTAAGAAGGGAAGGTCATGCGAAATTAAAATAAACGCGTGATCATAGGAAAGTAAGTAATCCTTAAGCCATTCAATGTGTTCTACATCTAAATAGTTTGTAGGTTCATCTAGAAGCAAAATATCGGGTTTTTCTAACAACAGTTTTGCTAGTAATACTTTCGTTCGTTGGCCACCACTTAAATCGTGTACATCACGTTCTAAGCCAAATTCGTTTAATCCTAATCCATTAGCTACTTCTTCTACTTTGGCATCAATCATATAAAAATCATTATTTGTTAGTGCATCTTGAATCCTCCCTGTTTCTTCTAAAAGAAGTTCAAGTTCTTCTGGTGACACCTCACTCATCTTATTAAAAAGATCATTCATTTCTTTTTCCCAATCATATAAATATTGAAACGCAGTTCGTAAAACCTCGCGGATCGACATCCCCTGGTTCAAACTAGTATGTTGATCTAAGTATCCTACTCTCGTATGCTTGGCCCATTCAATTTTCCCGGAGTCAGGATCCAATTTCCCTGTGACAATATTCATAAAAGTTGATTTACCTTCTCCGTTAGCACCGATTAAACCAATATGTTCACCGGCTAACAAGCGAAAAGAAACATCCTCAAAAATTGCCCGGTCACCAAATCCGTGACCTAAATTTGTAACGGTAAGTAAACTCATTCTAAAACACCTTTTCTCTAAATTGTTCATGCATATCTATTATATAGATATTTACTCAAAAGAGATAGAGCAATAATTGACTTCGTGATTTTTTTCTTGATAAGGTTGCGGCATAATTTTTTCTGGAAGTAGTGTTGAGGGCTTTTCTTTTATTTTTAAATAGATGAGCAGATTTTATAATATCCCAGAGAGCAGGGTGGATGCTTTCCCCACAATGTCCTCATAATTTCTTCAATAGTTTACTCTTTAAAAAATCCGGATGAACTTTCCTTTATTTGTTCTCTTACCGTTAGTTTCGCTTGGATAGGTTTTGGAAAAGGTGTAAGATAGACAAAAAAAGCAAAAAGGCTTTTCGACGTAAATCATTATTAACTACCCAACAAGGATACACTATTAGGGACCTCTATTAATAAAGGATGTGAGTGAATGAATGTTAGCATAGAAATAATTTACCAAACCCTTATAGGCACAGAGACATCATTTCAATCCGAAGAAATGCGAGCAGCAAAAGCGTTATTGATCGCTGAGGATTTCGAACGAACAGGACGTGCAAAAAAAATTTTGTTTATTGATCAGCACCAAAGTAATTGGACAATGAAGGAAATGAAGAAGTTCTTAACAGAAATAGAGACAGAACCGCATGATATTAAGGTTTATTTTGATGGAGGGTTCGATTTGAAACAAAAAAAATCCGGTTTGGGTGCTGTGATTTATTATCAACAGAATAAAAAATTACATCGAATGAGAATAAATGCAACCGTTGACGAATTGAAATCGAATAACGAAGCCGAGTATGCAGCTTTTCATTTGGGCCTTCAAGAGTTAGATAAATTAGGGGTGAGAAACCAAAATGTTACTTTTATTGGCGATTCTCAAGTTGTTATCAATCAATTGCTAGGTGAATGGCCATGTCTTGATAGTGAATTAAATAACTGGGCGGATAGAATTGAACGGAAATCGGAACAATTGGGTATAACATTGGATTTTGAGGTTATTGCTCGAAAGGAGAACAAGGAAGCGGATCAACTAGCTACACAAGCACTAAGTGAAGTAGAAATAATGAGTACCGTCCTATTGGACTAGCAATGAAGAAGAGAAGGGGAGAGAGCTAGCATGTCAAAACCAAAAAAACTTGAAAATGATATCAGTATCATTGATCTTTTTGATTTAGAATGGGAACAACGAACGGGTTGCTATATTCTTCACGCTGAGGAGTTAACATTAATAGAAACCAGTGCAAGTCCTTCGATTCCACATCTGCTAAAAGGGTTAGAAAATGAAAATATTGTTCCAAGTGAAATAAAGTATATTATTGTGACACATATCCATTTGGATCATGCAGGGGGTGTAGGTCTTTTGCTAAAAAGTTGTCCTAACGCTTCTGTAATTGTTCATCCTAGAGGAGAACGACACTTGGCTGATCCGACTAAGCTAATTTTAGGAGCGAAGGCTGTTTACGGTGAAAAATTTGACGCGCTATTTGATCCCATAGTCGCAGTGCCAAAGGAGCGTCTGATTAGCAAAAAAGATGGGGAAACGTTAAAGATTGGTGCAAATAGAACGCTAACCTTTTATGACACGCCTGGTCATGCAAAGCATCATTTTTCTATTCATGATTCACATAGTAATGGTATGTTTACGGGGGATACTCTTGGGATTCTTTATCCGATATCAATAACAGAAGGAGAGGAGTGTGTTCTTCCTTCCACATCACCAAATCAATTTGATCCAGAAGCCATGTTAGCATCCTTAAGAAAAATCGAACAACTAGAAGTAGCGACCATTTACTTTGGTCATTATGGTAAATCGGATAACCCGAATGCTGTTTATCAACAACTACGGTACTGGTTACCGAAATATGTTCAAGTAGCAGAAGAAGTATGGGAAGAAACGTTGAATTATTCCTTTGAGGAAAGAGTATCAAGAATAACAACAAAATTGTTAACGTTGATAGAAGCGGAAATAGGAATAGAACCCAATGATCAAGTATACAAATATATAGCCTTTGATGTGGAAATATGCGCAATGGGAATAGCAGACTATTTAGTGAAGACCAAAAGTTAGAGGAAAACCAAATAACTTGAAAAGAAGAATAACGTTTCACTACCAGCACTAGGCGTTATTCTTCTTTTGTAGCGCTTAAGGCAATGTATTGCCTGCCGCACGATATAAATCGTACCATTCTTGTCTCGTTAATGTGATGTGTGATGCCTTTGCAATATCAGCTAATCGTTTAGCGTTCATGGTACCAACAACTGGTTGGATGTTAGCGGGGTGGCGTAAAATCCAAGCAATTGCAATCGCTGAATCAGTAACACCTTTTTTCTCAGCTAGTTCTTGTAATTTAGCATTTACTTCAGGGAAATCACTATTTCCGACAAAAACACCTTCAATCATGCCATACTGAAATGGAGACCATGCTTGTATGGTCATGTCATGGATGCGAGAATATTCGAGGATACTGTTATCTCGATCGATTGCTTTGTCATGCTGCATATTGACATTTAGACCCGCATCGATGATTGGTGTGTGCATTACGCTTAATTGTAATTGATTAACAATCAAATCTTCACGCACATACTTTTTCACCAATTCGATTTGCATTGGATTTTGATTACTTACACCAAAATAACGAACCTTTCCACTTGCTTTTAACGTGGAAAAAGCTTCAGCTACTTCTCCTGGTTCAACGAGTGCATCTGGTCGATGTAGGAGAAGAATATCTAAATAATCGGTCTGTAATCTTTTTAAACTGTCGTCCACCGATGATAAAATATGCTCTTTGGAAAAATCAAAAAATCCTTTTCGAATCCCACATTTGGATTGTATGATCATCTTTTCTCGGATCTCAGCGTTCATGTCAATCGCATCAGAAAAAACTTCTTCAGATCTACCAGACCCGTAAATATCTGCATGATCAAATAAATTCACACCCAAATCTAAGGCATTTTCAATGACGTAGTTGGCTTCTTTTTTTGATAGCGCATCCATTCTCATGCAACCTAATGAAATCTCTCCAGCTTCTAACTTGCTTGTCCCTAATGTTATCTTTTTCATTAACGTACACCTCACCTCTTCGTATAGAATAGCTTTATTCTATCACGAAGAGGCATCAAGATCTTGTAATAAGGGTTATTTGATCGCTACACAGAGGTTAGGTAGGTTGTGAAAGTTAATTATGAACCGGTACATATCCTGTTTCTTCAACCAGCCATTGGCCTTGTTCTGATAAAATCCATTCAAGAAACTTTTCTACATTTGGATTGTCCGTATTTGTTGTAATCGCATAAAATTCACTACTGATAGGGTATTCACCAGATCGGATTGTTTCTTTATCTGGATATACACCATTAATAGCTATATGCTTAATTTCATCATTTCTTATCAATTCCATGGAGTAATACCGAAAGGAGTACCCAATTGCATTTCGATAATTGGTGTAATGAGAAACCTCCTGAATGATTTCTCCCATACCAGAAACAATTGCTTCGGATGGTGCTTTTGTTAACGGGATATCTCCCATTAAATTCTCTAACGCCGTTTGACTTCCACTATCCTCTGGTCGTTGAAAAGCTAATATTTTTCCATTACCACCACCAACTTCGGACCAATTGGTGATAGCACCACTATAAATGGATTGAATTTGTTCAATAGATAGATCGTCAATCGAGTTATTTGCGTTAACAAAAAAAACAAAAGCTTCTCTTCCGATCGGTGTTAATTGGAATTCAATGCCTGCTCGTTCAGCCTCCTGAATCTGTCGTTGCGATGGTCCGGCAGCGAATATGATATCTACTTTCCCATTAATCAAATTTTTATATGCATCAGGGGTCGTACTTACGATCACTTCTCCTCTATCCGTGGGATAAGTCTTTTCTGGATAAGTAGCTTGTGCAAATGCAGCATATAAAGGATACAATGCAGTAGCACCATCAAGTTTAGGTAAATCATTGCTTAATTGCAGGTTAGATTGATCATCTAGTTTAGCGATCGTATTCTCGTTTTCAAACGGTTGAAATAAGGTGACATCTAATTCTTGATCAACCGTTGCTAAACTTTCTTTATATATATCTGTCCCCACATTAACTCCAATAACAAGTAGTAAGATAATGATATAACAAATGGCGAGCTTCATTGTATTTCTTTTTTTAATCCATTGAAATAAGCCATTCGCAGTAAAAAATATTGCACCTGCACAGATCATTATAATGATTTGCCCATAGAAGGACACAATACCTGAGAATATCAAGTAGATATAAACAACACCTCCAGCAAACACAATAGAAAAAGTAAATAGAAGTAATAGAGTAATTTTTCCAATTAAATTCATGATTTTTCTCCTTCAACATAAAGTATAACTATCATTTCGATAGTTCTGGTGAATTCTCCTTTATTTGATGATCCTCTATTTTTTGGAGATGCATTCTAACGATTCAATGTTTTTCTGTGCAAAAATGGATTTAATAATTTTATGGAATCGTCAAACACTATGAAAGTAACAACAATAATGTTTAAAATGAGGAGTGGAAAAAATGGGTAGAGATGAACATCGACATCGAAAAAACAAAACAAACCTTCCACAAACACCAAAATATGAGAAAGGTTATGATGGTGTAGGTGTAGATATAGAGATGACAGAAAATCCAAAGATGCAATTTGGTGTGATTCAACATGAGTATGAGGACGATCATGAGGAAGACGAAGTAAAATAAAGAAAAATAATTCCAATATATGAGGGGAATTTTGTTTAAAATTTATTTCTATGCTACATCAAAAAGCGACCCCACTTTATATTGTAGTGGGATCGCTTTTGTTTATTTTTTATTTCTGGCTGTCTTTTTTATCATCACGATCTGTTACATTATCGATAGCGTTTGCCGTAGCATCTAGTGCGCTCATCGCTAGATCTTCTGTTGTTTCTAACGCACGATGAACGGTATGAAATGCTGCTCCGGCTGTATCTTTAATGTTTTCTGTATTTTTGTGTTTTTTGTCTTTGGACATGAGTTCCACCTCCTAAACAAGCTTAGGATGTGGAGTTTTTCCTCTTCTTATTCACTATACAGAGTTCTAACTTTAATGAAGCATCGCGAGGAGAACTATGAACCGTGAAGTTGGATAAACGTACGTCTCACCATTTAAATGCCTCTAGAAATCAATGCTGAGGGCAAAATGATTTCACGCACTATTTGTGAGGTTGCTCGTTATTGTTTGTTTGGTTCAGGATATTGATATCCTTGTGTATCTACCACCACATTTTTCATTTTTTGATCCTCAAGTGGTTTGTCCGCGCGATTTCGCTCGCTAGAAACGATAGAATCTACTACATCCATTCCCTCAAGAACTTGTCCAAACCCAGCATATGCTCCATCAAGATGGGAGGATGCTTCTACCATAATGAAAAATTGAGAACCAGCTGAATTAGGCGACTGACTTCGTGCCATCGAAACGATCCCTCGTTCATGCTTCAGATTGTTTTCAAATCCATTGCTAGTGAATTCTCCTGGGATAGAATAGCCGGGGCCACCTTGTCCAGAACCCGTGGGATCTCCACCTTGAATCATAAAGTCTGGAATGACTCGATGAAAAATCGTTCCATCGTAGAATCCTTGTTCAATTAAAGAAATAAAGTTGGCTACGGTGTTTGGAGCAATATCGGGAAATAATTCAATAATTATCTCCTCATCATTTTCCATTGTGATGGTTACAATAGGGTTTTCTTCAGGCTCTGGGAACGGGATGTCTCCCTGCGGTTCTTCTGTTTCTCCTGTTGTAGTCCCACAACCCACTAAAGGTATTAAGAACAAGCTCATAAATAATACGAACCCCAAGTGAAATTTATTATTCATATAGTTATACCTCCGAAATTGTTGATCTGCAAACAATCAGTATTATAGCACGAACAAGGGAAATAGTCATTGTGTATGGACATTCTAAGAAGAAAAATTTGGTTTTTCTAATAAGTTTATTCCTAATCTAGTTACTAATTGTCACTATTCTATAGGTTTAAATAACACAGGAAAGGTTATAGAAGAATATAAGATTATTTTAGGAGGCTAACAATGTATTACTTAACTACAGATTTAAAAAGTTGTAATATCCGAACGACTGACGGGGAAGAATTGGGTACAGTGAAAGATTTTTATTTTGACGAAAAATTTTGGGCCATACGTTATTTTGTAGTTGATACAATGAAATGGTTACCAGGAAAAAAAGCTGTGCTCTCTCCAATTACGGTAGACTCCATAAACCTAAACAAAGAATTTATTGACCTTACAGAAAGTGCGGAAAAAGTAAAAAACGCTCCGAACAAAAATGAACATACTCAAATTAGTAAACATAACGAAGAAGAACTAGCGAATTATTATGGTTGGCCAAATTATTGGACAGGTGTTGGACCATGGGGTGGATTTTCTACACCATCAGAATTAACAGTTGCTCATCGAGAAGAGAAGCTTCAACGTGGTGTACAGGCAGACGGAGATGATTTGCACCAGTTGAGAAGTGTTAATGATGTAAAAGGAGAACTAACTGGTTTTGATGTAGAGGGTACAGATGAAAAAATCGGTAATGTTTCTGATTTTGTCATTGATCAAAAAACTTGGCAAATAAAATATTTTGTTGTAGATACTAGCAAAATCTTAGCTGGGGATTTAGTGCTTTTAGCAAAAGATTGGATCACGGAAGTTAATTGGCACGATAAAAAGTTTTTTGTCAATGTAACGAAAGAATTGGCAGAGAAAGCTGCAAATTTTGATTCAAGTACAGAGATTACCAGTGAATACCTAGACAGTTTATATTCTAACTTTGGGAAATCAAAATAGCTAGATTTTTAAAGATATAATGAAAGAGGAGGCTAACAATGTTTCTATTAGCATCTAAATTAGAATCATACAATTTACAAGCTACAGATGATGAATTAGGAAAGGTGAAGGATGTTTATTTTGATGATAAACAATGGAAGGCGCGGTATCTGGTGGTAGATACGATGAAGTGGCTACCTGGAAAAAAGGTGTTAATATCACCTGCTTCAATAGATGCTATTGATAGAGGGGAAGAGGTTGTCACTGTTACCCTCTCAAAAGAAAAAGTAAAAAATGCTCCGCACAAAAACGAGGATGAACCTATTTCTGAACAAGAAGAATTAAATTTAGTAAATTATTATGGTTGGCCGAACTATTGGGGCGCAGTAGCCCCTTGGGGTGGTTTTGCTTATCATTCAGAAATTGGAATTCCATATAAGGATTTAAACGATGAGAATACAGAACAGCAAGAAGGGCAACAAAAAAAATATCATCTGAGAAGTGTAGATGAAATAAAAGGTGATATTACTGGTTATTCAGTAAAAGGACTAGACAATGATATAGGAAATGTTCGAGATTTTGTTTTGGATGTAAATGATTGGTCAATTGCTTATTTAGTGGTAGAGACAGGGAAGTTATTGACTGGTAATTTTGTTTTAATTGCGACGGATTGGGTCCACGATATTAAATTAGCAGATAAATCTATTTTGGTTGATGTAAGAGCAGAGGATGCAAAGCAGGCTGCGGACTTTGATTTTGAGCAAGATATTTCGAAAGATTATGAAACAAAAATCTACACTACTTTTGGAAAAGATAAGAAGCTATAAAATAATTATCAAATGTTGAAAGATGACGTCAAATGATGCGGTTACCCGGGAAATATTAAATTCAAAAGCAAAAGGATCAGGAAATAAAACCTGATCCTTTTTTGCGTGTCTACATTGTTATTACAACTTCACATAAGACACAAACTGTGAAGTAAGTGATTTATCTTCTTCACATAAAAATGTTCACATGAAGATGGAGGATCAAAAAGTATTGTAACTTCTTTAAGGCGGTTTTTTCGCCTAGGTTCAGGGCAGGAAATGCGCCTAACCTCGTCGAAATGACCACTTTCACTTAGGTTAAACCCTAAAAAGAGCTTCAACCTCATCGAAACGACCACTTTCACTTAGGTTGACCCCTAAAAAGAGCTTCAACCTCGTCGAAACGACCACTTTCACTTAGGTTGACCCCAAAAAAGTGCTCTAACCTCGTCAAAACACTTACATACCTAGATTCGCTAATGAACAGTTTATACAATATGTAAGGTTATATCGATAAAAATTCTCCTTGATTCATACATGATTGGGACGGGCTTTGAATAAAGATTATATAAGAAGAAAATTACGTATTTTCTAGAGCCATATTTGTAGGAGGAATTATAATGATAGAAGCTATTCTTCAAATCTTTATTGATGACGATATCGCATCACAAATCTTATCAAATGGAATCATTGAATTTATTTTCATGGTTTTACTTGTTACTTTTGCACTCACCATCCTCATACATTTTTCCCTTTATAATAAATTGAAAAAAATTAGGAATTACATCACGACAACGAATAAAATGGAAATGGAGCCATTGAAAGATTTTAAAGATCATTTTGAACATAATGAACAATATAAGTCAGTAAAGATAGAAACGTTCGTACAAGAAAAATTTTCAAGTTGGAGAATGTATAACCTACCAGTTGTAAATATTATTAAGTTAGTACAAATGACAGTGTCTATCTTTATTCTTGTTGGCGTGTTAGGTACTTTTATTGGTTTAACGATATCATTAGGCAGTATTAATGCAAGTGGTGATCAGATGATAGATGAAATCGCTAATGTACTATCAGGAATTGATGTCGCTTTTTATACTAGTATTACGGGAATGGGTTTATCTCTAATCATGACCGTACTTATAAAATTATTTAATACAGAATATTTACTAACTGACCTCATGTTAAAAGTTGAAGAAAATCTAGAAGAAGCAGAAAAAAATGGAATCGAAAAGCTAATTCAGGTATCAGAAAATATTAATAAATCGATTGACGCATTGCAAAAAAACAATGAAAAATCATTAGGTGGAATTGAAAAATCTTTTAAAGGGTTTCAGGATTATACAGATGGGCTCCAAAAATCTGCAGAGAATTTAAACAAATTTAATAAAGGTTTGGCAAATAACTTAAAAGACTTTGATACATTATTTAAGAGTATGAAGAAAGCAACGGTTGGATTTGAAGTCTCTACAGAAAAGTTAAACAAAAACTTTGATCAATTATTTACTTATTTTAAAGCGGCGGATACGAGAAACGAAGAAATTAAATCTACTTTTAATAATTCGTATAAAAAAATAACAGAAATATCAACCAAACAAGTGGATACATTAAAACAATTTGAAGAAGTTGTTGTGGATCTGAAAAAATTCAGTTCTTCTATATTAACGGAACAACAAGGTGTACAAGGATCTGTTGAAAAGATTAATCATAGTAATCAAGATTTAGTAAAGAAACTAGATGAGCAAAATAATGAATTCCGAAGAATTTTTGGTAACGATTTGGATAATAAGATGTCTACAATGAACTCCTATTTAAGTGAGCTTTCAAAAGATTTTGATCAATTAGGATATTCCTTGACCCAGCTTCCAGATGCATTGAAACTAATTAGTCAAACTCAATCAGAGTATAAGCATTTATTATCTGATCGATTTGCTGAAATAAAACAATTTAATCACGATTTTAACAGCCATTTAAAAAATCATGCATCAGAATCTGCATTATTTGAGAAACACTTGCAAAATGCAACAAACACATATGAACAGATCGGTATGAAAAATACGCAATTAATTAAAGAATTGAATACAACGTTAAGTGACATAAATCGTTCTTTTCAAGATAAAGAGGATCAACTAGATAAAAGTGTTGGTGTATTAAAAGATACGCTAACTCATTACGTGAATAACCTTGAAGGTACAGTTGCTGATAAGTTAGAAAAAGTTGTTAGAAGTATCGGAAACTCTATGGAACTAACAAATGACGGAATAAGAAAGGATTTTAATGAAATTAGAAGCTTAACAGAAGAAATTCATCATAATGACACGAAACTTACGCAACAAATGCTTCGTAACTTACAACAAGAGATTCAAAAAATAAGTAGAGGTTTTTCGTCGACTCAACCAGAATCAAATGTGATGAATGAAAGTGGAAATACTAGTCCAGGGTTGAGATCAAATGATTAATAAATATCAACGACTTTTTAAAAATGAACATGATGACAGTCATTTTTGGCCATCTTTCACTGATTTATTAACAGTCATTTTGCTTTGTTTTGTGTTGATGTTTGTATCAATGATGATTATAAAATCTCTTCAAATTGAAGAGATGAAAGAAACGTTAGATCAAATTATGGGTGTTCGAGCACAATTGATACAAGATTTAAATGAAGAGTTTAGTGATTCTGACTTAGGTATTGAAGTAGATGAATCAACAGGCGCGATCATTTTTAACACGGAAATATTGTTCGAATTTGATCAGGCTGATTTAAAAGTGGAGGCATTTTCTTTTTTAGATGAGTTTGTCCCGATTTACTTAGATATTTTATTAGAGAACGGTTATGAAGATTATATTGCAGAGATCATCATTGAGGGGCACACCGACCGCTCGGGGTCTTACTTGTATAATTTGGGTCTTGCACAAGATAGAGCTTATAGTGTAGCTGAATATATTTTAGGTGATGATTTTCCTTACCCGAACATTCAAAAGCATCTCGAGGAGAAATTAACTGTGAATAGTAGATCATATACAGATGGACGTACTGATGAGCATGGTGAGTATACCGCCTCAGCTTCTCGACGAGTAGAGTTTAAGTTTCGATTGAAAGATGAGGAAATTCTCGAAAGAACGCAATCATTATTACACGCAAATTAACTTACCTTCGATTATTAAAGTAATTTGGTAGTTTGATTATGCTAGTAACGTACTTTTTTGGGTTCAACAGACGAATATAATGGATAAACATTATAGGTACCATGCCTTTTTTGTGATTTTAAGTATCTAGTCTACACGAAACTCTTTTTCTTTCATATAAAAGAAAGAGAAGGAGGTAATAAAATGGTTAGAATATTTATTGATCCAGGTCATGGTGGAAGTGATGCTGGAGCATCAGGAAATGGTCTAACTGAAAAAGACTTAACGTTAAATATTGCGTTAACTTTAGATGATGTATTAAATGAACAATATGATGATGTTACTACTCGATTGTCGAGGTCTACCGATACTACCGTTAGTTTAGAAGAGCGAACGAATAGAGCAAATGAATGGAATGCAGATTTCTTTTTATCTATTCATGTAAACGCTGGTGGTGGGGAAGGTTTTGAAAGTTATATTTGGAATGGAAATTTTACAAATAAAGAAGAAACACGAAGAATACGAAGAACAATTCATGATACAATTGTAGAGCAAATAAATTGGCGGGATCGAGGGAAAAAAGAAGCGAATTTCCATGTGCTGAGACAAACATCCATGCCAGCAGTCTTAACTGAAAACGGATTTATTGACAATCCAGAAGAAGCTGAACAAATGAGATCCGAAGAGTGGATTAGTTCAGTTGCGAGAGCACATGCGGAAGGGATTGCGGAAGCATTTGGTATAGAGGAGTCAACTGAATCTGACCCTACACCTAATACTTTTTACCGTGTAATAACAGGTTCCTTTCAAACAGAAGCAAATGCGAAACAGCGTAGATATGTTTTAAGTAAGCATGGATATGATAGTTTTATTACAGAATTTCATGATGGGGATAGTGTTTATTATCGTGTTGTAACAGGATCATTTCGTAATCGTGACAATGCAGAAAATAGACAGAATGAGTTGCGAAATATTGGTTTCGAATCGTTTATTGTTAGTTTCGAAACATAAAGTAAAAAACAGCGCCTGTTTAAGAATAAACGGACGCTGTTTTTTTATAAAAAAAGAAGGATACCGGGCAACCGTCCCTAACACTACCAAATAAGAAGATTAAAGATGTCAAATGAGAGTAGCGGACGGTAGCTTCTCGAACGGTTCAAGAACATATCAAGGTAGTAATCCATGCAGGAATGCTTGGAAAACCCCACATTGATTGAAGTTCGGCCTTATCCAATTATGAATTGAAAAAGAATAATTAGTGAATATGTCTGTATAGCCCAATTACTTTTCCTAAAATCGCTACATTTTGGTACCGTAATGGTTCCATTGTTGGATTCTCTGGTTGTAGTCTAATATGGTCTTTTTCTTTAAAGAACCTTTTTACAGTGGCTTCTTCCTCATCGGTCATTGCTACAACGATCTCCCCATTTTGTGCGGTTTGTTGTTGTTTAACAATAACCATATCACCATCAAGGATACCTGCTTCAATCATGCTCTCTCCCTCAATTACTAGAATAAAGATTCCATGATCATTAGTATCGCTTCCAGCTATAGATGTGGGTAATGGAATATATTCCTCGATATTTTCGACAGCAGTAATAGGGATACCAGCTGTAACTTTACCAATAACTGGTGCGAAAGCGGCTTCTCCTTTTGGAATTTGGTTATCATCATCTAGAGTAATTACCTCAATAGCTCTTGGTTTGGTTGGGTCTCTACGGATAAAGCCTTTTTTCTCTAAACGAGCTAAATGTCCGTGTACAGTGGAGCTTGAAGCTAAACCAACCGCTTCGCCAATTTCTCGAACTGAAGGCGGATATCCTTTATGAGCTACTTGCTCTTTGATAAAATCTAAGATGGCTTGTTGTCGTTTTGATATTTTTGTCATGTGATGAGACACCTCCGTACATTAATAATTGTAATAATTATAGCATGATATATTTAGATAGACAAACATTAGTTCGAATACTATTGACTCAAGAGTTATAGCATAATAAAATAATATCACGAACAAAGGTTCTGTTTTTGGTAAATTAACCTATGAAATAAACAGTAATTTTATCTCAACAAACTAGCATTCTGTTTTGATAAACTGTGCGGTAACAGAAGCTTTTTATCCCGCTCCTCAAATGAACTTTGCTCCCTTTCCGCAGGGCGCGGCTTCAGCTAACTCGGAAGAAATTCACTTCCGAGTGGATCTTCAGCTCGCACTTTTCCTGCTGGAGTGTCGCCAATTTCATTTGATACGCTAGATAGTGGATCTAATTGTTTTTGAATTCGATTATTGTATACCGATCTAAAGTATTAGCATATTTAACAAGTTTTAGAACTTATTA
>NZ_JAPRAT010000070.1 GCF_026805325.1 Natronobacillus azotifigens
CCTTCAATCTTTCGAATCCAGATACGCGCGGGTTTCCACAAAGAAGCTTTTAAATACCGGCTGATTTGTAATGTTTTTCGCTTACTTTTCGTTTCGATCTGCGCAAGCACATGGAGACAAAAAACAATAAGTGCGATAAACACTTGATTTTGAATAGCCCATTCACTTTGACCATGGAACTTTTTGATGTTGAGATGTTGCTTGATCCATTTAAAAAACAATTCTATTGCCCACCGCGACTTATACATCTCCGAGATTTCTTCGGCACTTAAGTCAAAACGATTTGTGATTAAATGTAGGAGATTTCCTTTTGAATCGATCACTTTTACAAGGCGGAAGTAATTCTCAGCACGGTTTTGAGTCGTGCCAATCAACACCATTTGATCCGATAAAACAGACGAATTATCAGATAGTTTAAAATCATAAACTTCCCGTACGATAGCGTTTTTCCTTAGCCTTGAGAGAAAAAAGTAGCCATCGTCTGTCATCCGATCAAAGCGCTCGTAGTCTAAATAGCACGGTCAAACACATACATGCATGTTTTATCATCAACCATAATTTCTAGCTGACCACGATCATGTTCTTTCGCGGTTGTCATGACTGCTTTCTCGGGATAGGAAACTCCTTTTTCCATAAATACAAGGCGTAAGTGCAACTTCACTCCAGCTTTTGTTTTACGGAACTTTGCCCACTTATGGTTGGTTAAATTAAGTGGCAATGTGCTTGAATCTATGATTTTTAAAGGCATGACCAATTTTGTATAGTGTGTTTTGGCATGGATTTGAGAGACTAAATCAAGGAATAACCGCTGAAATAGATCGGGGTTCATACCATTTAAGCGCCGCGACAACTGTGAGATACTGATTGAATCAAGATCAACCGCTTTTTGAAGCTTGTCATCAAAAAAACAATCACTTAACGCGTGGAGACTCTCCGTTTCTGTTAGTTGTGAATAAAGCAATAATTTTAAAAATGATTCTGTCGTTAATTTTTTCGTATAACAATCTAATTTCAATGTTTTCACCTGTTCTTCAAATAATTGAAGATT
>NZ_JAPRAT010000071.1 GCF_026805325.1 Natronobacillus azotifigens
TATTAACTTTATTGCAAATTTATATAAACAGATTTTTTGATTCGTAATTTTACGAGTCAAATGCTAATTCAAGCGGAGGTTGCTATTCAAATTACTTACCACACAGTTTGTCTCTACTATATTGTAAATGCAGTAAGGGTCAATTTTTTTTACGTACATCTATTAAAAATAGTTTTGAAAAGGGGTGGGGGTTATGCGTGCTATTATTTATTGCCGTGTAAGTACAGATAAAAGAGAACAAGCAACTTCCATACAACGGCAACGTGAAGAATTACTGCGTTTAGCTAAACAGAAAGATATGACCGTCGTTGATATTTTTGAAGAAAAACATAGTGGTTATGATATAGAAAGAGAAGGGATTTTATCTGCTCTAGAAAAATGTGAATCCGACGATATAGACTGCATACTAGTACAAGATGAAACTAGATTAGGTCGCGGAAATACCAAAATCGCTCTATATCATCAATTCAGCAAAAATAATGTCAAAATATATACCCTATCTCATCAAGGAGAACTTCAATTGTCTGAATCTGATGCAATGGTACTTCAAATTGTTGGCATCGTTGAAGAGTATCAACGTAAAATCCATAATATAAAAATTAAACGAGGAATGAAAAAAGCAATAGAGAATGGTTATAACCCAGCAGATAACCTAAGCAATAGGAATCAAAGTAAAGGAAGAGAACGAATTGATTTTCCAATTGATGAGGTAATTCGACTGAGAAAAAACGGATTAACTTTTGCAGAAGTAGCTACTACTTTACGCGGTTTTGGCTATGATGTATCAAAAGCTACTGTTCATAGAAGATACAAAGAACAT
>NZ_JAPRAT010000072.1 GCF_026805325.1 Natronobacillus azotifigens
CTATTCAATGTTTAGTGACAATAGCGAAGAGGTCACACCTGTTCCCATGCCGAACACAGCAGTTAAGCTCTTCAGCGCCGATGGTAGTTGGAGCCTTGCCCCTGCAAGAGTAGGACGTCGCTATGCAAAAAAGAAAAACCTTTCAAGAAGTTTATTCTTCTTGAAAGGTTTTTTGAGTTGTTTGTGAAAGGACACTGGTCTAAAATTTCACATACATTCATAAGTGCCAAAAAATCAATTACCTCGATAATACAAAGAACCTTCGCTACATGTACAATTATAGCAAAGGCTATTTACTATTACATTGTTATACAAACGATCTTCCTCAGAAACTTTTTTACCACTATTCTTCTGACTAAAAAAAATGAACAATAGCTACAGCTCTTCACCTGAAGAGCTTCGTAATATAAAAGCTGAAAGTGAATTACTTTGATGTTGAATTGATATTGGATAATGTCTACTAAACTATCGAAACGACTTATACATACCTGTTTTGTCGAAAACCAATAACATTTGATCAACCTTTGTGTAATCAATGACCAATCGTTAAAACCTTTTATCCCGAACCCATTCGTAAGACTTGCAATGCAAAAAACAAGGAAAGATTAAAGCTGTTTAAATAGGAGTAACTTCGTGGATCTACCCTGAAGGACTCAAGGGCCTTTAGGTTATCCTTTTAGGCTAACAACCAAAGGGGGCATACCTCACTGAT
>NZ_JAPRAT010000073.1 GCF_026805325.1 Natronobacillus azotifigens
AATCAAAACCACCAGTGTGAACTGGTGGTTTGTTCTGCGGCTGAAAGCCTTTGTTGCCGGCCTCGGCCTTAAAGGCCCTCTGAAAGGGTTTCCCTTTTGCACCACACTCACTCGCTGATTCTATAAGAATCTTTTATCTTTTCTTATTTTTTTGCCCTGTAAATGGATCAAATTCTTCAAATAAGGTTAACTGATCACTCATATAATCTTCTTTTAGCTGATTCCTTATATATTCCTGAATTTGATGCTTGTTTCGGCCCACTGTATCTACAAAAAATCCTCGACACCAAAATTTACGATTCCCCTATCGATATTTTAAATTAGCGTGTCGATCAAAAATCATTAAGCTACTTTTACCTTTCAAGTACCCCATGAATTGAGAGACACTTAACTTCGGTGGAATACTAACTAACATGTGTATGTGATCCTTACATGCATTTGCCTCATGTATCTCAACACCCTTCCTTTCACAAAGTTCTCTTATAATTTCACCGATACTTCTTTTATATTTCCCATAAATGATTTGTCTTCTATATTTTGGTGCAAAAACAATATGATACTTACATCTCCATTGTGTATGTGCTAAACTATTCTTGTCCTGCATTGGACTGCCTCCTTCGTGGCGAGATTTGGTGGTCGGGAAACCAACCTTATCTTACCACG
>NZ_JAPRAT010000074.1 GCF_026805325.1 Natronobacillus azotifigens
AATCATGATGACACTTTGTCTGTCGGACAAAGTAATCGCAAGAACTTTGGATACATGATTCTCAGCCAGATCTATCACGAGTTGCAAATTGATAAATTTTTACTGAGTAAACAAAGACGATCTAAAATGGATTACAACACCAATGACATCATGAAATTACTTGTGTTTTCACGTTTACTTTATCCTGCTTCGAAGAAAAAAACATTTGAAAATAAGGATAAGTTTTATGACAAGCATGATTATTCTTTGGATAATGTTTATCGTGCACTTTCCTTTTTCTATAAGCATAGCTCGTCACTTCAAGTAAAAATCAATGATCGTATCAAAACGCTATATGGTCGAGAGACAGACCTTGTTTATTATGATGTCACGAATTATTATTTTGAAACAGACATCAACGATGAATTTAGAAGAAAAGGTGTGTCTAAAGAGCATCGTCCCAACCCTATCATTCAAATGGGGTTATTCATGGATAAGCAGGGCATCCCTATCACATTTAAATTATTCCCTGGTAACACAAATGATTGTCTTACTTATCGTCCTGGCTTCGGAGAAGTTCACAAAGAATACAACTTAGGAAGAGTGGTTGTCGTAGCCGACAAAGGCATGACTACTGGCGATAATATTCATTACACACTATCTGGGAAACACGG
>NZ_JAPRAT010000075.1 GCF_026805325.1 Natronobacillus azotifigens
CTAACTCTTACGGAGCTGCGGGCTATATTAAGAATATCACTATTGATAAAGAAACAGGTGAAATTATCACACCGCAAAAAGAGCTTCAATTCGATGATGAAAAATTGAAAGAAGAGGAAGCACTGGATGGCTATTATGCGATTATTACAAGTGAGTATAAAGAAAATGATGACCGTATCATTGATATCTATCGAGGATTATGGCGGATCGAAGAATCATTTCGCGTAACAAAAAGTGATCTCGAAGCACGCCCTGTTTTTGTATCGAAAGAGGAGCATATTCACGCACATTTTTTAACCTGTTTTATCTCGCTCGTTATCGCAAGGATCATTGAAGTGAAGCTGAAGTATAAGTATAGCGTAGGAAAATTATTAGAGAGCCTATCTAAAGCAGAGTGCTCGCATATGAAGCAAAATTATTATTTATTTGATTACTACGATGAAGTTCTCGAAGATTTAGGCGACCTTTTTGACATCGATTTTTCGAAACAGATCCGCTCGCAAGGAGAAATCAAAAAAATTTTAGCAAAGACAAAAAAGAGTTAAAATTCGCTATGATTTTCCGCAAAAAAATGACAGCCTCAAACCCAGTGTTCACAAAGGGTTAAGGCTGTTTTTGTCTTTTTAATCTGCAAAACTCAGG
>NZ_JAPRAT010000076.1 GCF_026805325.1 Natronobacillus azotifigens
AACGGGCTTCGACTACTTGTAGGCACACGGTTTCAGGATCTCTTTCACTCCCCTTCCGGGGTGCTTTTCACCTTTCCCTCACGGTACTGGTTCACTATCGGTCACTAGGAAGTATTTAGCCTTGGGAGATGGTCCTCCCGGATTCCGACGGAATTTCACGTGTTCCGCCGTACTCAGGATCCACTCTGGAGGAAATCTACTTTCTATTACAGGGCTGTTACCTTCTATGGCTGATCTTTCCAGATCGATTCGTATAATAGATTTCTTTGTAACTCCGTATAGAGTGTCCTACAACCCCAAAAAGCAAGCTTTTTGGTTTGGGCTGATTCCGTTTCGCTCGCCGCTACTCAGGAAATCGCGTTTGCTTTCTCTTCCTCTGGGTACTTAGATGTTTCAGTTCCCCAGGTCTGCCTCACATAACCTATGGATTCAGTTATGCGTCCTACTCCATTACGAGCAGGGGGTTCCCCCATTCGGAAATTCCCGGATCAATGCTTACGTACAGCTCCCCGAGACATATCGGTGTTCGTCCCGTCCTTCGTCGGCTCCTAGTGCCAAGGCATCCACCGTGCGCCCTTTCTTACTTAACTAATGTTCGTTAGTTACTCGTTCTGATCTTA
>NZ_JAPRAT010000008.1 GCF_026805325.1 Natronobacillus azotifigens
CTCTCAATAAAATGAAGAGTAATTCTTTACTCAATAAAAAGCACTAGCTTTTTTCTTGCTTTGTATTACTTAACATACTGGTTGTTTTGTTCAGTTTTCAAAGATCAAATGGTGGGCCTGAGTGGACTCGAACCACCGACCTCACGCTTATCAGGCGTGCGCTCTAACCAGCTGAGCTACAGGCCCATTTTTCAATGGAGCGGGTGAAGGGAATCGAACCCTCATCATCAGCTTGGAAGGCTGAGGTTTTACCACTAAACTACACCCGCATATAAAATAATAAATTCACTTAATGCCTCATTTACGAATATATGTCCCTGCATCTACTAGCGTATTCAGGGATGTATATGCTTCGGGACAACTCGAAGTTTATT
This sequence comes from Natronobacillus azotifigens, assembly GCF_026805325.1. Taxonomy (GTDB): domain Bacteria; phylum Bacillota; class Bacilli; order Bacillales; family Amphibacillaceae; genus Natronobacillus; species Natronobacillus azotifigens. The sequence goes on from NZ_JAPRAT010000008.1 coordinate 375, forward strand.
CGATGAAGTCAATGCTCGTGGCTGAGGTTTTACCACTAAACTACACCCGCATATAATATAAAAAAGTATCATATAATAATAGAGGAAACTTACAATTGAAGCTCATTTTTGAATGGCGCGCCCGAGAGGAGTCGAACCCCTAACCTCTTGATCCGTAGTCAAACGCTCTATCCAATTGAGCTACGGGCGCTCAATGAAGCGACGTCTTTAAATATAACATACAAAGCCATGTTGTGTCAATAACATTTTGAAACTTTTTGGTGCGGTCGAGAGGACTTGAACCTCCACGGGTTATTCACCCACTAGGCCCTCAACCTAGCGCGTCTGCCATTCCGCCACGACCGCATAAGCGATAATGAACTAACTTAATAGAATGTATCCTAAAAAGGGTTATGACGCATCAAGTTGTCTTGCTCCCTTAACTACTTTCATAGGAGATGGGACTTCAGATGAAATCATCATCCTTTGATGAGCCATGAAGGATTCGAACCTTCGACCCTCTGATTAAAAGTCAGATGCTCTACCAACTGAGCTAATGGCTCTAATTACATTGCCAAGTTTCCTTTTAATCAATAGAAAACCCTTCGAAACCAAGTGTGTTTCAAAGGTTTAAATGAATGCAATATTATTTAATCTTAAAGAAAAAAATGGCTGGGCTAGCTGGATTCGAACCAGCGCATGACGGTACCAAAAACCGTTGCCTTACCGCTTGGCTATAGCCCAATAAAATTTATAATAATGGCGGTCCGGACGGGACTCGAACCCGCGACCTCCTGCGTGACAGGCAGGCATTCTAACCAACTGAACTACCGGACCAGAATATAATTTTTGTTAAAGTGACCCGTACGGGATTCGAACCCGTGTTACCGCCGTGAAAGGGCGGTGTCTTAACCGCTTGACCAACGGGCCATGTTCACTATTCAATCGCAAAATAAAAATGGCGGAGAAGGAGGGATTTGAACCCTCGCGCCGCTTACACGACCTACACCCTTAGCAGGGGCGCCTCTTCAGCCACTTGAGTACTTCTCCATTGGCTCCACAGGTAGGATTCGAACCTACGACCGATCGGTTAACAGCCGATAGCTCTACCACTGAGCTACTGTGGAATAATCAATTCGATGTATTAGCGACGTTAAAAATAATACCACATCCATAAAGCAGAGTCAATACTATTTCTGAATATTTTTTAACTGTCACAAAAAATAATTGTACATACATCGCACTCTTATATTTTACTAGCAATTGACTGTCTAGGTCAAGCATTGTTGTAAACAATTAAAAGATAACCTAGAACAAATTAACATGAACAACGGCGTTCGTCAAGCAAAAATTGACAACCAAATTATATCTAGTCACTACCCATCACCTGAATTACCCTTAACCAACCTACCGCTACACTTTCCGCAACGATATTTCTGAAGATCGATTTGACGTTTCCTTGAATAGTTATGCCCACAAACCTTGCAGATATAAGTATAATATTTTTTTCTCGCTTCAGAAGGTAATGGCTGACAATGTCGAGGAGAACCTGTCTCTTTCAATAGCGCTTTAAAACTAGCATCAGCATGCTTATACCCTTTTCCTTCTATATGGAGGTGATAATGACATAACTCATGCTTAATAATGCCACACATTTCCTCGAAGCCAACCTCAGCTAGATATTTTGGATTAATTTCGATCGTTCTTCTAGAAGGTATGTATCTGCCACCAGTTGTACGTAATCTGTTATTAAAGACTACCTTATCATCATATGGCTTGCCAAAAAAAGTAGTGGATAGTTCATTTACTACCTGCTCTAAATCTGTTTGATTCATTTTTCTCCCTCTAATCACTCAAGCATCTATTTTTTCCTGATGATCAATTTGTATCGTTTCCTTTTTTCGCATTCTTACATACCCTATAGTAACACATTAAATAAGGAGGAATTCCATTGCCTAGTTGGTTTAAAAAACAAATGAAAACTGCTTTTAAAAATAAGAACATTCATCAAATTGTTGTCTTAAATCAATGTTGGTTTTTTTATCGAAAAAAGAAGATACCAGAAAAATGAAGTCTGATATCCTCTCAAAAATACTTATTCTTCTTTAATCATCGTTAATGCTATTCGTTCTTTTTGAAGATCAACGTGATCAATCCACACTGTTACTACGTCACCAACAGCAGCAATATCCATTGGATGCTTTACAAAACGATTAGACATTTTAGAAATATGAACGAGCCCATCTTGCTTTACACCGATGTCAACAAACACACCAAAGTCTACAACATTTCGAACAGTACCTTCTAACTCTAGACCTGGTTTTAAATCTTCCATCGATAGGACATTTTTCTTTAATAAAGGTTTTGGCAAGTCATCACGAGGATCTCGCTCCGGACTACTTAAAGCCTTAATGATATCCTGTAATGTTAATTTTCCTATAGCTAATTTCTCACTCAGTTCTAAAAGATCGAGATTCACTAAAGCAGTTTTTAATTTTTCTGTACCTAAATCTGCTGTTGTACAGTCGAGCATTTGTAATAATTGTTTAGCAACTTGATAACTTTCCGGGTGGATCGGCGTACGATCTAACGGTTCTTCACCATCGTTGATCCGGAGAAATCCAATACTCTGTTCATAAGTCTTGTTCCCTAAACGCGGGATATCTTTTAATTGGCGGCGCGAGTTGAACTTCCCTAGTTCCTCTCGCTGCTTAATAACATTGTTTGCAACGGTTTTACTTAAACCAGATACATATTGCAGCAACGAGGAAGATGCTGTATTTACATTCACACCAACTTGGTTTACAGCAGTTTCTACCACAAACTTTAAGGATTCATTTAACTTCTTCTGGCTAACATCATGTTGATATTGTCCGACTCCGATGGATTTTGGATCAATTTTTACGAGCTCAGCTAATGGGTCCTGTACTCGTCGTGCAATCGAAACAGCACTTCTTTCTTCCACTTGAAGATCTGGAAATTCTTCACGAGCTAGTTTGGAGGCAGAATACACACTTGCACCCGCTTCATTTACAATCAGATAAGGCGTCGATAGCTGATGTTTATCAATTAAGTCAGCAACAAATTGTTCCGTTTCTCGTGATGCCGTACCATTACCGATCGCAATCAACTCGACATCATACTTTTCAATAAAAGCCATTACTTTACGTTCTGCTCCTGCAATGTCTTTTTTAGGGGCCGTAGGATAAATGACATCAACTTCTTTCATCAGACCTGTTTCATCAACCACCGCTAATTTACATCCTGTTCGAAAAGCTGGATCAACCCCTAAAATCATCTTCCCTTTTAGCGGTGGTTGCAACAGTAAATTACTGAGATTCTTCGAAAAAATTTCAATCGCTTGCTCCTCAGCCGCCTCTGATAGATGGCTACGAATTTCTCGTTCAATTGACGGTTGAATAAGACGCTTATAACTATCAACAATTGCCTCTTGCAAGAACGATCGAACGGCTTCAGTAGCATTTGGTCGTAAAATTTGTCTCGATAAATATTCATAAATACTATCTACCGGCGGTTCAATCGATAGTTTAATAATTCCTTCTTTTTCTCCACGATTTAATGCTAACACACGATGAGCCACGATCGATTTGACCGGTTCTTCGTAAGCATAATACATTTCAAAGACACCTTTTTCATCTGCCGCTTTATCCTTATCCTTAGCAATAATTTTCCCATTGCTAAATGTTTGTTTTCTTATGTAAGTACGATAAGCTGCTTCATCTGCAATCCACTCCGCGATAATATCATTTGCTCCAGCCAAAACATCTTCAATCGTATTCAATTCATGTTCTGTCGATAAAAAAGCTTGAGCAGCTTGATTAAGATCATCCAAGCTTTGTTTCCATATTTGTTGCGCGAAAGGTTCCAAACCTTTTTCTTTAGCAATCGTTGCTTTCGTTCGACGTTTTTGTTTATATGGTCGATATAAATCTTCCACTCGTTGCAATTGCTCCGCCTGTTCAATATCTTTTTTTAGTTCTGGTGTTAATTTTTTCTGCTCATCAATAAGGCGGATCACTTCTTGTTTCCGTTCCGCGAGATTTAGTCCGTATTGCCATTTGTCCTCAATCGTTTTGATTTGAACCTCATCTAGTCCACCTGTTGCTTCTTTTCGATATCGAGCAATAAACGGTACTGTGTTACCTTCGTCCAATAAACCAATTACTTGTTTTACCGTAGGCATTCCGAGCGTAAGTTCTTTCGCAACCCATTCCATGACGACTTGCTTATTAATTTCTGTCATCCTAACTCCTCCAATCTATCCTTGTCTATTTTAGCAAAATTACACTAACTTTCCTAATGGTTATCCAGATCAACCAAAAATGCCTCTTTGTGATTATATCATCAACAAAGAGGCATTTTACTCATTATATTTCATCACCATTAACGTCGTATCATCTGGTCGATTGTGGTCAACATAACGGGAAAAGATATCCGTAATCTTTTCGACATCTTTTTTTTCAAAAAAACGATAGGATAGATCTTTGGAGATGACACCATCAGAGAACATGATGAACAACATATCATCTTCAAGGCTATCTTGAATCACTTTCAACGGTCGGGCGAATGAACCTAAATAACCGGAACTAGGTATATTTCGTTTTTTCACTGCCCCTTGACCAACAGTCATCATTCCAATGTTGCCAATAGAAGCAAAGGTATAGGAGTGTTTCGTAAAATCCAAACGCAAAAGCCCCAACACTACCCCGCGCTTTCCGACCAACGCTTTATTGGACAACTTCACCAATTCATCAATCGACGCAATAGGGTTGCGCTTAATTATCTCCATTACTGCTTCTGAAGACTCTTTCGCTGACTCACCACTACCCAAACCATCGGCTAAAGCACAGACAAAACAATCTTCAAATTCTTGGTGAAAATAACTGTCTCCACAATAATAATTCCCGATTTTTGGTTTCTGATAAACGGATACATGCATCCGGTTCATACCGTCCATTAATCATTGACTCCAATACCATCAGCTTGTAGTGCTTCTTTCAACTTCCGAAGGGCTCTACGCTGAATCCGTGATACATGCATTTGTGATATATCTAATAGGTCACCCGTTTCTTTTTGACTTCTATTCTCAAAATACGTGTATTGTAAGATTTTTTGTTCTCGCTCCGTAAGTATAGGAAAGACTTTTTCTAGCAATAGTCGTAGATCCGTCCTTTCAAAGCCTTGATCATCATTACCTATTAAGTCCAAAATAGAAACAGTGCTTCCATCAGAATCTGCCTCAATCTTTTTATCAACGGACAACGCCTTATAACTTTGCCCCATCTCCATCGTTTCTAACACTTCTTCTTCTGACACTTCAAGGTAGTTGGCGATTTCGTTAACGGATGGTGAACGTTGTTGTTCATTTGTAAGTTCCTCGGTTGCTTTTTTAATTTTTGGACCTAATTCTTTAATCCGACGTGGCACATGTACACTCCACGTTTTATCTCGGATAAATCGCTTAATCTCCCCAATAATTGTAGGGATTGCAAAAGATTCGAATGATTTACCTAATGTTGGATCATATCTTCTAATCGCCGCTAATAATCCGAGCATCCCCACTTGAACAAGATCTTCATGGATCATATTATTCTTGGCATATTTCCTTGCAATAGAATGCACAAGATCTTCATATGTTAAGACGATTTTCTCTTGAATTTCTTCATCTTGTGGGTGTTCTTGTAAGTGCTCTATCCATTGGTAAACCTCATCCCCACTCCTATTGTGTGGTTGAGATTTGATCGCCATCTAAGCCCACCTCATTTGCTGGGAGATTTTTGGTCATTAATACAATAACTCCATAATCATTTTTAATCTCCACCTTATCCATTAAAGCATCAATTAAAAACAATCCAAAGCCACCCTCTCGAAGACTTTCAATTGGTTCTGTATGACGGTATGGGCCGATTCCATCTTTTACTTTTGCTAAATCAAAGCTACCTCCATGATCCGCTACCATTACCTCTAAACGATTTTGATAAATTCCAAAACCAATGGTTACTTCCCCTTGTTCACTTTCCCGATAAGCATGTGTTGTTGCATTGGTAATCGCCTCAGAAATTGCTACCTTCAGGTCTTCAATTTCTTCGTATGTAAAACCCATTCGATTGGCAATACCAGAGACACTCAAACGAACAACTCCGACATATTCCGGCTTTGCCGGTACCTTCATCTCTACAAAATCAAAAAGTTCCATCAATTTCCACCCCGTACTGTTGTATCAATCGTGATAATGCTATCTAAACTTGTGATTTTAAATAACCGGTACACTCTCTCTTGCAAGTGAATTAATTTCAATTTACTTTCATGTTCTTTGGAAGATTTCAGTGCGCTAATAAAGACACCAAGTCCTGTACTATCCATATAATTTACTTTTTCTAAATCAACAATTATATTTGCACCAGCTTCTTCTGTTAATGGTAGTAGAGATTCTTTAAGAACCGGTGCGGTATACGCATCAATTTCTCCAACCAATTCCACTATCGTAGACAAGCCATCATCGATTACTTCTACATCTAAGTTGATATTCATTTCTTCCCCTCCAGGTTATCAATTGTTTTACTTCATTCCCTGAAATAGTTTATCTTAAACTTCTTTTCGAAGAAGAATCATTGTAAAGTCATCTCGTAAATGAAAATCCTGCAAGCGTGCAAAATGTTGATACACACGATCAACCACTTCTTGTGCTGGCAAATGGATATTTTTCTTAATCACTTCCAAAATTTCTTCACGCTCGACAAAACGATCTCCTACTCGACACTCCGTAACACCATCCGTTAATAGGATGATACAATCCCCTTTTTTTACATGGGTACAATATTGTTGATACGTTGCATTAGATGTCGCACCTAAAACAAGCCCTTTTGCTTCAATATCTTCGAACTCGTCTTTTTCCGCATGATAATAAAAACCTGGCTCATGCCCGGCAGAAGCATAAGAGAACGTCTCCTCTTTCGGATTATACGATCCATAAAACATCGTAATAAACATACTAGGGTCAACATTTCGTTCAACGACTCGATTTAAATTCTCAAGAATCATACTAGGCTCGCGATGACTCTCAGGAAAGCTGTCCATGGAATATCTAATCATGGACATCGACAAAGCTGCAGGTACCCCTTTCCCAATGACATCAGCCAACGCAATACCCAGTGTATCCTTTGTTTTGACATAATGATAATAATCACCATTCATAATATTCGCTGGTACACTAATACCACCGATATCCAAACCGGAAATTTCAGGTTTTTCCGTTGATAGCAGGGTTTGCTGCATACTAGCTGCAACAGAAATTTCGGATTCTAATTCTGATTGTTTGATTCTCAAGGATTGAAATTCTTGTAATGCGAGACCATATGAAATCATTGCTTCCAATAAAAAGTTCAAGGAATCATTTATTTCCCTAGGTAGATCAGGATATAATTCTTTCAACGCTTCAATATGTACATGAATGATTTCTTCCGGCGAAATGTTTTGTTTCACGGACAATTTACTGAATTGCTCCGCTTCATAGAGAGCTGTTTCATCATTTTTCACTAAGTATTGTTTTAATAATTCACGATAGTTAGACAAATCAAGCTTAGTAGTTTCCAAATCAACCCCCCCTACCTTATCTGAGCCACTTAATTGTATGAATTTGTGTACCTTCGTCCACTTCTGTAGTAATTTCAAAATGATCCATTAATCGTTTAACGCCCGGCAAACCGGCTCCCAACCCACCTGAAGTAGAATAACCATCTTGCATCACTTGGTTTAAATCACGAATTCCGGGGCCTTGATCAATCGCACTAATCTTTAGACCTTTATGATCAAACTCATTAATGACTTCAAAGCAGATCTTTCCCTTACCTGCATACAAATAGATATTTCGAGCTAGTTCTGAAATAGCTGTTGCAATCCGCGCTTGATCGACTGTTCCAAACCCAACTTCTTTTGCTTGTTCTCTCCCTAACTGTCGTGCGCCGACAATATCCCATTCTTTTCTAATGTTAACGCAGGGTTTGAAGTCCATAATTATGCCTCCAATTCCTGGCGAAGTTTAATTAATCCTTGTTCTAAATCCAAGGCAGTCGTAACGTTTTGCAAATGAATGCCCAAATCAATTAATGTCATCGCTACCGCGGGTTGAATGCCTGTTAATACCACACGCGCCCCCATTAGATCAGACATAGAAACTACATCTCCTAGTACTTTTGCGATAAAAGAATCAATAATATCTACGGATGTAAGATCAATTACCACTCCCGTCGCACCACTTTTATGAATTTTATTTAACAAATCCTCCTGAAATTGAATTGCTGTTTGGTCATCTAAATCTATTTGGATAGAAATGAGTAGGTAGTTATGCAATTTCAAAATCGGTATTCTCATGCTATCACCCTTCCTCTAACGAACTCATCATCTTTTCGATCGTCTGATCTCTTTCTTTAGAACGAGTAATTTTCCTTCCCGTAAGCTCTAACGCCTTCTCAAACCCTTTACGTAATGAACTTTTTGTCGGGAACTTTCCTAAATCAATCCCCAGGTTAACAATTGTTTGTGCAATTTCCGGTCGAATTCCCACCAAAATACATGTTGAGCCAATTAAACGTACAGCTTCTGCTGCTTGAATGATATGATGCGCAACCATTGTATCTACAACGGGAACACCAGTAATATCAATTAAAACAACCTCTGCATTATGTTTGATCGTACCTTCTAGCAAATTTTCCATAATTAATTTTGCACGTTCGGTATCAATCGTTCCAATCAAAGGCATAATCGTAATATTTTTCATCACTGGTATGAGTGGTGCAGATAACTCTTGTAATGCTACTCGTTGTAAAGAAACGGTGTGTTCCCAATTTCCAGAATATTCATTCACTAAACTGTTAATGATAGGATCAACCCAATTATCAACCATCTCTAAAACATTCGTGAAATGATTGGTTTCGATCTTCTCTGATTGGCTCAAAATAAAATCAATCGTTACCCTACGAAAGGTTTGCAATCCATCGGTTAGATAAGATAAAGGCCAACCCAAATTAATTAAACGCTCTGAAAAATCATCCAATTCGGTTGTTAACCCTTGTTTGTCTAAGCTCGAAAAAATAACATTAACAAATTCTCGGTTTGTACTTTGAAACAATTCTGTTGAAATCGAAGAGGTATAATCACTCTTTCGTTTTTCCGTTACTTCCTCCAACCAATTTTTAATGATAACATCACTGTTATTGACAACAAATTCTTGTAAAGTCCCGTCCAAAAAGATCCCTCCACGACATTTTTTGTTCAATTTTGCTTCACCAAGCAACATTTGTTCCAATTACGTCTTCCTAAAACCCAATTCTTCTTATAGATAATTTACCATTAATCCCGACTCAATTCTACTAAAAGCAATTAAAGAAACCAAATACTGCTATTGTTTCGCCTTTATTATTCCTTGCATGTAATTTCAACATGAATATTGTAAATATGTAGGTTGACTTCACTGATATCTAGTGAAAAGTTTTACTACTTCATGGATTATGGGTACTACGTTATAGATCACAAACATCTAGTACTAGCTTTTTATTAAATTAGCGCAGAAATCTGATATTGACCAACGCTATTCGTTGCACAACAAAAAAACACTTGCCTTCTGCTTCAGGACAAGTGCTTCGTTTCTCTTGCTTAGAAATCTGCTAAACCTAAGCTGATTTCTAACGCTTGATTAATCTGTTCCATCATATTACTATCCAATTGCGTAATCTTATCTGTTAATCGTTGTTTGTCAATCGTTCTTATCTGCTCTAATAAGATCACCGAATCACGTTCAAACCCGTATTTCTCCGCTTTGATCTCAACATGTGTTGGCAGTTTTGCTTTTTGAATTTGTGCAGTGATAGCAGCAACGATCACAGTAGGACTAAAACGGTTACCAATATTATTCTGAATGACTAATACCGGGCGCACGCCTCCCTGTTCCGAACCAACCACAGGAGAAAGATCGGCGAAATATACCTCGCCTCTTTTTACCTTCAAATTCATTACACCCCGCTCACTAAGCGCTCAAAGGTGTTCTCTGCCTCCTCTTCAGCTAGAAAAGATTCCGAAGCAATGTTTAGATTAATTTTAGCCATTTCCATATAACCTCTTTGCATGGAGTCGCTAATATGTTTCTTTTTTCGATCTCGTACATACGATTTTGTTGCTTGGTAGATAATCTCGCTTAAATCACTGTCTTCATGCTTCATTAAACCATCCACCTCACTTAGTAGGTTTTTAGGTAATCGAACAACAATTTCTTGCAACTGCACGTCCTCTGCCTTTGACAAACCGTACACCTCCACCACGTTTACAAGCCTATTTATTCATCCACTACTATCTTATCATTCAAAAATAGGCTTTGCAAAGGCATTTTTGAAAAATTTTTAGATTTTTCGAGGTAAATGTGCACGTATTTGGTATGAATTTCATACTCAATGATAATATCTAGGGATTCGATTAGTAAATAGACAAGCAATTTCGTAATTAATCGTTTCTAACTGATGTGCTATCTCTTCTAAAGTAATTTGTTCATTTTTTTGCTTTCCAACAAAAGTAACTTGTGTGCCAACTGGGTACGGCTGATCCAACTTAACCATACACTGATCCATACAAATCCTGCCAACCAAAGGCATTCTTTTTCCATCAATTAATACATCCAATCCTTGCCACTTCCTTTGAATACCATCAGCATACCCCAACGGGATCGTCCCTATCCACTCCTCTTTTTCTGCAGTGTACGTAGCTCCATAACTAAGCTTTGATCCTGGCGCTATTTTTTTTACGTGGATTATTTTGGCATGCAGTGATAATGCTGGTTGCAAAGGGAATGGACGTGTTTTTTCCATATACAATGATGGATATAAACCATACATGCCAATGCCAAAACGAACATAATCTAACATTTGATCTGGGAAGCGAATAGAAGCAGCGCTATTTCCTGTGTGCAATTGAATCGGCTCCGCATACTGTGATCGCACCACTTGAGCGAGTTGTTCAAAACGATCAGATTGTTGTCGATAATAGGATTCTTCGGCTTCATCAGCGGTTGCAAAATGCGTAAACAAACCCGTTATCCGAAAACGCTCTTGATCCAGCTCGTTCATAAACTCGTAAATTTCTTGCTCTGTTCTCATGCCAAGCCGACCCATACCAGTATCGAGTTTAATATGAATTTTTAATTCACCAGTGAAATCTATTTGCTTTGCAGCCGTTAACCACTCTTTTTGAAAAACCGTTAGCATAATATTATGTTTGATTGCAATAGGTATATATTCAGGTGAAACCCAACCTAGCACAAGTATTGGTACGGTAATTCCTGCTTCTCGTAAGCGAACCGCCTCATCCATAAGAGCAACAGCTAGAGCGGATGCTCCCGCTTCAATCGCCGCTTTTGCCACTTGAATATCTCCATGTCCATATCCATTTGCTTTGACAACCGCAAAGATCTTTGTAGTCGATGAAAGGCGACGATTAAGCTGATGAATATTCGCTTGTATTGCTGATAAATTTATTTCGATCCATGCAGGACGATATGATTTCTGCTCCATTACGTTTGTTCGCTCCTTTTTTCTCCCTATTATCGACTGTCTAACGAACCGTGTCAATAGTAGAACTTTTTCAAAAAAAGGAACGCTCTTTTTTCAAAACACGGTAACAAAAATAAAAGCAGATCCTTCTAAAACAAAGTATCTGCTAGATAGTACGTGTTCAAAAAGTCGGTAAATGAAAAGCAAGTACCTTAAGGTCGCGAAGTTCCTAAGATCACAGTGTAGGCTTTTTCTACATGAGAACTGGAGGAACGAGCTAACAAAGAAATACGCCATTGATCGTTTGGTGACTTTTTGAACAACATCACTAGATTTTTCTTTATTCAATTATTTAACAGCTTGCTCTGATATTGAAGTTGCTACGTCAATCATTTCTTCTTTCGTTAATTGTTCGCTTGCTAAGTAGAAATCAATCCCCTGATGCGTCCACGTCATTGCTTGATCCGTTTGTGCCCCAATGGTGAAGCCTAAACTAACAGGTTCTCCAGCAACCACTTCTGGATTCATCATGGATGCCGGATACACTTCATGTCTTTCTTGAACGATCGTAAAATCTCTTTCTCCTTGATAGGTCAAAACGACACGAGTTCCATTCTCTGTTTCAAACTCTGTTTTTTCTACCAACTCACTTCCATATAACTCAGCTGGATATAAAACAGAAAATGCGTCTGGATCATCATCCGTCTCTTCTGACATGACAGGGGTACTGATGATACCGCTTGTCATGTTGTGTTCTACTTCAAAGAATCCTTCTTCAAATTCCAAATCAAGTTCAAAAGCGGCGAATTCTACTTCCACAACCGTGTTTTTTTCTTGATCCATCACTTTTACCAAAACTGGCGTTAATTGATCTTTATCTAAATAAATCTCTTGATATGGTAACGTATTGTTATTCTGATAGTTTGTTCTTGTTTCAAAAACATAATAGTCTTCTGTTGATGTAAAGATGGCTTCATCGTCATTAAAGATATCCGAGACTAAAGAATGGTATAAGTATGGTTGACTATTATTCGACGGCCAATCACTTTGGAAGCGAAAACTTTTATTTAATGCCGGAGTAAGGACAAAGACTCCATCATCATTTTTCAAGATTATTTGACTACCTTCTTCATCTTGTTCATTTTTCAAAAGCACACGATAAAACGATTCTGCTTGGTAAGCAACATCGATTTCATAACTTTGTTCTTGCTCACCAGTTTGCATTTTCATTTTCGCTTGTGTCTGATAACTAGTTAATTCAGTTAGATTCGCCTCTAAATTCCCTACGATATCATCTTTCGTTTTCTCACCACATCCAACAAACATTAACATAGCTAAAAGGACAAGTCCCATCCTGAATAATATTTTCATCGTTACAGCTCCTTTTACTCTAGTCAGAGAAAAAGGGAATCAATGAACCGCTTTAAGTGCGTGTTCAAAAAGTCGATGAAGTAGAAGCTAGCAGATCAAGATAGCGAAGTTTTGAGGACCGGAATGTAGGCTTTCCCTACATGAGGACCTGAAAAACGAGCCAACTTAGAGATCCGTCGCTGATCATTTGGTAACTTTTTGAACAACCTCTTTAAGAAAAAAATGTACGAAAAACGAGTGGGATCGCTTCAATCACATCGGTTGCAAGGAGATCATAGGTGGAATGTTCGTTTTCCACTAATAATTCTGCTGCCTTTCCATGGATATAACAGCTGTTGGAAATTGCCGCCGTTAAGGGTTGTTCTTGCATCACCATTGCTAAAATAACCCCAGCTAAACAATCGCCGCTACCACCTTTCGCTAAGCCTTCGTTACCTGTTACATTAACGAATTGATTACCAACCGGATCCGTCACAATTGTATAGGCACCTTTTAATAGAAGATGTACTTGATAGGTTTTGGCAAACCGTTCAGCACAGGCAAATGGATTCTCCAACACATCTTGCACAGAGCAACCTAATATCGTCGCCATCTCACCTGGATGTGGTGTTAGAACTGTTGGTGCTGTCCGAGCTTTCAACATGTCCAAATCATTACGAATATGATACAGACCATCCGCGTCGATAAGGAGTGGAACGTTTGCTTCCGCAACCACGCGTTGCGTGAATTGTTGTGTATCAGACGTTCTTCCCATTCCCATACCAATCACGATCGCATCATAATCTGCATAATTAAGATCTGTCCCCCCAGTAATTACACCAGATTTCTCAGACAATGAATGAAAAGTCGTTTCCGTTATATGCGCTGCAACAGAAGAAATTGCTTCTGGAACGGTTGCTACAGTAAGTAAACCAGCCCCTGCGCGTAAAGCCGCTTTAGCTGTCATCGCTATCGAACCAGGCATTAGTGCACTACCTCCGATTACTAAGCCTTTTCCGTGATTTCCTTTGTGAGAAAAACGGTTTCGGGCAGGTAAGGTCGTGACAACATCTGTCCCTTCCCATGTACGTCTCGTCTTAACCTGATCAAATCCATCCTTGGGAAGACCAATCGATACCGTCTCCCATTTCCCATAATATTCAGCATATCGTTCGATAAATGCACTAAGCTTCGGCGCTTCCACGATATACGTTTGATCTGCTTTGACAGCCATTTCGAATGTTTCACTTGTTTCAGCTGGTAAACCACTTGGTAGATCGATAGAGACAATTCGACTTTCTGCCTGATTGACTAACGGGATAATTTGGTTATACGGAGCTCGCAACTTACCGGTAACACCAATTCCTAACAACGCATCTACAATTAGATCAGCCGTCAAGATAGCCTCTTTGCTTGTTTCTATTTTTTCAAACAAAGTGAGTGGACAGCCATATTGAAGGAATATTTCTTTATGAAATCGCGCATCACCTTGGATCCGTTCATTTGCAACCATTTGGATAGTTTCTACTTGATAACCAAGGTTAACTAATGTTCGTGCTAAAACAAAACCATCACCACCATTATTTCCACTTCCAACAAGGACAACGATTTTTGTCTCCTTGGTGAGTTGGTTCCTTAACAGCTCTGCTATTGCACGACCTGCACTCTCCATCAAAATAGTGCCACTCAAACCCTTTTCTTCAATCGCGATTCGGTCGATTTCGTACATTTCTTTTGCGGTAACAATATTCACTTTATTCCCTCCTACCCGCACTAAACTATATGAGACAACCTTCCTTTTTATGCAGACGAGCCTTTGTTTGGTTGTTCAAGAATTACTTGTGCAACAGCATAATCGTGGCTATGTGATATTGATAGAAAAATGGAAAAGTCATGGTGGTGCTTATAATCGAGCACCGGCGACCCTTTAGGACTAGGAATTATTTCAAGGTCATGAAATTTCACTGCCCCGATTCCTGTTCCAAAAGCTTTGGCGAATGCTTCTTTTGCTGCAAAACGTCCTGCAAGAAATTCAATTTTTCTACGTTTTGTTTTTTTTTCTTCGTAAGCGATCGATTCTCTTTTCGTTAAAATTTTCTCAACAAAACGTGGTTTTTCATCGACCAACATTTCAATTCTTTTTAATTCAATAATGTCTATTCCTATTCCGAAAATCATAAGTATGTAATCACCTTCTCTTATTATCTAAGTAAACAGGCCGGTGAAATGGCGATGATTTGACTATTCAAAAGCTTCTCTTCATTGGCTTGCTCTTCCGGACCTGAGAAGCTTTGACACTTCAACCTGTTGCTTTAAAATTTACCGACTTTTGGAACACGCACTTATAGTATATTATAATTATTTATTACGAAACAGCAAAACGCTATTAGTTGGCAGATAATAAGGAAATACAGTATGATAGAGAGTAAGATACGTTTACAAAAAGGAGCAAAGCTATGTTTTTTCGAAATGAATCATTTAAAGATTTCACACGATTTTATCCAGTTGTTACAGTAATTGTCGGGATTCAACTTATCATTTGGTTGATTACCTTTTTTGATAATCCTCTGGGCGAACTGATTTTCCAGTGGGGAGTTGGTTTCAACCCTTTAATTACTGAAGGGGAATATTGGCGGTTGATTACTCCTATTTTCCTTCACAGCACCGCTGATTTCATGCATGTACTGTTCAATTCATTTTCACTCGTTTTGTTTGGCCCTGCATTAGAGCAAATGCTCGGAAAATGGAAATTCGCTTCTATCTATCTGGTGGCTGGTATTATTGGGAACTTGTTTAGTTTTCTAGTCGATACAAATTCGATGATTCCTTATTTAGGAGCATCGGGCGCAGTATACGGTCTGCTTGGACTATATATTTATATGGTATTCTTACGACCAGAGTTAATTGACCCAGCTAGTAAACAAGTCATTTTGATTTTCACTGTACTAGGTCTGATCATGACCTTTATTCGTCCAGGAATTGCGATAAGTGCTCATGTTTTTGGCTTTATTGGAGGGGTTGCATTAGGACCAATCGCATTAACCCGTGCACGACCGTTCTCTCCGTGGCGACAGCAACGTAGACAGATACGCCCTGGCCAGCCGAACTTTAATCCGAACCGTTGGAAACGACGTAGATTTCGGATCAACAAGAATATTAGTTCAATTATTTGGTGGATTATTTTAATTCTTGCGCTACTAGGATTATTCGGTGGGTTGATTTTGTAGAAGCAAAAACAATAAGAAGTTATATTTTATAAGGGGCTGATGGTGACAAGCATTAGCTTGTCATGTCTCGCTATAGTGTGACACTTTCCAATAAGTAACCATCAGAACCTACTCTGTTATACGAGAAAATCTTTTTGCATTTATCTTAAAGATAAAACACCTGAAATATTTCCATAGAGCGATTTTTTTAATCTTGCATAAAAAAAAGAAGCTGTATCAAATCGATACTAGCTTCTTTTTGTTTTGTATTAGTTTGAACCACGTTTATTTTGGAATTTACGATTACGTCCTTGTGGTTTGCCTTTACTACGGTTATAGTTTCGTTTGTTATCGCCACCACCACGATAATTTTTGCGGTTATCTCCGCCTTTGTTTTTCGAACGTTTTACACTTAATGGTTGAACCGAAGACAAGGTAACTGGTGTTTGACGACGTTCTTTTGTAAGCATTTTTAGAGCTGCTGCAACAATCGTAACAGAATCATGCTCATCAAGAAGTTCGGACGCTGTCTCACGATACTCCTCTAATTGCCCCTTTTCTATTACGCGCACTAGTTTTTCAACTGTGATTTGTTGTTGACCACGACGAGCTTCATCTGAACTTGGTGCTTTCATGCGACTCATTTTACTTTTCGTTACTTTTTCAATTAAGTTCAAATGTGGCATTTCTCTTGGTGTGATAAAAGAAATTGCAACCCCTGTTTTCCCAGCACGACCTGTACGACCAATACGGTGCACATAGCTTTCTGGGTCTTGTGGAACATCAAAGTTATATACATGAGATACACCAGAGATATCTAAACCACGTGCAGCAACATCTGTTGCCACGAGAATTTCAATGCGGCCATTTTTAAATTTATTTAGAACACTCATACGTTTTCCTTGTGTCAAATCACCATGAATTCCTTCTGCACGGAAACCACGCGCTTGCAAGCCATCCATTAATTCATCGACACGTTTTTTCGTACGACCAAAGATAATGGCTAGTTCTGGTACATGAATGTCTAATAAATTGGTCAATGCATCAAATTTTTGTTTTTCATGAACTTCAACAAAGTGCTGTTCAATATTTGATACAGTCATTTCTTTTGATTTTACTTTTACTTCTTCCGGGTTTTTCATTAATGTAGATGCAATATTTCTGATTTCTTTTGGCATGGTCGCTGAGAACAATAGTGTTTGACGTTCTTCAGGGATCGCCTTTAGAATATCGCGAATATCTTCAATGAATCCCATGTTTAGCATTTCATCTGCTTCATCTAATACAGCAGTGTGGACATTGCTAATGTTAATGGATTTGCGACGGATGTGATCCAATAAACGACCAGGTGTTGCTACAACAATGTGCGGACCATCTTTAAGACCGCGAATTTGACGATCCATTTGTTGTCCACCATAAATTGGTAATGTGCGAATTCCTTTGAATTTAGCTAAGCGATGAATTTCTTCAGAAACTTGAATCGCTAACTCTCTTGTTGGCGCGACTACCAACCCTTGGATTTTACGTTGACTTTTTTCGATTTTTTCGATCATCGGAATACCAAACGCTGCTGTTTTACCAGTACCTGTTTGTGCTTGTCCAATAACATCCTTTCCTTGTAACCCTAATGGAATCGTCTGTTCTTGAATTGGTGTAGCTTCCTCAAAGCCCATTTTTTCTAGAGCTTTCATGATCGGTTGTGAAATACCTAATGATTGAAATGTTGTCAATTTCTTTTCATACTCCTTTTTTTCCTAATCTCATCGTGCGCACGTTACGACACGTTAACAAATAAATTTTATATTGGAAGATGTTCTTATTTTCTTTTATATATGGCGGTTGAAACCACCTAATTACTAGAGTCTACACACCGCGTATTGATTCGAGTGCTGGACAATAGCAGCGGGGCGATCATCCCGATAAGGTCCCTGCCTATTTCGTTTGTCTCTTGCAGGGTTTGATTTCAATCCTTGAATTATTAACGTGAAAAAAAGCCTTCCTCCACACAAGGAAGAGGCTTGTTGCGAGCATTCAATGGATTATTATATTTTAGCATACTCTATTGATTAATTCTACCTAAGCACTCAATCTTTTGAATTTTTACCAATTACATCATGAAAATTATTCCAGAGTAACGCTTCTCTTCATAGTTTTACATCATCCTTGCAAAAGTATACATAAATACTTACTATTGAATGGAACGATATCATTCAGAAACAAAAAACTTAAATAAACAGGTGATTATTATGCAAATACAACTAATGACAGATAGCAGCGCGGACCTCCCCAAAGAACTAAAAGAAAAACTACAAGTTACCATTATTCCGTTGTTTGTTCACTTTGGGGAAGAACATTTTGCTAGCGAAGCGCTTACTACCGAGCAGTTTCTAACTAAATTAAATGAAAGCAATGTTTTTCCAAGTTCTTCGGCATCTGGACCTAATGAGTATTATCAAGCTTTTAAAGCCGTACCCGACAACAAACCGATTATCTTATTTAGTGTGTCAGAAGGCGTAAGTAGTGCTTATAACCACGCGCTTATGGGTAAAAAAATGCTGTTAGAAGAGGAACCAAACCGTAAAATCGAAATCATTAATAGCAAGTCTGCTTCTCCTGGCTTAATTTTATTAATTGATGAAGCTGGAAAGAAATTAGCTGATGGGTACTCTTTTGAACAACTTGTACCCCACTTGCAAGGTCGAGTAGAAAAACTCATGACACTATTCGTCTTAAAATCGCTAGATAATCTGATCCGTGGTGGTCGATTAGATAAGATGAAGGGAGCAATCGCAAAAACATTAAATATCAAACTTATATTACATGCGAGCAGTGAAGGGAAAATCGAAGTTCTAGAAAAAGTACGCGGTGAGAAAAAAGTGCTTCGCCGATTTGTAGAGCAGATCGGTGAATATATTCATTCGGCTGAAGATAAAGTAATTGCGATGACCCACGCAAACGCACGAAATCGTGCCGAAGAAATCTTAGGGAATATTATTACAACCTATCCATTCAAAGAAACGTTTTTATCAGAAACTGGTCCTGTTATTTCTGCCCACGCCGGGGAAGAAGCAATCGTTATCTCATTTTTCCGAGATTAAATAAAGTGAAACTTCAATCAGTGGGGGTTTTTAGCTATTCCCCCACTGATTGTTAGCCCTAAAGGATGACCTAAAGGCCCTTGAACCATTCGAGGTGCTTGCGTCCTTCCACTTAAACAACTTGGTATTCTCCTTGTTTTTGAAGTGGGAGTCTTACGGACGGTTGCTCCGGGATAAAGGAATCGTTTTTGCTTGCGAACCGATGATGACTTATCGCAGATTGCTTCGTGAAGTTGCCTAGTTTTTGACGTTCAGAGCTAGACGAGGGTATACTCTGTTCGGAAAAGTTATCCAAGCTAACGCATTTTCCTAGATAAAAACAGTTCTTCAATAATTCACAGAAGAACTGTTTTGCTTTTCTTGATTCGTGGATAAAAACTTCTCCACCGCAACGCTTACTACATCTTTATCATCACCTAAACAAATAAGATGTTTGGAATCCAAATAATAAATCACTTCGATATCGACTGGAATCTCTTTGTCTAGATAATGTGCTGCCTTAAATGGAACAACGCCATCTTGTATTCCTTGTGCCACTAAAACTGGACAAGTAATTTTCTTTAGAGAAGGTCTGGTCACCTTCATACATTTTAAAAATTCTAAGTAGGCTCGTACCGGAATTGCTCCTTTTTTATGTTTATAATTTTGGTAGGTGAAATTATCTTCTATCGTACCAGAAACCTTATCCATTACGATATGACTAGCTTCTACGGTCAGTTGCTTTAAACTCAAATACTTGCGCGATGGAGATAATAACACCAATTTATGAACATCATATTTTGCCGCTAAGTGAGCAGCGATCATTCCTCCCATGGAAAAGCCAATGATATAAACGTGATCCACTCGTTCTTTTAACGAAAGAAATGCTCGCTCTGCTTCGTTAATCCAACCTTCATGATCCTGATCTTCTAGCGTTAACTCATACCCATGTCCAGGGAGAGTAGGAACTTCTAGAATCCAATCGGTCTCTTGTTGCAAATAATCTGTTAGAGGCTCCAATTCGTAAGGTCCTCCTGTAAATCCATGAATGCACAAACAGCCAATCATAAATAATCCTCCTGCACTTTATTCTAACGATAATATAGGAAAGAATATCCCTGCCTTTACTAAGACAAGGATATTACTTAACGCCTTTCACAAAGGAACTAATGCCCTTAAATATTGGGGTAAATTGGTGATAGGTATTTGCTACCTGACTTGCCGTATTTAACATTTTGTCTAAATCCATTTGGCCATCTTTGTCTTGAAAATAACTAATAAACCCTTTCGATGGTTTTGGCTGATTTCCCCCAAATTGTTGCTGTGCTGATGGACCGCCCCCCTGTTGTTGCGGGTTCCATCCTGATTGTTGAGCATTCGTTGATTGTTGCGGATGCGGAACCTGCGTTCCAGTCTGTGACGGTTTATTCGCAAAGAAGTCGGGTGGATAATTTGCGGATTGATTAAATGGGAACGAATTAGATTGGAATGGTTGTTGGTTATATTGATACTGATAAGGATGAAAAGGCATTTGGCGCATATTCTTACTAGGCATATCAACACCTCTTTTACTATTGTTATTATAGTATTATCTTATGCTTTTCATCCCATTTCGTTCTTATCTAGCATCCCATAATGTAAAAGATTTGTTATTTTATTTTTTTGAAAACCTAAAATTATATTCTCATCAATTATCACGACGGGTGTGGAATAAATATTTCTTCGTTGCAATTCTGTTAGGTATGCTTTATTTTCGCTAATATTTCTTTTTTCATACATCACATCTAATTGTTCCAAAAAATTCATAATCTTTCTTGATTCTTGACAATCATTACTTACGTATACTATTATCTCTTTTGCTTTCATCTTGCCTCCCCCTTACTACCTATGTGAATTCATGTTGGTCGTAAACTAAATTAAAATGATACAAACAGAGCCCGGCTCTTTTTTTATACTCTTATTACTATATACCCAGTCTTTTTAAGTTGAAACTTGGTACATTTACTGAGTTCAACCGAAGGGTACGATACAAGTGGGGAGTAAATGAAGAAAACCGAGAAGCTTTGTATTTCGCTTCTCGGTTTCTTGTTTTTCTTATTTCAACTCATCAGCATAGGTACCTAATTTCTTTAATAACTCAATTGCTTGTACTTTTTCCTCTTCACTGAGTCCATTGGTAATCGACTCAATCTGATGCCAATGGTCTGGAAAAACTTCATTTAATAGATCCATACCTTTTTCTGTGATCGATGCATAGGTAATGCGTCGGTCATTCGCACATTGCGTCCGTTTAAGATATTGTTTTTTCTCTAACTTATCCACAACATACGTAATACTTCCGCTCGCTAATAATATTTTATCGCCTATTTTTTGCAACGGTTGTTCGCCTCGATGATAGAGTAACTCTAGCACACCAAAATCGGTTGTATTCAGCCCTTTTTTTCGAATATCGGCAGCAACTTGATCCGTAACAGCTCGATAAGCCTTTGATAATACAACAAATAATTTTAACGAAGGATCTTGTTTCTTTCTTTCATATAACTGCTTTTGTTTATCCATTATGTTGTTCTCCCTTTATTAATAAAGTCCTATTAACATAAGTATAACGTATGATCTCACATAAGATAACTAATATGCTGAATGCTGGTTTCGTTGTGCTATTCATCAGATACAAAAAGAGGAGCACAACGATGACAGAAAACACCTGTGATATAGGTTTTGATTGTTTTGTAATAAGAATAACCCTTGATTTCAAGACAAACTGAACAAAGTATTTGCCAACGATTACATAGCTAAGAAGCAGAAATGGAATCCAGATCCACTGATCGGTAAACAACAACAATACACCAATCAAAACAACAAACAAAGGGATCGATCCAACAAAAACCCATCGCGCGAAATACTTTTCCCATCGGTCAATTCTCCATGGAAGACTGAAGATTAGTTTATCCTTAAACAGCTCAACAAAAAAACTTACTGCAATCTGAACATATAAAATAGTTCCTAACGCGATACCTACGCCTAAGAGATAAGGATGATGAAAACTCAAGGCAATGAGGATGAAAATAACCCCAAAAAATCCTTGGAGCATCTGCTCTTTTTGCTCAGTAAATAAGAGAAAGATATTTCGATGGTATATCGATTGCGGCTTTGTCCATGAAAAAGGACGCTTCAACCGCTTATTGCGAATCATATGATGGTAAACTCCTTGACGTTTTGGTGGTTTTATTTCAATCTTTGACATTTTAGAAATAAAAAAGATATTCCAAATCAGTTGATCGTTTGTTTTTACTACATCATGCCACCTTACACGTTGAAATACACGCTTGAATAGCAAAAAATTGACTATGACTAAAAAGAGAAAGATCGACATAGTTAAATAAATAGGGTTCGCTACAAAAAATGATAAGCCAAAAGCCCATAATCCAATAACAAAAGGCGCTTGCGTAATGATCAGCTTTATGTACCAGGGCAATTGATAAATCACCCACTGTGGAATCGTCATCAAGCATTCGATCAAAATGAGTGAGAGTGTAACAGAAAAAATAAACAAGAAAGTGAATGGAGTAATCAAATAAACAAGGGCTGCCGTTGCTACAATTACTTGAGAAAATCGTTTGTTTTTCTCAAATGCGTTATAATACCAGAGCTTTTTCTTATCATATGGTAACATGCTCAAAAGTAATTCCGCACTAGAGAACCGAACACCTGGCCGGGTAAAACTAAACGACAAGGAACGCATCGACGCAACGATAAGGATAAGAAAAAAATAGTCTGTTGCAATATTTTCTGCAACGAGAAAAATGGGTTCTGTTTGTTTTAGGATATCGTGTACCCAAAGTAGACCAAGCACCAAGAAAAAAGTTAAATAGACTAACATCGTCCGATCGAACGCGACACCAAAAGCAAGACGATATAGCATTCTCTTTTTCTGTTTCCGACTCTTTTTAATCTTCTGATAGACTTGACGAGTGGATGGTAGTTTGCTCATCAATCAAACCTCCGCTTTAACACATCAAAGTCTTCCATATAGCCAATATTTACAACTTTCCCTTGTTGTAACATAATATAGTGATCTGCGAACCCCTTTATTCTATCTAGTTGATGTGAAGTTAGTAAGATAGCAGTATTTTCTTGTTTTTTTAGTTTTAGAATTTTTTCTAGAAAATCCGAACCGTAGACATCCAATCCCATAAATGGTTCATCTACTAATAAAAGCGATACATCTGGTAAGAGTGCACAAATCGTTTGTACTTTTTGACGCATCCCTTTTGACAGAGACTCTGGATATTCATCCAACTTATCGGTAATTTCTAGCTCCGACGCATACATCGCAATTTTTTCTTTCAAATTCTCCGTATCAATCTGATAGCTTTCACCGTATAATTGGAAATGTTGCATGGCTGTTAACTCTGATAATAAGAATGGCTCTTCCGGTATGTATGCCAGTTGTTGTTTGAACTGGATAAAGTCTTCTTCTTGGCCAACCCCGTTCAAAGATATAGCCCCTTCATCTTTTTCCTGCAAACCCAATATCGTTTTCATGATCGTAGATTTCCCTGCACCATTATGACCAATTAATGCCGTAATCGTACCTGGTTTCAACTCAAAAGATATATCATCAAGGATATGTTTTTTTTGAATGGACACAGTAACATGTGAAAATTGAAAGCCGTCCATATATCGTTGCCTCCTTATTGGAAAGATTTTAGACAGGGGAATCCATAATATCCCTTACTAATTATTATACAGGAACACCTGAATCTACGTAACTGCTTTTTTCCAAATAAAGTGAAACTTCAATCAGTGTGGGTTTTTAGTTATTCCCTCACTGATTGTTAGCCCTAAAGGATGACCTAAAGGCCCTTGAACCATTCGGGGTGCTAGCGTCCGTTACTCCCACTTAAACTACTTGCTTTTCTCGTTGTTTTGAAGTGGGAGTCTTACGGATGGTTGCTCCGGAATAAAGTGTGTTCATGATAAGGAAACAGCAATTATAGATGTTTTTCATAATAATATAACTCTGCCTGATCTTGTTCATTTCTTCGGGCTTCTACAAAAGCAAAACCATTTCGACTAAATAAACGTTGCGCATGTCGATTATCAGCGAATGTATCTGTATTTAAATAGGAAATATCCTTTTGTTTTGCTAGCAGTTCAATAAAACGAAAAAATTGATCTGTAATCCCTTTACCTTGTTGTTCCGGATCAACGGCTAATCGCTTGATTGTCCAACTTTTTTCGTGAGCGGACCATGAAATTAAAGGGTATTCTTCATGGCCTCTACTACTTATTGTACAAACACCAACAATCTGATCTGCTTGTTCACAAACAAAAAGTTCTCCTCTTTCCACATCTTTTTGATAATGAACTGCACTCGGATACGATTGATCCCACTGTTCATTTCCTTGTTTACGCATTACGCTTACTACCCGTTTAATCATTGGCATAATATTTTCAATATCCTTTTTTGTAGCTTGTCTAATCAACATAATCCCCCCACTGATTGTTATCCATATAGCATGATCGAAAGACCTTTGAACCCTTCAGAGCGTTAGTGACCGCTACTGTTGCTTCGAGACAACTCAACAAAGAAAAAAAGACACAATCGATGATCATGTCCACTTTCCTCTTTTTTATTTTACTTCTTTATACTCCACTCGCCCAAGAACGTAGGCTACAAAAAGACCAAGTGCAAAAGTAGCGATACTCAGTAACGTTTCTTCTACCGTGGCTGGCCATCCAGGAAAGATCACAACAATCGATCCTATTACTAAACCAATGACAACCGCGTACGTACCTATAGCGAAATTCGCTAGAAAGTACTTTATGATTTTGCTCATCGTAGCAATACCCGTTACAATACCTAAAGCTACAACAATTAAGATGGATAAATTTAATTCATTTACTGCATGGATAATCGTTCCGAACGCACCAAGAATAATTAATAGTAAGGATCCACTAATTCCAGGTAAAATCATTGCTGTACTCGCAACAAAACCAGTAAAAAACAAATAAGCATAAGTAGCAAAATTCATTTCAGGGATTATATAGGTCGCATCTCCAGGCAATATATTTAACGATGCAACCAGAGCAGCGGCAACCATCAATAAGCCAATATGTAGCCCTTTAAAGTTCACTTTTGCTTCTGATTTTTTAAATAAATAGGGCAAAACACCAAGAATCAAACCCAAAAAGGTAAATTGAGTCGGTACAGGATAATGATCAAATAACCAACCAATCACTTTCGATAAGGATAAGATCGCCCCTACAACTCCTACACCAAGAGGAATTAAGAAACCTAGGTGTTTTTTCCATTCTTTACTAAAGAAACCATTAATCGATTGAATCAACTGATCATAAATTCCAAGTACAAGCGCAATTGTCCCACCACTCACACCAGGAACAACGTCAGATGCTCCCATCATCAAACCACGATAAATATTTTTCCACTCCATCTATGTTTTCCCCTTTTTGTAGAATGTTCGAAAAGTCAGTATATCATAAATAACATTTTTCTTCTTTGGTCTGATACTACCAACAAAATGAGGGCAAACTTACAATCTGCCCCCCATTTGTGCCGACTTGCTCAAACTCTTCGAACACACATTTTTCTTACAAACTGGTTGTACTTTTTTGTATTATACCAAAACCTTTGCATACTGGGTATAGATACTTTTCCTAACTATTATTTACAAACCTCCACTACTTCCATTCATATACAAGGCTTGTCTTTCTGTATGGTTATTCGTGAATTCGCAGTTTTATTCATCTTCTCGTCATTCCAACTATCTTTTTTGCATATACTTTCATTGTTAGGCTTATAACTCATAACTTCAATCAGAAGAGGTTTTTAGGTTCCCTACTGATTGTTAGCCCTAGGTGTCCATATATTTGTCAAAAACAAGAGGAAGTAACTTCTACTGCCACATCACCGTTAACAACTGTTTTTCTAAAGCGACTACAACAATTTCACCGATCTGAATATATAATCAATCTTGACTTGATAAGAAACCATCCGTCCTTTTTAAAAATAATAAGAAGCTATATTTTATCAGGGGCTGATGGCGACAAGCTGTAGCGCGAAACTTTTTCCAACAAGTAAAACGACAGATACCATGAATGGTCATCTGTCGTTTTACTTGTTGGAAAGCAACCATCAGACCTTACTATATACTAAAAAATCTTTTGCATCTACTTAAAGATAAAGTGAAACTTCAATCAGTGGGGTTTTTAGCTATTCCCCCCACTGATTGTTAGCCCTAAAGGAGACCTAAAGCCCCTTGAACCATTCGGGGGGGCTAACGTCCGTTACTCCCACGCAAACAACTTGATATTCTCATTGTTTTGAAGTGGAAGTCTTACGGACGGTTGCTCCGGGATAAAACACCTAAAAATGAATTTTGCTATTTACTTCCTAATCGAATGAAATATAGGTATAATGTAAAAAACAAATCGTATATAGTAAGGATAACATTTACAGATCAATTAGAAAACTTTACTTTCATACTAACCTACTGCTTTAGAATGTAAAATAGGATGCTAATTTCCTTTAACTACAGATCCATACTGAAGGTAAATTAATTATACATGAAGAGGTGAAAAAATGATTACAGGAAACTTAATGCGAGCTATTACCTATGCAACGAATAAACATGATGGTCAAAAACGGAAAGTAGACAAAACACCCTATATCGCACACCCCTATCGCGTTGCCATGTTATTAAAAGAGTATCAATGTTCGGAGCATGTGGTCATCGCAGGCTTACTACATGATATTGTGGAAGATACGGACGGGACAATAGGCGGAATTACGAACTTATTTGGAAAAGAAGTAAGAGACTTGATCGAATTTGTAACAGAGTTAGACAAGAAAACCGATTGGGAAGAAAGAAAAGAGCATAGTATCGAAAAAATTAAAAATGCGCCTATGGATGCTAAGCTCGTTACCTGTGCTGATAAAATTGATAATTTACAATCCATGTTAGATAGTGAAATGATATATGGAAATTCTATGTGGAGATCTTTTGAGCGTGGGAAAAAAGATCAACAATGGTATTATCAAAAAATGTATGAGAGTGTCGTTTATCAAATCCCCCACCACGAGCTACACCCGTTAATGCACTTATACGAAAAATTACTCCAACAATTTATGGAAGAGCGTATATAACTATTCTGAACATTTCAGAAATAACATCATATTTAACACTCTATTAAAGAGGAAAGAGTGAATACCGTTCAAAATAAAAGGATCAAAAGTAATGATTTTGATCCTTTTATTTTGAGTACTTTAAAAAAGTTTAGATTACAAATCCATTATATATAAAGACTATCAAGAACCCTGTCATGCAACGGTTTCTGATAGTCTTTTTTCATTTCAGGTTACGAATATTTTTATTCACTTAAAAAAGTTTATTCAAGCTTGTCATCTAAATCATAACAGGCACCACCAATCCAAAACGCTATTTCTCTTTCACTTGATATACGATTATCCATTTCTCTTACAATCCTATACCGCTTTTTAGCAAATATTGTGTATTTGCTAGCAATTCCGAAGATATATCCATATGTTTTTATCTATTTCAGCTTAACTAATTAGATCGCTCAATATGGAGGTAAATCGTAAATTTTCTGAATTTACCGAGTTTGAACCAAATTTGATCTACCTATAACATTATATACATGCATGTTGGAAATGATGGATTACCTATCCTCTTTTCAACATCACAGATGATAGATACTTAGAAAAAGGTCATCACACAGAAAAAGATTTAACTTGTTTTACAATAATTTTAGGAGGGGTATTTAACTTGAAAAAATTACTTAAAGTATTGTTGTTTGCTTCCTTGTTACTACTAGTAGCTGCGTGTGGAACAGATGATAATGATAATGACGCAACTGGGGATAACGGTGCAAATGATAACGAAACAGAACAAACAGATCCTAACGATAATGGAACAGATGAAAACGATTCTGATGAACAAGGTAGAATAGCAGAATTACAAGAATCAGGTGTAACCATCGGATTCTCTAATGAAGCACCATACGCTTACGAAGAAAATGGCGAATTAAGAGGTGCTGCAGTTGATATTGCTATCGCAGTATTTAATGAACTTGGAATTGACAATGTAGATGGCCAATTATCTGAGTGGGGACAATTGATCCCAGGACTACAAGCTGGTCACTTTGATGCAATCACAGCAGGTATGGCAATTACTGCGGATCGTTCAGAAAATG
This sequence comes from Natronobacillus azotifigens, assembly GCF_026805325.1. Lineage (GTDB taxonomy): Bacteria > Bacillota > Bacilli > Bacillales > Amphibacillaceae > Natronobacillus > Natronobacillus azotifigens. The sequence goes on from NZ_JAPRAT010000008.1 coordinate 28,779, forward strand.
TTAACTTCGGCGAACCTGAAATGCAATATGGGGAAGGTCTAGTTGTTGAAGCTGGAAACCCACATGATATTCATAGTTTTGAAGATATTGCGAACAACCCTGACATTACTGTCGTTGTTATGCAAGGTGCTACCGCACATGACTTCTTATTAGAATCAGGAGTTAGCGAAGACCAAATCGAAACGGCTCCAGATGTGCCTGCAACATTTTCTGCTGTCCAAGCAGGTCGTGCAGATGCAACAACTGGTACAGAAATGACTGTTCGGATGGCATTTGACTCTGCTGACACAGACGATTTAGAAATTGTAGAAACATTTGAACAACCAGACATTCACGGTGTGCCAAGTTATGGTGCTGCAGCATTTAGATTGGATGATACTGAACTTCTTGAAGCTTATAATGAAGCACTACAAACGTTGCTAGAAGATGGAACAGTGGAAGAGCTGTTAGAAGCAAATGGATTCAGTGCTCAAACCAACTTTGTTCCAGCTGGAGAAATTACAACAGAGGAAATCATCGAAGCAGATCGGGCAGCAGAAGAATAATTTTATAAGACTTACATGATTTATAACTCCATAGGGTCCAGCTCCTCTCCTAGGGGACTGGATCTATTTTTTTACTGCAAAATAATCTTCTTCTGTATCTACTTCAAACGATAGCAAGTAAGAGATTATTTTTTTATCTGTCTTTTCAATATATATTATAAGGAGGGAATACAATGGATAACATCATTAGCATTATTACGCAAGTCGCCAAAGGATTAAACATAACCATTTCGGTTCTTTTAGCTGCTGCATTATTATCCTATTTTATCGCCTTTGTCGCTGGCTTATGTCGCTTGTCTAAAAATATCTTCCTACGAAAGTTCACTGGACTTTACATTGAAATCTTCCGCGGAACCTCCCTGATCGTGCAACTTTTTTGGTTTTATTATGCCATCCCAATTTTATTTAACATTGACCTTGGATCAAATTGGTCAATCGGGGTCATTGCGATTGCTATGAATTATGGCGCTTATTTATCTGAAGTAGTACGAGGATCGATTTTATCTGTAGCAGATGGTCAAACAGAAGCAGCAACTGCTTTGAACATGTCGAGCTTTCAACGGATGCGCTTAATTATTTTTCCACAAGCTGTACGAATGATGTTGCCTGAATTCGGTAATTATACAATTCAAATGTTAAAAGGAACATCACTTGTGTCTTTAATTGGAATGGGGGATATCTTATATCATGGTAATATCATGAGAAGTACGAACTTGTCACAAGCCCCTCTTATTTATTTAATTATTTTAATCTTCTATTTCGTTCTCGCTCTCCCATTGATTTGGTTGACAAGAAAAGGAGAAAAGATTGCAAAGAAGGGAGTGGCTAGTTAATGAATGGAAATGAATGGAGTTGGGAAACATTCTTTGATGCCCTTCCCGTTGTAATGGAAGGTTTAAGTATTACTGTAGGATTAACCGTTAGTTCTTTCCTGCTTGCATTATTGTTTGGTTTTGTATGGGTATTTTTACGAAGAATCCCTTATAAACCTTTAAATTGGCTTTTCACATGGATGATGGAATTTATCCGTTCAACGCCACCGTTAGTTCAGCTGTTCTTTATTTATTTAGCTTTACCTGTACTACCTGTAATAGGTATTACCTTAAGTTCATTCGCAAGTGCAGTAATTGGACTAGGAATTCACTTTAGTACCTATATAGGAGAAATTTATCGTGCTGGTATTGAAAGTGTAGGTAAAGGCCAATGGGAAGCAGCAACTGCACTCAATTTTTCCAAACGGGATAAATGGACAAAAATTATTTTGCCACAAGCCTTCCCACCAACGATTCCTATGATAGGGAATTACTTTATTATCATGTTTAAAGAGGTTCCTTTGGCTTCTACGGTTGGAGCCGCAGGAATTATGTATATGGCTAATAATTATGGTTCTCAACACTTTAATTATTTAGAGGCGATAACCATTGTTGGTATCATCTTCTTGGTGTTAAGTTATCCTTCTGCTGTGTTAATTAGAAAATTAGAAGTGAAAATGAATACACGTTTTGATAAGAACGCAAAGATCAAGGAAATCAAAGAAATTGATAAAGGAGCAATGCTATAATGGCTGAACCCATTGTTAGATACGAAGACGTGCACAAGTCCTTTGGAGATGTAGAAGTGTTAAAGGGAATAGATTTAGATATCTATCCTGCAGAGAAAGTTGCTATTATCGGCCCAAGTGGATCCGGAAAGACAACAATCATTCGGATGTTAATGACATTAGAAAATCCTACTTCTGGCGATATTATCGTAGATGGTACAAACCTTTGGAAGATGGAAAAGAACGGTGAAATGGTCGAAGCAAATGAAAAGCACTTACGTAGTGTACGTGGGGATATCGGAATGGTATTTCAACACTTCAATCTCTTTCCACATATGACAATACTAGAGAATTGTATGACTGCACCAATTAACGTAAAGAAAGAAGATAAAAAGGAAGTGCGCGAACGTTCGATTCAGATGCTTGAGCGCGTTGGACTTGGCGATAAATTAAACAATTATCCAAGTCAACTTTCTGGTGGACAAAAGCAACGTGTTGCGATGGCAAGAGCTTTGGTCATGCGTCCGAAAATCATGCTGTTTGATGAGGTAACATCAGCACTAGACCCCGAATTAGTCGGTGAAGTGCTTGAAGTTATTCGTGACATCGCAAAAAATGATGATATGGCGATGGTATTAGTTACACATGAAATGGACTTTGCCCTAGATATCGCTGATAAAGTACTTTTCCTTGATGAAGGTGTCATCGCTGAGCAAGGTTCTGCAAGTGACGTGATTGAACATTCTTCAAACGAACGTTTACAAGGCTTTCTTAGTAGATTTAGAGGGTAATCGTTTCGAATCAAAAAAAGTAGCACTTGGATCAGGCCAAGTGCTATCTTTTTTTTGCGATTTAATCTAAACAAAGACCGCATTCTCGGTAAGATTGTACTTATTCACTGCTGGATTAATTATGTTTCTGCAAAAATACAGCCATTTCTCTCCTCGTAATTTTTTCATTTGCTGTACATCTTTTCTCCTCTATGTTTCGTCTATAAAGAGGAGACAAGAATGGAGGAATAATATGATTACTGTAGAAAACCTATCTCATCATTTTGAATTAGGAAAAAGGGGCAATCAAACGAGAATCCCTGTATTACACGATATTTCCTTTGAAATCAAGCAAGGAGAGATCGTCACAATTATCGGAAGAAGTGGGTCTGGGAAATCAACACTATTAAACTTAATAAGTGGCTTCATCCGCCCAATTGCTGGTGATATTTTTATCACTGATACGAATGTTACCAAATTTAACGAAACGCAATTCGCTGATTTCCGCTTAGATAACATCGGTTTTATTTTTCAAAATTTCCAACTGATTCCGAGTATGACTGCTTTTCAAAATGTAGAATTACCGTTAATTCTTAAAGGGCTCAGCGAAAAAGAACGGAAAAAAATTACGGACGAAACATTGAAACGAGTCGGACTAGAAGCATATCATACTCATTATCCAAGTGAATTATCTGGCGGTCAACAACAACGCGTGAGTATCGCTCGAGCACTCGTTTTAAATCCACCGATCATTTTAGCCGATGAACCAACCGGGAGCTTAGACAGTGAGACAGAAGCGGACTTATTAAACTTTATTCAGCAATTAAATCAAGAAATGGGCATAACCTTCCTAATCATTACCCATGACAAAGAAGTGGCCAATATTGGTAATCGCTCCATAGAAATTCAAGATGGTCGATTAGTGCAAGGAGGGAGCGCATCATGACTGGTAAAGATAAATTTCGCTTTGTAAGACAAAATATGAAGAAAAGTAAAATGAGAATATTCATGACAGTATTAGCTTCGGCTATGGCGTGTACCTTTTTGATCGTTCTTGCATCTGTTGGCTTCGGTTTACATCAAACCGTTCTTAGGGACGTGATGGAGGAAGATGCGATCAACGAGATTAGTATATACGGCACAGAAGATGAGGATGGACAATATCGAAACATAAACAAAGAGGATGTGGAATATTTCAGATCATTAGATGATGTGAGAGCAGTAAGTACCTTAATCTATTTAAACCAGCAACCAGAATATATTGTAGATACCCATCACATTCATGCAAATACTCGAGTCTCTGAATTTTTTGGCGAAGAACAAGCAGGGATTCAACTCGAAGCTGGTGAGCTTCCATCAGCAGCTAACGAAATTATAGTTGGCTATCATTTTCTACAAAACTTAAGTCCTATCGAAACGGATGAAGATGTTGAAGTGTATGATGAAAACGGAAATATTCTCGATGAACTTCGATATACAGAGGATATTATTGGACAAACCGTTAGCTTCACCATAGAGAAATATATGGGAGATGATGAGTTTGAGTCAAAAGTATTTGAAGCGGTCATCACTGGAATTACCGAACAACCTGCCCGAGAATGGGTAGAGGATACGACGGTCTATATTACAGAAGAGATGCTTGCTTCGATTGAAAGTTATACAGAGACAACAAAAGGGAATATATACCCAGAAGAAGACGAATATGAGCAGTATTATACTGGTTACGATGATGTATATCTCTACTCCCATTCTCTACCGCATGTAGAGGCGTTAACTACGCAACTGCAAGATGAAGGCTATTATGTCTATTCTGTTGCCAGTCAATTAAAAGAGATTAACATACTCTTTAATATTGCAAAAGCTGGTTTGATTTTCATCGGTACAATTGCTGTGCTAATTGCATCAATAGGTATTTATAATACGATGACGATGGCTGTTACCGAACGTGCACCGGATATTGGAATTATGAAAGCCATTGGTGCAAGCCCGAAAACGATTAAACAAATTTTCTTATTAGAAAGTACGTATATCGGTTTGTTAGGAGCACTATTTGGAACAATCGTTGCATATATCATCAGCTATTCGGTCAATTTTATCATTCCACTTATACTTGAGGGTGTTTATGGAGAACCGTTACCGGATGGACTTAAGTTCTCTGCAATTCCTTGGACACTCGTTGTCATTGCGGTTACAATTTGTCTGATCGTTACGATCATTTCAGGGTCACGACCAGCAAAAAAAGCAACGAAAATTGATGTATTAAAAGCAATGCGACGGGAGATCTAATCGACTTATTTAAATAAGAAAAACAGAGCAAACCTGCCCGTTCCTTTTGGAAGAATAAGATATAGAGGATCTAGGCGGGTGGTGGTAACAAGCAAGCACTAGTCAATAGCCACACTATGATCTAAAGAACTAAAGCGCAGAGCGCCGGTTAAAAACGTAGCAATTGGAGCGAATCAATCGAGATAAAGCAATCATAGTAAGCTTGCGAACCGATGGTGGCTTGTCGTAGATTGCTTCATGAAGTTGCCTAGTTTTTGGCGCTCGAAGCTAGACGTGGCTATATCTGTTCCGAAAAGTTATCCACAATTCTAAAATCTTCCTAAGCAAAGAAAAAGCTAGGTTTCCAATAAGGAGACCTAGCTTTTCATATCAATACCTTTATTTTTTCTTTGCTGCTTTTTCTCGTTCGTTTTTATTTAACAGTTTCTTACGTAGACGAATGGTTTCTGGTGTTACTTCACAATATTCGTCATCGTTTAAATACTCGATTGCTTCTTCTAATGTTAATTTACGTGTTTTTCGAATCGTTGACGTTTGATCTTTCGTTGCTGAACGAACATTGGTTAAATGTTTTTCTTTTGTAATATTCACGGTTAAGTCATTATCACGATTGTGTTCACCAACAATCATACCAGCATAAACTTCAGTACCTGGATCAACAAAGATAATCCCACGATCTTCTAAGTTCATAATACCGTAAGTCGAAGCTTTTCCATTTTCCAATGCAACAAGAACACCTTGACGGCGACCACCAACTTGACCAGGAACAACTGGTTCATAGCTATCAAACGTATGATTGATAATTCCATAACCACGAGTTTGTGTCATGAACTCCGTAGAATATCCAATTAAACCTCGTGAAGGAACTTTAAACTCCATACGCACTTGGCCATTCCCTTGGTTCACCATATCAAGCATTTCACCTTTACGTGAACCTAATGATTCCATAACCGCACCAGTATGATCTTCAGGCACATCCACTTGTACGCGCTCCATTGGTTCACAACGGACACCATCTATTTCTTTAATGATTACTTGTGGTTTTGATAATTGAAGTTCGTAACCTTCACGACGCATATTTTCAACAAGAATAGATAAATGTAATTCTCCACGACCAGATACTATCCAAGCATCCGGTGATGCGGTTTGTTCTACCCGTAAACTTACATCGGTTTCTAGTTGCGTTAATAAGCGCTCTTCAATTTTTCTTGAAGTAATATATTTACCTTCTCTACCGGCAAATGGACTATTGTTCACAACAAAAGTCATTTGTAAAGTTGGCTCATCGATTCTTAATACAGGTAGCGCTTCTTGATGATCAACGGGACAAACTGTCTCACCAACATTGATATCTTCCATACCCGCTAGTGCGATGATATCTCCTGCTTTTGCTTCGGTAATTTCAACTTTCTTTAAGCCCATAAAACCAAACATTTTTGAAACACGGAAATTTTTCACTTTGCCATCTTTTTTAATCAAAGCTACTTGCTGTCCTACTGCAATCGATCCACGGCTAACACGGCCAATTCCAATCCGACCTAAGTAATCATTATAATCCAGTAACGTCACTTGGAATTGTAGTGGATCTTCTTCATTATTTATTGGTGCAGGAATATTTTTTAAAATAGAAGCGAAAACAGCTTCCATTGATTCTTCTTGTTGATCTGGCTCTTCACCAGACGTACCATTTAGTGCAGATGCATATACGACCGGAAATTCTAACTGGTCATCGTCAGCACCAAGCTCGATGAATAAGTCTAACACTTCATCAATAACTTCTCCAGGTCGAGCATTCGGACGGTCAATTTTGTTTAAAACTACAACTGGCGTCAACTTTTGTTCGAGTGCTTTTTTCAGAACGAAACGCGTTTGAGGCATACAACCTTCATACGCATCAACAACCAGCAAAACACCATCAACCATTTGCATGATTCGCTCTACTTCACCACCGAAATCGGCATGTCCTGGGGTATCCAAAATATTCACACGTGTATCTTTATAATTGATGGCAGTATTTTTCGCCAAAATAGTGATTCCACGTTCTTTTTCTATATCATTAGAATCCATGGCACGCTCATCGACTTGTTCGTTGTCACGAAAAGTTCCGGAATAGCGTAGTAATTGATCAACTAATGTTGTTTTCCCATGGTCTACGTGGGCAATAATTGCGATGTTACGAATATCTTCTCTAAATTGCATGCTTGTACATCTCCTCTTTTTAGCAAACATCCCTTAAGCTGTAACTGAGTAATTATAGCATACCTCATATGGAAAAGTACATGCTTTTTTCTAACTAAAAAGCAACAGTAAATCGAGCTCCTCCTAATGGGGAGCGTTCTACCGTAATAGATCCACCAGATCTTTCGATAATAGCACGTGAAATGGCCAGACCTAAACCCGTTTCCCCACCCTTTCCTTTGATAAACCTTTGGAATAATTGTGGGATCAACACCTCGTCAATTCCTTCACCGTCATCTTCAATCAGAATTAACGTTTGTTTGTTTACTCGCTTCACTTGAATACTTACTTTTGAATGAGCATGTCTAATACCATTTGTGACCATATTCATCATTGCTTGAAGCATCTTTTCTTGATCAACTTCTAATAGCACATCATCGGTAACTTCGTGTTCTAACGATATTCCCCGCTCACTTGCCATTGGCAAGGCACGATCAATCGTTAATTGGATTAACTCACGAACCGATAATGGTTCAGGTTGATAAATATTTTCATCACTATCGAGCTTAGCTAAAAGAATCATTTCATTGATAATTTTCTTTAGCCGGCTAATTTCATCTACCATCACTTCTAAACCTCGTTCTGAATCCTCCTCGACGAAAATACCATCTCTAATCCCCTCGGCATAACCTTGAATCGTCATGAGCGGGGTTTTTAATTCATGGCTAGCATTTTGAAAGAATTGCTGTTGTGACTGCATATAACGTTGCAGTTCATTGGCCATTTCGATAACACTTTCCTCTACCTCTTTAATTTCACCGCTAGCCTTAATCCGTTTGACATCATCAAATTTTCTTTTTTCAATTTTCTTTAATTGATACTTTAATTCCGTCAATGGAGTAACTAAACGATGCGTTAAGAAGTGGGTTAATAGAATAATGACGATAATCCCGATTAAAAAAATAATCATTAAACGATTAAACAAATTCGATTGAATGACTTGCAAATCGTCCAATGGCGTAATTAAAACAAGCTCCCTTTCCAATAAATTTGGATAAATCGGCAGAATCGACACCACATAACTCGTATCTCCCGCTCGCCAAAGTGGCTGTTCCGATTCGGTCAAATCATAACGATTCGCCCAATATTGAATGACCTCTACCGATAAAGTAGAAGACCATACAATCGGTTGGTCACGATTTCGGTCATAAATAAATAAATATAATTCCTCGTCATTGAGCCACTGGGAAAAATTTTGTGGCATCGAGTCACTAAACAAGAAAGGGGTAAGCATTTCGCCTTTTTCTTGTAATTGGTCCCGTTCATTTTGAATAAAGACATTTAACAGTAACGAGTTAACCATAACTGCTGCAATCGACATGATAATAAGCAGTAAGGTTGTAAAGGCTAACGTGAGTTGTGTTTGTAATTTCATGAAATATCCTCGTCATCTCTCAAACGATAACCATAACCCCAAACCGTTTCGATTGGGAGGCCTTCTAGTTTTTTTCGCAATCGCTTTACCAAATCATCTACAGCACGGTCACTGCCAAAATAGTCATCTCCCCATATTAAGGTGAGTAATTCCTCGCGAGAAAAGGCGCGATTTTTATTTTGCATCAAACTTTGCAATAACTCAAACTCCTTTGCAGTTACTTCTACTTCTTTCCCATACCAAAAAACACGTCGATCACTTACTTGTAACGTTAAGTTACCAACCTGATAATGTTCGACTTCATCAGTTGATTGGCTATCGGTCAACTTTGCTCGTTTAAATAACCGCTTCACACGAGCGACTAATTCTCTCGGACTAAACGGCTTCGTTAAATAATCATCACTTCCTAGTTCTAAACCGAGAATTTTGTCCACTTCTTCATCCTTCGCCGAGATGATAATGATTGGAACTTCACTCTCCTGTCTGATCTTTTTGCATAGTTCATACCCGTCCATACCAGGGAGCATAATATCTAATATCCACATATCAGGCTGATTGTTTCGCGTCTGCTCCCAGGCTTCTTCTGCATTATTAATCATAGAAACGATATAACCATTTTTCTTTAAATACGCAGCAACGATGTCACGAATATTCTGATCATCTTCTACAATAAAAATGTGATATGACATTGATTCACTCTCCTCTTCTCCTTTCATTTTCCCATATTTCAAGAAAAAATGCACCGTGTTTTATGTTCCATACTTTTTTCATAATTATTCCGAAATGTTGCCAAAACTACTGCTTATACTAGAAAATGTACAGAAAAGATAAAGGGGTGTCATAAATGTCTGAATATAATCATAGAGATATTGATAGCGAGCAAAAAGATCAAGATCTAACTGAACAGGATATAGATAAACAAACTGATTTTAAAGAACAAGTAGAACAAAGTAGTTTTACAGATGAAAATAACATAAAAGAAACCAACCAACCTCCAAAGTCGCAAAACTTATGGTCGATCTGGTTGAGTGGGATAACAGGAGGACTTACCGTAGCAGTGATCGGTTTTCTGTTACTTTTCACAGGAATTATTCCACTTGATGTGAATCACACAGATCAAGGAAATGGTGGCGAGGCTATGGAAGCTACCGCACAACAAATCATCCAGACAGCTACTGGAGATGATAATGTTTCTACTCAAATGTTAAGTGATGTTTCAGGAGCTGTGGTTGGCATCTCCAATATACGATCCTTTGACTTATGGTCCGATAATACCGCTTCCGGTTCTGGCTCTGGAGTTATTTATAAAGTAGACGAAGAAAATGCTTATGTAATTACTAATCATCATGTGATCGAAGATGCGGAAGAGATTGAAGTAATCTTAGCTAACGGCGAACAAGTTCGTGCTAGGTTATTAGGTTCTGACGAATTAACCGATTTAGCAGTTCTTGCGATCGATCCAGAACACGTTGATACAGTGGCTACACTTGGTTCTTCTTCTGATTTAGTAATCGGTGAAACTGCGATTGCGATTGGAAATCCATTAGGACTTGAATTTGCAGGAACGGTTACAAAAGGAATTATTAGTGGACTAGACCGTTCTCTTGAGGTGGATCGTAGTGGTGATGGAAGTGCCGACTGGACGATTGATGTGATTCAAACCGATGCAGCAATAAATCCCGGGAACAGTGGTGGGGCATTAATCAATCAACAAGGCGAAGTAATTGGTATTAATTCAATGAAAATTGCCACCCATGCGGTAGAAGGAATTGGATTCGCAATTCCTATTGATGAAGCTTTACCGATCATCGAGCAATTAGAAGCAAATGGACAAATTTCTCGACCATTGCTAGGAATCAGTGCTGTGGATCTATCAACAGTACCAGAAAGAAACTTACGAGAAACATTAAACCTCGACACCGATGTTACCGATGGCATTGTCATTGCCGATGTACACTCCGGTTCTGGTGCAGATGAAGCTGGCTTACAACGCTATGATGTTGTTACTGAGATCAACGGAGAATCTATCTCCTCGATGTTGAACTTGAGACGTTATCTGTATACAGAAACAGATATCGGTGAAACGATTACTATAACCTATTATCGTGATGGTGTAGAGCAACAAACCGATCTCACTTTACAAGGAGAATAAAAAATTTTTTCGAGTCAACGGGGAATGTACTGTTCCCCATTGACTGTTTATCAATTAGGATAACATTCACAAAGGATCTCCCCATTTTCCTTTTGTGAATTTCATATATAAGCTTCAGCTGTAAAGATACTTTTTTCTTTGCAGTAGCACTTGGACCAGCCGTGTCAGCTTAGCCGCGATTTGATTCGCCCCCCTCTTTTAATAAAATAACTCGGCTGTTTCAAGCAAAAAAAGACACCAGCTAATTCAACAGGTTAGCTGGTGTTTCTATTTATATAGAAAGGGTTCATAAATGCACCAAATGATTAAGGACACGCCTCTTCGTTGGCTCATTCCTGTGATCCTTGGCAAATTGGCTTCTCCTGTTGAACACGCATTAATGAGTTTTTTCTCTTATCATGTCTACGTGCGGAATTCCATCCTCTAGATAGTGTTCAGTCACTTCTACAAAACCAAAAGAGCGATAAAAATCGAGTAAATAGACTTGCGCATGTATTTTAATTTTTTCAACATCCCATTCGTTTGAAATAATCTCGATTGCTTTTGCGAGTAATTCGTGACCATATCCAGCTTTTCGATAATCTTTATGTACTAAGATCCTTCCGATCGAAACATCTTCATATAATACATCCTGTGGGATCAATCTGGCATATGCAGCGATTTGTCCATCTTTTTCTAAAAACAGATGCTGACAAGCTTGATCGACACCATCCACTTCTTGATACGGGCAATCTTGCTCCACGACAAACACAGAGACTCTAATTTGTAAAATTTGATATAATTCTGATAAAGATAGCTCGTCAAAGCTTTTTATTTTCCATCCCATCATTTATCCCCCTCATTATTTTTGTTCCAAGATCATATCCACATGCAAAATATCATAACTAAGGTACGGTTCTGAAACATCTACAAAACCAAAAGAACGATAGAATTTTTGTAAATAGGCTTCTGCTTGAATTTTAATGATTGGTTCATTCATTTCTTTTTGCATTATGTCAATTCCTTTTTCAACTAATGTTCTCGCATATGCCTGTCCTCGTTCTGCCTTTTTTACAATCACCCGACCAAACGATGCTTCTGTGCAAAAATAACCTCGAGGTATTAATCGCATGTAAGCAACTATTTGTCCTTCTTTTCGCAAAAATACATGATGAGACATCTGATCATAACCATCAAAATCTTGATAGTTACATTTTTGTTCCACTATAAACACTTCCGTTCGTAACTGTGCAATCTCATACCAATCGTGTTTATCTATTGTAGAAAATGTTTTACACACCCATTCTAGCAAGCGATTCTCCCCCTTTATGTAAACAAGTTTCTTTGCTTCTGTTTGTGATTGCGCTAAAATTATCATAACAAATCCGAAGGGACTGAGGTAGGAATATGAAAACAATTGGTTTCATTGGCACCGGCGTGATGGGAAAGAGCATGGCGCAAAATCTGATCAACGCAGGGTATGAGGTACATATTTATACAAGAACGAAAGCAAAAGCAGAAACCTTATTGCAAGCTGGAGCAACATGGCACGATCATGTTGCAAGTCTTGCTCACGTTTCTGATATCGTGATTACGATTGTTGGTTATCCAAGTGACGTTGAAGAAGTATATTTTGGTTCAGATGGGATCATTGAAAATGCAAAGGCAGGAAGTTATTTAATTGATATGACAACATCGAAACCAACATTGGCCAAAAAGATTGCTGAAACAGCAAGACAAAGACAGTTGACGGCTCTAGACGCTCCTGTTTCAGGTGGTGACATTGGCGCCCAAAAAGGAAGCCTCGCCATTATGGTCGGTGGAGATCAAACAGGCTTTGAAGCTGTTTTGCCTATTTTTGAAGTCATCGGTGAAAAAATCATTTATCAGGGTGAAGCTGGTGCTGGCCAACATACGAAAATGTGTAATCAAATTGTGATTGCATCTGGAATGATTGGTGTATCTGAATCGATTGCTTATGCACAAAAAGCAGGCTTAGATCCAAGTCGAGTACTAGAAAGTATTACTACCGGAGCTGCTGGAAGCTGGGCATTGTCCAATTTAGCACCTCGAATCATTCAACATGATTACGCACCAGGGTTCTATGTAAAGCATTTTATTAAAGATATGAAAATCGCTTTAGAAACCGCTCAAGAGATGGGACTTATGACGCCTGGGTTGGAGTTATCTCTTCAGTTGTATCAACAACTTGCCGAAGAAGGCGAAGAAAATAGTGGCACACAAGCGCTTATTAAATTATTTCAGTAGCTTTCCATTTTCTATAACCAAAAAATGCGGTTCACATTAGCTGGGCCGCATTTTTATTTCTTTTCCATATGGTTTGCAACAACAAAAGCAAGATCATCATTTCCGTATGCTTGCAATACTTCCAATAATAATTCCCCTTGTATTTCATCTGCTTCTTTTTCCGATACCGTATGCTCCATCATTTCATCTAACACTTCATTGTCTGCTTGATTAGGATACGCCTCTTGATACAAAGCTTCCGGATCTAATTTATGATTGATGCACCATTGCGCAAACAGAAGGATCATCCCTTTTTCTTGCGCTTGATAGTTTTCAATAATTAGCTGTTCCCGTTCTTTTGCATCCATTTCATCACTTCCCCTCTTGAAAAATATACGATGAATCCTTGAGAATAGCAAATAACACTTATATTAGATTGAATTTTCAGATATATAACCAAAAGGTTGATAAAGTGTTGTATTTTTTGTATAATATGTCCTTGCAAGAGACTATCTCACGCCTACACACGTATCTTGCAAATACGAATCGATAGGTGGTTAATCGAATGGAAAAATATCAAGTATTATTGTACTATAACTATGTTCATATGAATGACCCGGAAGGCTATGCAAAAGAGCATTTGGCTTTCTGTAAGGAGTTAGGATTGAAAGGAAGAATTCTGGTTGCAGAAGAAGGGATTAATGGTACTGTTTCTGGTACGATTACTGCTACTGAGGCTTATATGGAAGCAATGCACAACGATCCACGTTTTGCTAACATGCCCTTTAAAATCGATCCTGCAGATGGACATGCTTTTAAAAAAATGCATGTACGCCCACGTCCAGAACTAGTTACCTTGCGATTGGATGAAGACGTAAATCCACTCGAAACAACGGGAAATTATTTATCACCGCAAGCTTTCTATGAAGCAATGCAAGAGGAAGATACTGTTGTTATCGATGCACGTAATGACTATGAGTATGATTTAGGTCATTTCCGTGGAGCGATTCGTCCTGACATTCATAGTTTTCGTGAATTACCAGAATGGATAGAAGAAAACAAAGAAAAGTTTGACGGAAAACGTGTGCTAACTTACTGTACTGGTGGAATTCGTTGTGAAAAATTCTCTGGTTGGTTAGTGAAGCAGGGATTCGAAGATGTGAACCAATTGCATGGAGGAATCGCTACTTACAGCAAGGATCCTCAAGCAAAAGGACAACTTTGGGACGGAAAAATGTACGTATTTGACGAGCGTATCAGTGTTCCGATCAATCAAGTCGAGCATGTTGTTGTTGGAAAAGACTATTTTGACGGTAAACCTTGCGAGCGCTATATAAACTGCGCCAATCCCGCATGCAACAAACAAATTCTCTGTTCAGAAGAAAATGAACATAAATATTTACGAGGTTGTACACACGAATGTCGTGTAACCGAGCGTAACCTTTATGTGAAAGAACACGAATTAACGGAAGCAGAAGTGAAAGAAAGATTGCTTCAAATCGAAGAGAATCAAACCGATCACGCGATCTAATGATGAACTTAGACTAACGATTTTGTTGGTCTAAGTTTTTTTTACTATACTTCCACATCTAACATTCCTCGTAAGCGAAACTCCAAGTAGTATCTTTTGACTTCCCCGGATGAGATTGCTATTTTTAAGAAAAGGAGGTTTGATGATGACTGTCCATGATTTTCGAGTACAAACCATTTCAGGAGAAGAAAAATCACTAGCTGATTACAAAGGAAAAGTATTGTTGATTGTAAACACAGCAACAAAGTGCGGGCTAAACAATCAGTTTCATGGATTACAAAAATTATATGACCAGTATAAAGATCAAGGTCTTGAGATTCTAGGTTTTCCAAGCAATCAATTTATGAAACAGGAACCAGGAACGGACGAAGAAATCCAACAAACGTGTCAGCTTGACTTTGGGGTCTCTTTTCCGATGTTCAGCAAGATTAAAGTGAACGGAAAAGATGCTCACCCGTTGTATGACTATTTAACCAATCAAGCATCTGGCGTTTTTGGTGGTAAAATCAAATGGAATTTCACAAAATTTCTTGTTGACCAAGAAGGACAAGTACTCAAACGATATGCTCCTACTACAGAACCTGAAGAAATTGAAGCGGATATTCAGAAAGCCTTAACAACTTAGCTTTTTTTATTTAAACAACTAGCTGTCGATGATGAATCGGCAGTTTTTTTGTTATACGTTGATGGAACGATCAACGCGTTAGAAAAAAATCTACTTCACATATGTACGATAAGAAAATTCACCCGGTCCCGTTTCTATTTAAAAATGAGTATCCCTTCTTCCAATCTGTGCATAAATCTCCAAATACCGTTCAATACTAGTGAATAATCATTTTATTCATTATTTACACTGAAGTAACGGACGATAGAACCCCGAATGCTTCAAAGGCCTTAGGTCATCCTTTAGGGCTAACAATCAGTGGCGGAATACCTAAAAACCCCCACTAATTGAAGTTTCACTTTATACGGCAAAATCCTTGGAGGTCTTGATCATGTTTAACCGAAAGAACAAATCAACAGCCAACACAACACAAAAACCTTTTGGCAAAGCAATTGAAGACCGAAAACAACAACCTATCCATCCTCAATTAGAAAAAAATATTCAAAAACTAAAAACATTATTTAAAGACGATACAGATTTTACTGTCCGTCCTTTTAAAATTTTTGGCCAGTCATCAGCAGTAGCTATTTATTTTGATAGTATTGTTGACAGAATTCTAATTAATCAAGATATCCTGAAACCCTTGATGCACAAATCTGATACATCAATTGACAAGGTTACGGTGAAAGAATTAAACAGATTGATTTTCGAAGAGACGCTGTACCAATCAGAGGGATCGGAAGAAAAAGATTTCACGAAAATTATTGAAGAATTGCTTCGCGGAAGTACCGTTGTTTTCATGGAAGGCCTCGAGAGTGCTTTTTTACTAAATACGTTTGATATAGCCGAAAGAGCAATATCCCAACCTGAAACGGAACAAGTTATCCGAGGACCAAGAGACGGTTTTAATGAAAGTCTAAACACAAACCTTTCCTTGGTTCGCTATCGACTACCTTCCACCGACTTACGGATTAAGTCAATGGAGATCGGAACAAGGACAAAGACCAAAGTTGCTTTTTTATACATGGAAGATATCGTAGATCCAGCACTATTAGCAGAAATTGAAGAACGACTAAACAATATCGATATTGATCGTATTTTGGACACTGGTTATATAGAAGAAAACATTCAAGATAATCCAAGATCACCCTTCCCTCAAATTCAACATACTGAACGACCAGACGTTGTTGTTGGGAATGTTTTAGAAGGGCGGGCTGCAATACTTGTGGATGGTTCACCTTTTGCGTTAATTGCACCTGCGACAATCGGGCAATTTATCCAAGGCCCTGGGGATTATAATGATCGCTACATGTTGAGTACATTAACTCGAATCATTCGGGTAATTTCGTTAGTAATCTCACTAATTATCCCTTCCCTTTATGTTGCTGCAATATCATTCCATCCAGAATTGATTCCGACCCGTTTTGCCGTAGCGATTACAAGCGGGCGAACAGGTGTACCATTCCCGTTGTTATTTGAGGTTCTTTTAATGGAAGTAGCCATGGAAATACTAAGAGAAGCTACCATACGAATGCCAAAACAAATCGGTGGAGCCTTAAGCATTGTTGGAGTTCTAGTTATCGGGCAAGCAGCAGTTGATGCCGGTTTTGTTAGCCCTTTAACCGTCGTAATCGTTGCACTAACTACGATTGGTTCTTTCGCAACTCCAAGCTATAATATCGCCGTTTCCTTAAGAATGTTGCGATTTCCGATGCTAATCATGACTGGGATATTGGGGTTATTTGGCTTTATGATGAGCTGGATCGTCATCTCTAACCACCTTTTGTCTCTTCAATCATTCGGTATGCCGTACATGCATCCTCTTTCTCCGGGTAATTCGAGTGATATGAAAGATTTCGTTTTAAGATTGCCATTGCGTTGGTTGAATAACAGACCCGAAAGATTAAATTCACAAAATAAACCGCAGAAAAAGTAATAATGATAGGAGAGGATATTTGTGCCCAATCAAAGAGAACCCGTGACTACCGTACAACTTGCTTGTGTAATCATTAATAGCACAATCGGAATCAGTGTCCTCTCCCTACCTCGTTGGGGGGCAGAGATTGTAGGTTCAGGTGGGGTTTTCGCGACTTTTTTAGCGTTAATATTCTACTTGATTTTTTTGGTCATTCTATCTCTAGTAGCCCGACGTTTCCCTGAACAAAATCTTATCCAATTTGGCAATAAAATTGTCGGAAAATATATTAGTTTTATTTTCGGGTTAATGATTACCGTACTATTTGTATTACTAACCTCTATGGTAATCCGAGAGTTTGGGGAAGTGATGGCCACAACCTTATTACGTGAAACGCCCTTAGAAGTTAGCCTTTTTGTCATGTTAGCAATAGTCGCTATAGCGTCACGAAAAAACATATCAGAATTTGGGTACATTCACTTTTATTATATACCTTTTATAATAATGCCAGGACTCTTCCTTATATCGATGGCAATTCCGGAGGGAGATTTTTTCCGGATACTTCCTGTATTAGGAAATGAGCCGTCACTAACCGGAATGCTAGATAGCAGTATGACGATTATCGCACTGCCGTTTTTTCAAATAGGTCTTTATACACTAACGGTTATTTTCCCAAAGATGCAAGATCCCAAAAAAGCGCTAAAAGGGAGTTTATATGGTTGGATCGGGGTTTTTATTATGATTATGTCCATTACCACCGTTACCTACGCTGCGCTTGGTGCAGAACAAATTAACGAGGAGGTATGGCCAGTATTAGCTTTAGCTCGATCTATTAGTTTTCCGATGCCCCCTTTTCAACGGTTAGATATCTTTTTTATCGTATTTTGGATAATTACCGCGTTCACTACGATACTTAGTGGATTTCTAATTTCTATTCACACCTTCGCCGATACTTTTAAAATGAACAATCACCGTAAGCTATCTTACTGGTTTTTGCCTGTATTTTTATTCGTTGCTCTCGTTCCGGAGAACAATGTTCAAATGTATGATTGGATGCCAATTATCGGAAAAACTAGCCTGGTAATTACAGCAGGTTATCCTACATTACTGGTAATCATAAGTATGTTTAAAAAATAAACAGACAGGGGGGATAATCAACATGACCTTACGTTTTCTAGCATGTTGTATCCTGGTTAGTTCTCTCGCTTTTTTCTTAACAGGCTGTTGGGATCAAGTGGAGGTTGAAAAGCGGGCAACGATTGTAGGATTGTCTATTGATAAAGCAACTGAGGAAGAAATGAAACTAGATGACGTAACTCATCCAGACTTTCAATTTAATGAGAATGATCAAAGATTTAAACTAACTGCTCAATTATCTGTTCCTGGGCAGGTTGCATTAGGACCTGCACAAGGAAATACTTCTGCTGAAGATAATGTTTGGATCGTTGAAGGATATGGCATTACCATTGGTGATGCCGTACAAAGTATGCAACAAAAAATTGCTCACGATATTTTCTTTGGCCATCTACAAGTGATAATCGTTTCTAAGGAGATTGCTCAAGAGGGGTTAAAGCCTATTAACGATTTTTTTCATCGCAGGTCTGAAATACGCCGAACGGTATGGTTAGCAGTCGCAGAAGGTGATGCAGCAAATACTATGAGTGTTGCTCCAAAACTTGAACAGATTCCAGCAATTTATTTATCAAGCACATTAGATAGTGCAGTAGAGATGGGAAAGTTTCCAGAAACTCACATAGGAGACTTTTGGGTTGCGTGCGCAAGTTTAGGACAATCCGCAATCCTCCCTTATCTCGAGGTACATGGAGATAATATCCGTATTAGCGGCATGGCTTTTTTTGATCAAGAAGTAATGGTAGACATAGTCCCACCGTATCAAGTTGTTCTATACAATGCGATCAAAGGTTCATATCCGCCTGGCGCATCACTTATGATACCGATTGAAAATGGAGCAGTAATCATTAAATCGCGAACTAGAGAGGCCAAGAAAGATATAGTGTTGGTCGACGGCAAACCTAAAATCACGATAAAAATAAGTGTCGATACAGAAGTGAGAGAAAAATCAAACGAAAAAATCGACTTAGGTAGCGCAGCGACTATTCAGGAAATAAAGGAAAATGCAATAAAAAATGCTACCCTTCATGCAGAAGAATTAATTAGACTGACACAAAAAAATGGTACAGATATCTTCAGTTTTGGTGAACATATACGGGCAAGATTACCTCGTTATTGGGACGAACATGTAAAAACAGAAGATCGATGGCACGAAATTTATAAGGACTTGGAAACAGAAGTCGTATACGATATTACAGTGGATCGCATCGGGATCAAAGCAAATTAATGAAGTTGTGAACGGCGACGTCTAAGAGTTGGGGCCGATTTTCGGGGGTTGCGTGCTACTTTCCCGATTCGCGTGCATCTTTTCGATTTTGCGTGCATTCTTCGCGATTTGCGTGCATCTTTTCAAATTTGCGTGCATTCTCCGCGATTTGCGTGCATCTTTTCAAATTTGCGTGCATTCTCCGCGATTTGCGTGCATCTTTTCAAATTTGCGTGCATTCTCCGCGATTTGCGTGCATCTTTTCAAATTTGCGTGCATTCTCCGTGATTTGCGTGCATCTTTTCGATTTTGCGTTCACTCTCCGCGATTTGCGTGCATCTTTTCAAATTTGCGTGCATTCTCCGCGATTTGCGTGCATCTTTTCAAATTTGCGTGCATTCTCCGTGATTTGCGTGCATCTTTTCAAATTTGCGTGCATTCTCCGTGATTTGCGTGCATCTTTTCAAATTTGCGTGCATTCTCCGCGATTTGCGCGCGACTTTTCCGATTCAGAAATTCTCGATATCTACACGCAACACCCACTCACAATATCTCGCGCCAAACATGAACAAAAGCGCAGAGCACCGGTTAAAAACGTAGCAACTGGAGCGAATCAATCGAGATAAAGGAATCAAGGTAAGCTCACTAAACGATGATGACTTATCGTAGATTGCTTGAAGTTGCCTAGTTTTTGACGCTCGGAGCTGGACGTGGCTACATCTTTTCCGAAAAGTTATCCTCCATTCAAAATTTTATCGTTTCCTAAGCACCAAAAAAGCTGTCGGGGAAAATTGTTCCGACAGCCTCCATAATTAATTGATCTCTTGTAATAAGTTCACCATTTCAATGGCTGATAAGGCTGCGTCAGCCCCTTTGTTACCTGCTTTTGTTCCAGCACGTTCGATTGCTTGTTCAATTGTCTCTGTCGTTAGCACACCAAAGATAACTGGAATGTCCGTATCCATTGTTACACTGCCTACTCCTTTTGCTACTTCAGAACATACATAATCAAAGTGCGGTGTAGAACCACGAATAACTGTGCCTAACGTGATGACTGCATCGTATTTACCGGAAGCGGCCATTTTCTTTGCTACGAGTGGAATTTCAAACGCACCAGGAACCCAAGCAACAGATATGTTTTCTTCTTGTACACCGTGACGACGCAACGTATCTTCAGCTCCGCCCAACAATTTGCTTGTAATAAACTCATTAAATCTACCAACAACAATACCTACTTTTACATCTGTCCCAACTAAATTACCTTCAAATATTTTTTTCATCGTTAATCTCTCCTCTTAGTCCTTGAATAGGTGACCTAATTTTGATTTTTTTGTTGCTAAATATTTTTCATTTGCTTTGTTTGCAGGGATTTGAATCGCTCTTCTTTCCACGACTTGTAATCCATATTCCGTCATGCTTGCAAGTTTTCTTGGGTTGTTGGTTAATAAAATCATTTTCCCTACACCAACTTGTCTTAGCATTTGTCCACTTACTGCATAATCGCGCAAGTCATCTGGAAAGCCCAATTGGTGATTTGCTTCTACCGTGTCGTAGCCTTCTTCTTGTAATTTATAGGCTTTTAATTTATTTAGCAATCCGATGCCACGGCCTTCTTGACGCATGTAAACCAAGACACCCTTACCAGCTGCTTCAATCTCTACTAGTGCTTGTTCTAATTGTGGGCCACAGTCACAACGGTGTGAACCAAGTACATCCCCTGTTAAACATTCCGAGTGAATTCGTACTAAAGGCGTGTCCTCTTCGGTAATTTCTCCCTTTACTAAGGCTAAATGTTCTTTTCCTGTCCATTTCTCTGTAAATGCAACCAAGGAAAAATCCCCATAGCTAGTCGGCAAATTGATTTCCACTTCTTTTTTGACTAAATCGTCATGACGTTTGCGATAACTGATCAAATCTTGGATCGAAATAATCGGCATATCCTCTGCTTTTGCTAGCTCTTGTAATTCTGGTAAGCGAGCCATCGTACCATCTTCCGCCATAATCTCACAAATCACTCCGGCCGGTGCAGAACCAGCTAAACGAGCCAAATCTACTGCCGCTTCGGTATGTCCAGGTCTCACTAGTACCCCTGCATCTTCTGCGATCAACGGAAAAACATGACCTGGACGTTTGAAATCTGTCATGATTGACTTCGCATCGATTAATTTCTCAATCGTTAACGAACGTTCGTACGCACTAATTCCTGTATGTGTATCGATATGATCGACACTTACAGTAAAAGCCGTTCCGTGCGCATCCGTATTATTCGTAACCATGCTATCTAGCCCTAAACGAGATGCAATGGATTTTTCTATTGGTGTACAGATAAGACCCTTTCCTTTTGTTGCCATATAATTAATCGCTTCTGGTGTTGCATGCTCTGCTAACATGACAAAGTCACCTTCATTTTCACGATCTTCATCATCAACAACAATAATGATTTTTCCTGCTTTTAATGCCGTTAATGCATCTGTAATTGTATTTAACATCTTGTTCACCCCTAATCAAAAAAGCCATAGCTTGCTAGCTTATCTTTTGTTAATCCATTTGATTGACTTGCTTGAAATTTTGTTTCCAATAAGCGCTCCATATATTTTGCCAACATATCGAACTCAAGATTCACAATATCTCCTTGATTCTTTGTGCCTAAAATCGTTGCCTGCTGTGTTTCAGGGATAAGCGAAATAACAAATCCGTCGTTTGTTACATCGAAAATCGTTAAAGAAGTTCCATCAACCGTAATCGATCCCTTAGGCATCAAATAAGCATGCCCTTCATTCTCCACCGAAATAGATAAATAACGCGCGTTTGCTTCAGTCCATATGCTTGCAATTTTTCCTACTGTATCGACATGGCCAGAAACAAAGTGTCCACCGAATCGCCCATTAGCCGCCATCGCACGTTCTAAATTGACCTGTGAGCCAACGGAAAGTTGTGCCAAGGAAGAGGTGCGAAAAGTTTCCGGCATCACATCGACCGTAAATTGTTCTTGATTAAAACTCGTTACCGTTAAACATACCCCATTTACTGAAATGCTATCACCGATAGAAACATCGGTTAGTACCGTTTCAGCAGCGATCGTTACTTGCATACTTGATCCTTGGGTCACAAGTTTTCTTAAGGTTCCTTTTTCTTCAACAATTCCTGTAAACATATCTAGTTACCTCCTTTTGGACGAGCGATAATTTTTATGTCTGTACCGACTTGTTCCATTGAATCAATCGTTACATCAAGCGCATCAGCCATTTTACTTGGACTCTTTCCACCGATGACAGGAATCGCGTCCGCTCCTCCTAATAGTTTGGGTGCAATATACCAATGACATTCTTGAAACAGTTGCTTTTCTAGAAAACTGTGATGAACACGACTACCACCTTCTACGTATAAAGATTGAATGCCATGTTCGCCTAATGCTTTCAAAACTTCTTCTAGCTCCATTTCATCTGTATCCATCTGAATTACTTTGATATGTGGATATTTTTTTTGGAAAGCTTCTGCATCTGCTTGTTGTCCACAGACAATCCAAGTTGGAGCTTCATGATTTAATACATGACGATCTGCCTGAATCGACAATTTTGTTGATAAAATAACTCGAATCGGATTTTTCCCGCCTTGGGGCAAGCGTACTGTTAATTGTGGGTTATCATGCTTGACCGTATTTGCTCCAACTAAAATCGCATCATGTCGCGCGCGTTCTTGATGTACATCTGCCCGCGCCTGCTCGGAAGTAATCCACTTACTGTCACCTGATGCTGTTGCAATCTTCCCATCCAATGTCATTGCCGCTTTCATCGTGACAAAGGGTTGTTTATGATTCATATAGTAAAAAAACATTTCGTTTATCTTTCTTGCTTCTTCTTCCATCAAGCCAACTTCCACTTCAATCCCTGCGTTCCGTAGTATTTCGATTCCTTTTCCTGCAACCTTGGGATTAGGATCAACTGTAGCAATGTAAGCTTTTTTTACTTTTCGTTCCACCAATAAATTGGCACATGGAGGGGTTTTGCCGTGGTGTGCACAAGGTTCTAACGTCACGTAAATATCAGCACCTACTGACTGATCACCAGCTTGGTCGAGTGCATAGACTTCTGCATGTTCCTTACCGGCCTTCAAGTGACTTCCCATACCAATGATTTGGCCTTCCTTTACAACAACCGCACCTACTGATGGATTCGGACTTGTTTGGCCAATCGTGCTCCTCGCTAAAGTGATGGCTAGCTCCATATACTTTTCTTTCGACATCTTCCAACCTCCTCCAGTTCCCTATCTTCCTTTTCTAATCGACGAAAAAAAGCCCTAGATTAAAGAAACCTAGGGCTTTGTGATATCCAAAAGAAAACAAGCATAGCTATGCTTATTCATTCTTAAAAAAACGTACAATACATATACGTTTCTTCTTCCTTTTCTCATCCAGACTTTACTGTCGGCTTTGGAATTGCACCAAATCCACCTTCGCATTCTCATGCTCCGGGTCACGGACTTTAGGTAAAGCGGTTACCTATCACCGTCGGTCGGGAATTACACCCTGCCCCAAAGGAATTACCTATTCAATTGCTCATAGTCTAACATAATCCGCGAAAAAATGCACGTGTAAACATTTTTCAGATAAACCTAGGAAGTTCATCTGGTACTTTGAACCGATTTATCGTGTGTATATGGAAATCTAATTACAGATGGTCGCTATCCGCACGGCGCGGACTCAGCTAACTTGGTAAAGAATGGTGCTTAAACCACTACGGGCGCAAACGTCCATTACACCGATATTTTCAAAAAGAAAAACCGATCAACATCTGACCAGTTTTAAAGATCTCATTTATTCCGTTGCGTCCTCACCAATTACTCTTACTTCACGTTCTAACTCCACGCCGAAGTTTTCTTTCACCTTATTTTGTACCATTTCAATAACAGCAAGATAATCGGAAGCCGTGGCATTATTTTTGTTCACAATAAAACCAGCATGTTTAGTCGAGACTTCTGCTCCACCAATTCCCTTCCCTTGTAGATTGCTGTCTTGAATCAATTTTCCAGCAAAATAACCCGGTGGACGTTTGAACACACTACCACAAGATGGGTATTCTAACGGTTGCTTAGATTCGCGTTTTTCCGTTAAATCATCCATCACCATTTTGATCTCCACTTCAGCAGCAGGCTTTAGGGTGAAATAAGCCTCTAATACAATATATCCTTTGTCTGGGATATTACTTGTTCGATAATCTAATGCTAATTCCGAAGCAAGTAGTGTTTGAACATCACCATGGATATCAACAACAACTGCTTTTTCTAAACAATCTTTAATCTCACCACCGTAAGCACCTGCATTCATGTAAAGCGCACCGCCAACAGTTCCAGGAATGCCACAAGCAAATTCCAAACCAGAAAGTGATTCAGCTAGCGCTCGATAAGAAACATCAATAATGCGCGCACCACTTTCCGCAATCAAAGTATTCGATTCCCGCTTGATCGCTGAAAGGCGTTTAAGGTTCATCACAATACCACGAATGCCACCATCGCGAACAATCAAATTCGAACCGTTCCCAAGTAATGTGAATGGAATGCTTTCTACATTTGCAAACTTTACCGTTGCCTGCACTTCTTCAATCGTACCTGGCATCACAAAATAATCAGCCGTTCCGCCTAACTGTGTATACGTATGATTTCTAATCTGTTCATCTATTAAAACATTTTCCTTACCTACAATTTCAGATAACGATTGAACAATAGAATGATCTGTAGTCATTTTCATCATCCTTTATTATGTTGTTGCAAAAATAAACTCGCACAACCTAAATTATAGCAGGAGTTCAATCGATAAGCCAATGCAGTTTCACAGAAATTTTGTCTTGTCTTGTCGCCGATTGTTACTTGCCGTAACCATACAAAATTGCTTATTGCTTTTTTATGAGGAATGCTAAGTTTCGTGACTCGACTTTCCTTCATTTTTTTTAAACTGATTACATATATCCTTTCGAAGCACAGGATCAACACTTGCTGTAGACTCATGCAACAAAGCAATCGCTAAATAACCTTCTTTTCATACCACTCGAGAAATTTTCTACCGTTTTATTTTTTATGATCCAGTAGATCTACTTGTGTTAATACTTCTTCCATTCTTGCATTTCTAGAAACGGCATTTTTGTTTCATTAATAAATACCGTCCCACTAGATTAAACCCGATGTACAAATAAGCGTATCAAATCAAATAGAAATTCGACACGCTAGCTTATTTTACGAGTGCTTATTAACTGTTTATTAAAGCTATCAGCGGGGCTTCTTTTACTATGCTTGGAGCCTCCTCGGTTATTGATACATTCACTTCTTCAAAGGCTTGATATAATATGGCTTCCGCTTGTTTGACTATCTGCTCGGACGTTAAATCAGACGTTTCCATCATTTCATTTTCTAACATTCTTAACGCATAATAACCTTTTGCTTTTCTACTAAACCATTTAGGATAATCTAACTTTAGCCCAGAAACCGTTTGAATAGCCGGATCTTTAGATGTAAGCTCAACCTCTGCAATTGACTTCTGAACCTCAAACGCATCCTCGACACCTACCTCTATATCATGGATCATGGCGTATTCGTAATAAATGGTATCCAACAATAAATCATGAAATCCTGAAATAATAGCTTCATTGTTTACTTCAAAATCTGCTAAAGAAGTAGAACCATTTGTCACCATATAAATATGATTGATCGCACTAAAAAACCATAAATCAAAATTAGTAATTTCCTCATCACCTACGCGGGCAATAACCACATCTTTTTCGGGTTCAGTATTCTTTTCTTCAACAAAAAGCATAAACCATTCTTGATATTCATCCACCTGTTTAGCAAGTTTTCTATTCTGTATCGCATTCCGAGCAAAAAGGAAAACGATGAGCAAGATAACACAACCAAAAAATAAAAATTTTTTCTTAGACATGAACATTCCACCATTCTATGAATGTTTGATTCTATATTGAAAAGTCATCCAAAAAACACTTCCGAAAACAAAACTATATAAAACAGAAAAGATCATAAGCACATATAGAGGCTTCACTATCGGCATAGGTATTAACATCCCCTCCATATATGTAGTCATCTCAAACATAATAGGATCAACACTAGAAAAAAATCCTTGCGAGGTTTCCGTTTTAATTTGCGAAGCATACATGATCAAGCTATTCATATTGGCCCACGGAAGATACTCATTCATTTTCATCAACAATTCAGACTGGAAGCTATACGCAGTAACGGTGGTGAAGACGCGTTCAAATAATAAATAAAACATTAAGATCCCAGAACCAACAACTGCAGATTGTGATAAATAGGTTATGGTCATACCTACTATGCTCCAAAATAGTAAAACGAAGGTGAAGATACAAAAAGCTCTAAGATTCCATAAAGAAAATATCTGGGGCCACTCACTTTTCAATGTATCTGGCAAAAAGAAACTAGTAGTAGCGAGAACAAAGAAGTAAAGAAAAACAGTCATCAAAAAGAATAATGATAGCGAAAAAATCTTGATCATAAAGTAGCGAAATCTATTTTGATGAACGGTAGCAACATGGGTTAAGATACCATGATTAAGATCATCATATACCCAAATCACCCCTATAATAACAAAAGGAAAGAGATAAATAGTAGAAAAAACCTCACCCATCGCTTGAGAAAATATCCATTCAGGACGTAAAGCTAGCAACAAATTCTCAATCGTTTCTCCTGCACCTGCGATATCGGAGTCTAGGCTTAACTGACTTAACTCGGATGCATTTTGATAACGCTCAAATATCCAAAAGCACACACCAATAAAAGGAATTATAGATAGTATATAGATAGATTTTTTTCGATATATACGTAACCATTCTGCCTTTAGCATCAGCTCAGCTCCTCCATATATTTTACAAGTTGATCGATTGCCAACATATTATCTTCCGCATTTTTGACCATAATTTTTTCTTTTAAAAACCACTCAATTATTTCAGACTCATTTCTTTTTAGATAGGTTATTTCCAAACCACTATCCGTTTCATCATAACTTAATAGTTTGGAAACAAATGTATCTGGTAAACCCTTATTGTTTTCCAAGGAAATGTAAGCGGACGAATAAACTAAATTATTAGCATGCATTGGGAAATCTTTTAGATAGTACATGGAACGATTATGAACAATGAAAAGATGGTCTGCCAACTTAATATTCACATTAAAATCATGGGATATTAACAGAATGGTCTTATTTTCCGCTTTCTCGGTTTTTATTTTATTAATCAATTGTTGCTTTCCTTCTGAATCTATCCCATTAAACGGTTCATCTAGAAACCAAAAATCCGGATTAGAAAGTTGAGAAAACGCCACCGTCAGTCTTTTTTTCATTCCTAACGAGTAATCTTTTACTTTGATCTTATCAAGTGGCACTCCCCATTCTTTTGCTAGTTCAATTAAATTTTCATGAGCGATCGGTTCCTCCTGAAATGCATTATAATATTGCAAATTTTCTAGTCCAGTTAAATCAGGATAAAAAAAAGCTTGATCAAACATAACACCTATTTTCTTCAAACTTTCAGCTATGGAACGGTTCTCATATCGAATATTACCTTCCTCTGGTTCAATAATACCCAATAATATTTTCAGTAATGTCGTTTTTCCCATTCCATTCAATCCAATGACGCAATTCACCCCTTTTTGTATGGTGATTGGTTCTTGTTGAACAAGTATAGGACGGTGTTTATAAACTTTTTTTATTTTTTCTAGTGAAATCATTTACACCTGCTCCTTTTTGTAATTATATTAATTATGAATAGAACACACTTTCCAAAAAAAGAAAGTGTGTCCTTACTCTTAATAAATGTATGCTGACGAACTAGGATTTAGTAAAACTAAAGTTCTTCCTGTAGGTGTTACTGCTGCTCCAGATAAAACTACTGTTTTTGTTCCTGCACTATTATGACTTTGAACATGTTCATTGCTCCAACTTTTGCTGAATGGAAAATTCATCCCAGTCTTTGACTTACCATCAGAATAAGTTAAAGTCCAGGCTACACTAACCATCCTATGACTTTTTGAACTAGAACCAAATGAAGCTTGCGACTTTTTTGACGTGGTTCTATTCAAGTTAACCCAGGAACTTCCAGCATTACCTGTAACCGTTCCTAGTACTCCTACTTCATCTTCAGACTGTTCAATCATTGGAGCAGTATTATTATTTTCAGTAGCCAATGCAATACTCGGGATTGAAATAAAGAAGAATACTAGAATAACAGATAAAATAGTTTTTTTCCTCATAGACATTCACCTCCTTGTTATTTTATAACTAAGGTGCCGTGTCTAGTTATTATGTAAATAATACCATTTTAATTTATAATTGTAAATACCTTTCCTTAAAATCTCTAGTTATTTTATTCCATTTTGATTAAATTTATTAAAGGTCACTACTTTTCCCTGTCTTACTACCTATTTAATCTCATAATTTTCATCATTATACCAGGTATGCTAACCGATACTTATGAAAAAACAATAAGTTCTTCTTAGTAATTATCAAATATTATGATATTAAAAAAGCTAACACCAAAGTTCTACACTTCAGCATTAGCTCTTCTATATTATCCCATCAATGCGACCATCAATGCTTTTTGTGCATGTAGACGGTTTTCTGCTTCTTGAAAGACCACGGAGTGATCGCCATCAATAATATCTGCTGTTACCTCTTCCCCACGGTGAGCAGGAAGACAGTGCATAAACAGATAATCGGCTTTTGCATGTTGCACTAAATTAGCATTCACTTGATAATTCGCAAAGAGTTTCTCGCGTTCCTTTTGCTCACTTTCTTGACCCATACTTGCCCAAACATCGGTATAAATAACATCCGCATCTTTGATTGCTTTAACAGGATCGGTTGTAATTGTGATCTCTGTTCCTTCTGCAATCTTTTTTGCTTTTGCAACAATCGATTCATCAGGCAAATAACCTGCTGGTGCCGCGGTACTAAAATGCATGCCCATTTTGGCTGCACCAATCATTAATGAATGTGCCATGTTGTTCCCATCACCAATATAAGCAATTTTCAAACCTGCTAACTTTCCTTTTGCTTCCTCAATCGTTTGCAAATCTGCTAGTACCTGACAAGGATGATAAAGGTCTGTTAGTCCATTGATAACAGGAATGGTAGCATTCTCTGCAAGCTCTTCTACATCTGATTGGGCAAAGGTACGAATCATGATACCATCAAGATAACTAGACAAGACTTTTGCCGTATCGGAAATAGGCTCTCCTCGACCAAGCTGAATATCTTTTGAACTTAAAAATAGTCCAGTTCCACCTAACTGATAAATACCAGCTTCGAAAGATACACGTGTACGTGTTGATGATTTCTCAAAAATCAAGCCAAGTACTTTTCCTTTTAACGGCTGATACACAATCCCTTGTTTATGTTTCGCTTTAATTTCTATAGCTGACTTTAACAAGTAAAGTAATTCTTCTTTGCTATAGTCGAGTAAAGTCAAGAAGTCTTTCCCTGCTAGTTGTGCTTGCAAATCTTTCTCCGCTACCGTCGTCATCGTAACACACGCTCCTTTTTATTTTGCTGGTTTCCATCTTTCAAATAGTGCTGTACCGTATGAGGATTTTTCAACTCCACTTTAGCCGCTTGTAAATATGCCGTTAGCGTTTCATTCGCTGTTAAACAGACCGCACCCGCTTGCAGTGTACTTTCTCGTAACTGCTGATCAACAGCAGTTGTTTTCGTACTACAAACGACGGCAAATGCTTCTTCATTGTTGGCATCGATCGCCGCTTCAACAGCCATTACCTGATCAACTTTCAATCCTTGCTTTGACAAGAGATTAGCTGTTGACTCATCAGCAACTAACTTCCCTTTTGCTTTGGCTAATTCCGAGCAAAGGGCTACATCAATCTCTTCCAATGCTAGATAAATTGATGTATCTTGCCCAATTTCTTGCAAAAATCCTGCTTTCCAACCAAACGCTTTATTCATTGCTTCCTCAACAGCTGAACCAAGACCAATTGCTTCACCAGTTGATTTCATCTCCGGTGTTGAGATTGGGTCAACCCCTGGTAATTTGTTTGTCGAGAAGACCGGCATTTTTACTGCATAGAAAGGAACCTCTTTGTGTAAGCCAAGTTGCCACTCTTGATCTCGTAAACTTTCTCCCATTTGTACCCTTGTTGCTAAGTCAATCATCGGAACACCGGTAACCTTGCTCGCAATCGGTACGGTTCTTGATGCTCGAGGATTCACTTCCAATACGTAAATCGTTCGACTATCTGCACCAATAACAAACTGTATATTCATGATTCCTTTCACATTAAGGGCAGCCGAGATTTTTTCTGTATATAATTCAATCATGTTCTTCTCTTGTTCTGTTAAGCTAGGAGATGGAAAGATTGCTACACTATCTCCCGAATGAACACCAGCTCGTTCCACATGTTCAAAAATTCCCGGAATCAGGATATCTCCACCATCACAGACAGCGTCAATTTCCACTTCACTTCCTTTAATGAATCGGTCAATTAATAATGGGAAGATTCGTTGTGAGCTTACCGAACCTTTTAATTGTGTTAAATAATCGATTAATTCCGCTTCATCATGCAAAACTACCATTCCTTGTCCGCCAATTACATAAGATGGACGAAGCAAAACTGGATAACCAATTTGTTCCGCCATTGCTTTGGCATCCTCCATACTCATGACCGTATCGCCAGGAATGTGCGGAATATCTAATTCTTTCAATAGTTGATAAAATTGATCCCGATCTTCTGTCGCTTCAATCACACGCAACTCGGTTCCAATAATGTTGACCCCTTGCTTCGCTAAACCATCCGCTAGATTAATAGCTGTTTGCCCACCAAATTGAACGAGCACACCATCTGCTTGCTCCTTTTTCACCACTTGCAATACGTCTTCTTCCGTTAATGGCTCGAAATATAGATGATCGGCTACATTAAAGTCGGTACTAACCGTTTCTGGATTATTGTTCACGACTACAGCATCAATTCCTTGTTCTTTTAACGACATGGCCGCATGAACAGAACAATAATCAAACTCGACCCCTTGACCAATTCGAATCGGTCCAGATCCTAGTACGACCATTCTACGCTCACCAGTCAAAGGTTCTACTTCGTCCATTTCATTCCATGAACTATAAAAATATGGTGTTTCCGCAGAAAACTCTGCAGCACATGTATCTACCATCTTATAGGACGGAAAGACCGTTTTGCGCTTTAATTGACCTTCGATATCTATTATGGACACCTGCCAAAGTTGTGCTAATCGTTTATTAGAGATGCCATATTGTTTTGCTTTTCTTAAATCACCAACAGCTACTTTTTCCCAAGGTAGTCGTTGTAATGTTTGTTCCATCTCAATCATCAAAGATAACTCGTGTAGAAAATATTTTGTGATTTCTGTAATTTGATGAAGTTGATCAATCGAATAGCCACGACGTAACGCCTCTGCAAGGATAAACAGACGTTCATCAGTCGGTGCTGCCAGTGCTTGTTCCAAAGCTTCATCCGACAATTGTTCCACGCCTGGTAAATATAACGAATCTAAACCAACTTCTAATGAACGTATCGCCTTATTCAAGGCCGTTGGGAAATTACGAGCCAATGCCATAACTTCTCCCGTTGCCTTCATTTGAGTTCCTAACAAACGATCCGCTTGTTTGAATTTATCAAATGGCCAACGAGGAATTTTCACGGCAATATAGTCAATCGCTGGCTCAAAACTAGCATACGTATCGGCTGTAATCGGATTGATCACTTCATCCAAATGATATCCAAGCGCTACTTTTGCTGCAATTCGCGCAATCGGGTATCCCGTTGCTTTTGATGCTAGCGCACTGGAACGACTTACACGTGGATTTACTTCGATAATAATATATTCATTGCTTGCGGGGTTTAAGGCAAACTGAATATTACAACCGCCAACAACACCTAACTCACGAATTACTTTGACAGAAGAAGTTCGTAACATTTGATATTGCTGATCTGTTAACGTTTGTGATGGTGCAACAACAATACTATCCCCTGTATGTACACCGACTGGATCAAGGTTTTCCATATTACAAACAATGATGCACGTATCATTATCATCACGCATTACTTCATATTCGATTTCTTTCCAACCTTTTACACTCTGTTCGATTAACACTTGATTGATCGGACTTGCAAAAATACCATGCTTCACAATTTTCTTTAATTGAGCCTCATTATTTGCAATCCCACCACCCGCACCACCTAATGTGTATGCAGGACGAACAATTAGCGGATACCCAACTCGATTGGCAAACTGGATTGCTTGTTCGATCGAGCTTGTAGAGACACTTTCCGCCGATGGCTCTCCGATACTTTTCATCATTGATTTGAAAATCTCACGGTCTTCTCCTTTTTGAATCGTTTCTAAAGGAGTTCCCAACAATTCCACATTGTGCTCTTTTAGCACACCTGCTTCTGTTAGTTCGGTTGCAAGGTTTAGGCCTGTTTGCCCCCCTAATGTAGGCAACAGGCCATCTGGTTTTTCTTTTGCTATTATATTTCGAAGGGAGGCTAAGGTTAGTGGTTCTAAGTACACTTTATCTGCAATATTTTCATCTGTCATAATGGTTGCAGGATTGTTATTGACAAGAACAACTTCGACTCCTTCTTCTCGCAAAGCTAAACATGCCTGCGTTCCTGCATAATCAAATTCTGCTGCTTGCCCAATCACAATTGGACCTGAACCAATTACCATTACCTTTTTTATATGCTGTAATTTAGGCATGTTGCTTCACTTCCTTTGCAGGTAACTGTTCGATAAATTGGACAAAAATATCATGGGAATCAATTGGACCTGGATGTGCTTCTGGATGGAATTGAACACTGCTCACCTGTTTTGTTTTGTGCTTCAATCCTTCCACCGACTTGTCATTCACGTTAATATGAGAAACATACCAATTGTCTGAATCAATCGAAGCTTCATCTACAACGTAGCCATGATTTTGCGAAGTAATCACCACTTTGCCAGTCAAAAGATCTTTTACAGGATGATTGCTGCCTCGGTGGCCATAAGGAAGACGCTTGGTTGATCCGCCAAACGCTAAGGCAATTAGCTGATGTCCTAAACAAATTCCGAGGGTTGGATAGCTGTTGGCAATTTGCTTTATCGTTGCTAATTGGGCTTGCAAGTTTTTCGGATCTCCAGGGCCGTTGGAAAGGATCACACCGTCTGGGTTTAATTTTTCAACCGTTTCTGCCTGAATATGATAAGGAACAACGGTAACATCACAACCTTGTTCGAGCAACGCTTCTACGATTGATTGTTTATAGCCAAAATCCATTAGGACAATATGTTTCTTCGAGTGGTTTTCAAATTTTGTTATTGATGTAAACTGTTGAATTTCAGCTACAGATACTTTCGACACAATCATCGGGTCCACTGCACATTGTTTTGGCTTGTTGGTTGGTTTAGTTGTAATTTTCCCGTAAACCTCACCATTCTCTCTGATAATTCTTGTTAACGCCCGTGTATCAATATCATACAAGGTAGGAAGTTTATTTTGCTTAATAAAATCAATGAATGAATAATTGGATTGATAATGATCTGGATCGGAACAAGCAGATGAAATAATCAGACCTGCTAATGCCGTATGAACACTTTCTTTCATCACATCACTACAGCCATAATTTCCGATCAAGGGATATGTGAGTGTTACAATCTGTCCTGCATAAGAAGGATCTGTCACAACTTCTTGATAACCCGTCATCGCAGTATTAAAAACCATTTCTCCCTCTTTTTCTATCGGCTCTCCAAGCCATTTCCCGACCAATACATCCCCTGTATTTAGGACAAGGTACCCTATTTTCTCCTGCATCACTTTTACCTCCACATCGCTATCCAAAATTAATTTTTATACTAAAAAACTTATAAATATACATGTTAGTGCTAAGAAAACTAGCCGAAGCTAGTTTTCACTTTTTCTATTTATTTGTAAGAAGAAGCTGATCAATTTGTTGAATTTTCTTTTCAATCCATGCTTGATTCTGTTCAAAAAGTGCATTCGCCTGTTTCAATTGATCTTCTACTCGATTCTTCGCTGTTCCTCCAGCTACATTACGAGCATTAACAACCGCTTTTGGCGATAATACTTGATAGATATCTTCAGCAATTTGATCAGAAAATTGCATGAATTCTTCTAACGATAAATCGAGCAAATATTTGTTTTGTTCAATACTATATAAAACCGTTTGACCGACAATCGCATGTGCTTCTCGGAAAGGAATATCTTTTCCTACTAAATAGTCCGCAAGATCTGTTGCATTCGAGTAATCTTTAGCGACCGCTTGATACATGGTTTCTTTCTTCACTTCCATCGTCTCAATCATTGGGGCAAATAACGCAAGTGCTCCTTTGATTGTTTCCACTGTATCAAACATACCTTCTTTGTCTTCTTGCATATCTTTGTTATAAGCAAGCGGTAAGCCTTTTAATGTTGTAAGCATTCCACTTAAATGCCCAAATACCCGACCTGTTTTTCCACGCACCAATTCTGGTACATCTGGATTTTTCTTTTGTGGCATCATACTACTTCCGGTACAGAAAGCATCATCCAATTCGATAAAATTAAATTCTGCACTCGACCATTGTACAAGCTCTTCCGACAGTCTAGATAAATGCATGATGACTAAAGATGCATCCGCTAAAAATTCTACAACAAAGTCACGATCACTAACTGAATCTAAACTATTTTCCGTAATCCCATCAAAATTCAACTGTTCCGCGACATATTCCCGGTCAATCGGAAATGAGGTACCCGCTAATGCACCAGCGCCTAACGGAGACTTGTTGACACGCTTCCAACTATCTGCTAATCGCTCCAAGTCCCGTTGAAACATAAATACATAGGCCATCATATGATGTGCGAATAGAACAGGTTGGGCACGCTGCAAGTGCGTATAACCAGGTAAGACAGTGTCCAAGTTTGCTTCTGCTTGCTTTACCAATGCTTGTTGTACATCGAAAAGCAATTGACTGATGGTTACAAGCGCATCTCTCAAATATAAACGCATATCAAGCGCTACTTGGTCGTTTCTACTTCTACCTGTATGAAGTTTACCGCCAACCGGTCCTACCTCATCAATTAACAATTTCTCCACATTCATATGAATATCTTCATTTTCCTCAGTTAGTTCTACTTGATCATTAGCAATTTTCTCTGCAACAACAAGTAGCCCCTTAGCAATTTGCTCCGAATCTTCTTGAGAAATGATTTCGCATTTAGCAAGCATTTTAACATGGGCGAGACTACCTTGAATATCGAATTGTGCTAATTTCTGATCAAATGTGATCGATGCTGTGTATTCATCTACTAGTTGATTCGTTGGTTTTGTAAATCGTCCGCCCCATAGTTTCATTGCTTTACCGCTTCCTTTACATCAATCGTAGTTTTTGTAATGGAAGCTTTTTTGTTTTGCTGCGCTCCCGTTACTGTTTCGTGTACTTGTGTAGGCAATCCCCATAATTTAATGAATCCAAGTGCAGCATCATGATCAAATGCGTCACCAGTTGAATACGTTGCTAAATCCATGTCATATAAGGAATGTTTGGATTCACGTCCAATGACAAAAGCTGATCCTTTGTATAGTTTCACTTTCACATTTCCTGATACAAATTGTTGTGTTTGTTTAATAAATGCTTGTAGCGCGTCTGTTAATGGCGAATACCATAGACCATCATATACAGTTTGTGCTAGTTTTTGCTCAATCATCGGTTTGAACTGCGCAACTTCTCTTGGCAACGTAAGTGCTTCTAGTTCTTGGTGTGCAGCAATTAACGTAACCCCAGCTGGCGCTTCGTAGATTTCACGTGATTTAATCCCAACGAGACGATTTTCCACGTGATCAATTCTACCAACTCCGTGCTTTCCGGCGATTGTATTTAATTTTAAAATCAATTCATCTAATTGCAATTCTTCTCCATCAATAGCTGTTGGCTTTCCTTGTTCGAAAGTTAGTGTGATTACTTGCGCTTCATCCGGTGCATCTACTGGGTCTGTTGTTAATTCAAAAGCGTCTTTTGGTGCTTCTGCCCAAGGATCTTCTAGAATGCCACATTCATTACTGCGTCCCCATAGGTTTTGGTCGATACTATATGGACTTTCGATTCCAACAGGAACTGGAATACCATGTTTTTTCGCGTAAGCAAATTCTTCATCTCTTGTCATCTTCCACTCTCTTACCGGTGCAACAATTTTCAGAGAAGGTTTTAATGCCGTAAATGCTACATCAAAACGAACTTGGTCATTCCCTTTTCCTGTACAACCATGCGCAACTGCTACCGCACCCTCTTTTTCAGCAATATCAACAAGTACTTTTGCAATTAACGGACGTGATAATGCAGAAATCAATGGGTATTTCCCTTCATATAGTAAGTTAGCTTGTAATGCTGGCAACACATATTCTTCAGCGAACAATGCTTTTGCATCGACAGAATAAGATTTTATTGCACCAACATCCAATGCTTTCTTTTTCACAAATTCTAAATCTTTACCTTCTCCAACATCTAAACCAACAGCGATTACATCATAATTGTATTGGTCTTGTAACCATTTAATCGCCACCGATGTATCTAATCCACCTGAATATGCTAAAACTACTTTTTCTTTTGCCATTTTAAATCTCCCCCAACCTTTATATTAAGTTCATTTCGCTCTTCATCACTTGTGTATGAATTATTATGCACTATACAGAATAAAAATTCAAGGGGTAATAACAATTTTTTTCTTATTTTTTCTTAGTTTTCTGTAGTAAGGATAATATAATAGATTGAATACAGTGCGTTCAGTCTTTTTTTATAACATTCATCAGAATATGCAAGAATTATTAATATTTATACATAAGATAAACTGGAGGAACACCACCCAATTCTTTTAAATCTATATTTTGTAAAGGGCTGATGGTGACAAGCTATAGCGTGACACTTCAATCAGTGGGGATTTTAGGTTCCTCTTATTGATTGTTAGTCTTAAAAGATGATCTATTAGATATAATTTATTATGCGTTATACTCCGACAAAAAAATAGTTGCATAAGAATAGGCACTTGTATAATTGATTTTCTTGTAACTATTTACCTAAATCTACGTCTAATGCAATAATCAATGATTTCAAGGAGGAATTACATTGAAAAAGCTCTTTCTTTTCCTATTGCTATCCACGTCAGCGCTTACAATGATCGCGTGTAGCAATTCCGATGATTCAAGCGTACCAGAAGCGACTAGAGATGTTCGTTCAACAGAGGAATATGATCAAGAAATGGATCATGTTGAATCTGGAGACTACGACCAAGACGACACGATGCAGATAGATAATACTATTAATCAAGAACAAAAAATTATTAATGAAGGTTATTTTGAACTGCAAGTAAAAAATTACCAAGAAGCACTACAAAAGATCGAAACGCAAATTGCCGAACAGAATGGTTATGTCATTCATAACGAAACATGGCAATTGGACAATGATTTGCGTGAAGGAAGGATTACCGCCCGCATCCCTCAACAATATTTTCAGTCATTCCCTTCACTACTGGAGTCCGATGACATCAAAATCATTCATCATAATACTTCCGGACAAGATGTTACTGAACAGTATGTTGATTTAGAGTCTAGACTAAATTCTAAAATGGTTGTAGAGGAAAGACTGCTTAATTTTATGGATGAAGCGGAGACAACCGAAGACTTACTGAACATATCGAGAGACTTAGCCAAAATCCAAGAGGAGATTGAACAAATAACTGGTCGAATGAATTATCTCGATAACAAAACAGACTTAGCAACGATAACACTCTCTATTTATGAAGACCGCGTGGACAGAATTGGCGATCAAGACTTAAACACCTGGGAACGGACAAAGCAACAATTGTTAAGAAGCTATAATTTTATTTTTGTGGCTGGTTCCAATCTCATCGTTTTTTTCATCGGTAACTTACCAGTCTTAGCTGTTTTCTTGTTAATTGGATTACCTGTATATTTTTATTGGAAAAGAAAAAAGAAAGGGCGCGAATAGTAGCGCCCTTTCTTTTGTCAAAAAACTATTTTAGCGCGGGCTCCCCCACATGAGAACCACAAGAACCAGTAAACGAAGCAACATACGCCTTATCATTTGGTAACTTTTTGAACATCCTCGTTTATTGATGTGAGACGTTGCTTTGTAATTGGTTATTTCGTTCATATCGCTCGAACGCAAGGTTGATCAGGCGATCGATCAAGTCCGGATACGAAATTCCGCTAATGCCCCATAATCTTGGATACATACTAATTTTTGTGAAACCAGGAATCGTGTTCACTTCATTCACAACCAAACTTCCATCTTCCTTCATAAAGAAATCAACCCGAGCCATCCCCTCACATTCTAGGGTTTGATATACGTTAATTGCCGCTGCTTGGACTCTACTCGTTTGTTCCTCTGGCATTTCGGCAGGAGCTGCCAATTTCGCCCCTGTTTCATCAATGTATTTCGATTCATAAGAATAAAAATCTGTTTGTGGTAATATTTCACCTGGTAAAGACGCAATGGGATGTTCATTCCCTAAAACTGCACATTCAATCTCACGACCAACAACCGCTTCTTCCACTAATACTTTATGGTCAAATAAGAAGGCTTCACTTAATCCCGCATGAAAAGATTCTTCATTCTCGACTTTACTGACACCAACAGAAGAACCTTGATTAGCTGGTTTAATAAATAAAGGTAAACCAAGTTCTGCTTTTACTTGATCAAAAGAAATATCCTTTTGTTGATGTTTTTTGAATGTGAGTCCTTTGGCAACATTTATCTTCGCTTCTCTTAATAAGCGTTTCGCGATATCTTTATCCATACTAATTGCTGATCCTAATAAATCTGTGCCGACAAACGGCATATTTAATGTCCGAAGCAACCCTTGTAAACTACCGTCTTCCCCTAACGTTCCGTGAACAATCGGAAAAATGACATCTACTTGCTCTAGTAACGACTCACTTGCTACATTCAGTAATTGATCTCGCGTTTGTCCTGGAATGACTGCCACTTGCTGATTTGTTTTATTTAAACGAATTGTTTTCGGATCATCTTCATTTTCTAAATAAGTGGAAGAATCACTTACATGCCACTTTCCAGCCTTATCTACTCCCAACAGAATCACTTCGTATTTTTCTCGATCAATTGCATCAACAATGTTTTTCGCAGATTGCAAGGATACTTCATGTTCTGCTGACTTACCACCAAAAACAATACCCACTCTTATTTTACTCATGATGATCCTCCTTATTAAAGGTTACCTAAAAAAGTTTGACAAAATAAAACTGCGTTAAACTTTTTTGTTTCTCTTATTCATTCTATTTTTTTGACAAATACTATTTTTCATAGAAAGGCGACTCTAGTCTTCACATGTACCAAAGCCGCCTTTACTGATTATAAATCAGCCAATCGTTCTTCTTTTGGTTTACGTACTAAACACATAATACCTGCTGCGATGTAAAATACGCTAGCAAACAAGGCCATTTCTAACAGACCAAGTGCGGAAATAACTCCCGTTAGGATGAAGATGATCCCTGCCGCTTTCGGTCTTTTGTTTCCTTTTAAGAAGACTAATGCAACAATACCTGCGATTAGAGCAAGAATAGACACAACCGCAATCATTGTTCCGTTGAAGCTTAGTGTTTCTAACATCGTTTCATAGTCGGGAAAATTGACCTCAGGATTCGATGCTACTAACTCTTGATACACATTCTCAGAGAATTCATCATAATTTTGAAGCATTATCATCCCTATACCAATCAAACCAAAGAAGCCATAAATTACAGCACCAATAATTCCTAGTACTATTTCACCTGTACGTTTCATATTAATATTTTTCCCCTCTCATTAATTTGACCACAATAACTAGATGAGCATTTTTTTCATTCCATTCTATTTTATCATATTCACACAGTAAACCACTATTACTTTCCATATGATATTCACTATATTTTGAGCAATTTCTTATAGAAGAAAATTTTAATCAGGGAGAATGTACTCACTGATTGTTCCCTTATACCATTTGAGGTGCTAGCCTTTCTCTCCTCAACCTCAACAACTTTATATTCTTGTTGTTTCAAATCAGGATTGTTACTGAAGGTTGCTTACTCCGAGAAAAAGCAAAACTTGATGGAGAAAGATTTTAAGAATGAAACAAAGTACAATTATTCCGCAGGCCTTTTTAGAAAAAGAACACGTGTATCCTCTGGTTTTCTCATTAACTTACGACAAGAAAGCGTTTACTTTAATTTTTTTCAAAAAATTCGGTCAAAACACTTGAAATTTCAGAAAATTAAGCTTATGATAATTAACATAACTTGTAATGTTATAAAACCTTACATGAAAGGGGAGTTGTAAAATGAAAAAAGTTGAGGCGATTATTCGGCCTGAAAAGTTTCAAGCTTTGCGCGACAAATTAGCTGAAATTGGAATTGGAGGTATTACGGTTACAGAGGTTGCTGGTACCGGAAAACAAAAAGGACAGACAGGTGTTTTCCGCGGAACGACTTTTGAAATTCAATTATTACCAAAAATTAAAGTGGAAACAGTCGTCCCCGCCACAAAGTTAGAAGAAGTTGTTGATTTGATTCTTGCAACTTGTAGCACTGAAAAAATCGGAGACGGAAAGATATTCATTTATCCAGTCGAAGATGCTATTCGTATTAGAACAGGCGAACGCGGCCAAGATGCAGTTCTTTAATAAAAAAAGGAGAGGGTTTCTATGTTAAAGAAAGTTGGACTTTTACTTTTTATCAGTTTATTACTCGCAGCTCCAGCATATGCAGAAACAGGAGAAGCAGTAACACAAGGTACGGTTGATATGATTTGGGTTATGCTTGCTGCGTTTTTAGTATTCTTCATGCATGCAGGTTTCGCAATGGTTGAGTCAGGCTTTACTAGAGCGAAAAACTCATTAAATATCATTATGAAAAACTTTTTAACAATCAGCATTGGACCGATTTTATTTTTCCTCATCGGTTATGGAATTATGTTTGGTAGTTCAGCTGGTTCATTTATTGGATCTGATGGATTTTTACTAGACGGCGTTGAAGATATCGGATTTTTCGTCTTCCAAGCAATGTTCGTTGCAACTTGTGCTACGATCATTTCAGGTGCAGTAGCAGAGCGTATGAAGTTAGGTATGTACGTATTAATCGTTATCGCAATGACTGCTTTCATTTACCCTGTTGTCGGTCACTGGATTTGGTCAGATGACGGTTGGTTAGTAAACTTAGGCTTCAGTGATTTTGCAGGATCAACAGTCGTTCACTTGACTGGTGCTGTCGGAGCTCTTACCGTTGTACTATTCTTAGGAGCTCGTCTTGGTAAATATACTGGCAATAAAATTAATGTTATCCCTGGACACAATATTCCAATGGGCGCATTAGGGGTATTTATCCTTTGGTTGGGTTGGTTTGGTTTTAATGGTGGTAGTACATTAGAAGCAGATCCAACACTAATTCCAATGGTTGTTGCGACAACCTTAATGGCAAGTGCTGGTGGTTTAATCGCAACTGCTCTCTATTCACAACTACGCTTTAAACATGTGGATGCATCGTTATCACTTAATGGTGTGTTAGCTGGTTTAGTCGGGGTTACAGCAGGTACGGCAGAAGTTTCTATTGTCGGAGCTATTATCATCGGTTTAATCTCTGGTGTTATTTTAGTAGAAGGGATTACCTTCTTTGATACCAAACTAAAAATTGACGATCCTGTAGGTGCTCTTTCCGTTCACGGTCTTTGCGGTATTTGGGGTACACTAGCAGTCGGGTTATTCTCTCTAGATACTGGTTTATTTTACGGATTCGGACCTGAACAACTAGGTGTTCAAGCAATTGGTGTTATTGCAGTTATCGCTTGGACAATGGCTACAGTAGGGCTAGTCACTTTTATCATCACTCGCTTCTCTTCTATTCGCGTATCAGAAGAAGAAGAAATTTCAGGCTTGGATATCGCTGAACATGGATCTAACGCTTATGAGTTTAAAGATTCATTAGTAACGAAAGAGTCTGTTTCCTCAAACAGTGGGTTCGGATTAGCAGATCGTTTGAATAATCTTTCGGAAGATAAAGTTCCATCTTAATCGTAATGTTTAGTTAGTGATGTTACGTTAATAATAATTGATTTACCATTTGTTTTCCCCCTATATATATATATTTGGCGATTGCACAACGCAGTGCAATCGCATTTTTTCTTTTTTTACAAATTTTTATTGGTCATAATGAACTCCTAAACATTCCGAAAGCAACAATGTTTGTGAAATACCGCAGAAACACAAATACACCCCCTTTATCAGGAGGTGTATCTGTTCTACTACTTATTCGTCTGCCAACTTGTCCGCAAAAGCTTTTACATACGGCGGTAAGTCCGGCGGCCTGCGGCTTGATATAATATGACCATCTACTACAACAGGCTCGTCATGCCACGTAGCCCCTGCATTAGTCATGTCATCTTTAATCCCTGGCGTACTTGTTACTCTTACCCCATCTAAAATCCCTGCAGAGATCAGCACCCATCCCGCATGACAAATTTGTCCAATCGGTTTTTTCATTTGATCAAAGTGCTTAATAAACGCAAGTACTTCTGGATATCGACGTAACTTGTCTGGAGCCCAACCACCCGGCACTAAAATTGCGTCATATTTATCTACATTTACATCGGAAAAGCTCCGATCAGAATTTGCAGGCACACCGTATTTTCCCACATACTTTTTCCCTGCAATCTCTCCAACCAAATCAACCATAGCTCCTTCTTCTTGCAACCGCAAAACTGGATACCATAATTCCAAATCTTCAAAATCATGATCAACAAGCGCAATGATTTTTTTGTTTTTTAATCGCATCCTCTACCTCCTTGCTAATGAATAATAAATATTGTCGCTTCTAATAATTTACCCTTTAGCAAGAAAAACAAACATCTGCCATCGAAACAAGACTACAATAAAGCGAAACTTCAATCAGTGGGGGTTTTTAGTTATTCCCCCACTGATTGTTCGCCCTACAGGATGACCTAAAGGCCCTTGAACCATTCGGGGTGCTAGCGTCCGTTACTTCCACTTAATCAGCTTTGGTTTTGACACCGTTTTAGCGTAGGAGTCTTGCGAGCGCTCGCTCAGGGATACAAAATTATTTTATTTCCGAAAACGATTTCCGATGTTCATGTTAAATAGCTCAACAATTATAACGATTGAGAATAAAATCCAACTAAACAACATGACCCGATTAAGGGAAAAAAATTCACCAATCGAACCAACGGAAGCAATTCCTGCAAGAATAAACGCTAAATTTCCTACACCACGACAAAGAGCGTCTTGATTATATTTTTCTTTTTGTTTTTTCGTTGACGTATTGTAACCGGCAATTAACCAACTATATTGTCT
The DNA here is from genome assembly GCF_026805325.1 of Natronobacillus azotifigens. GTDB lineage: Bacteria > Bacillota > Bacilli > Bacillales > Amphibacillaceae > Natronobacillus > Natronobacillus azotifigens. The sequence goes on from NZ_JAPRAT010000008.1 coordinate 72,703, forward strand.
ATATTTAATCAAGTAACCAAGAAACATAAACAATAACACTACCAGAAAATGCATCATACTCATATCCTCCGTTTTAAAAATCATATATATATACGATCTTAACGCCGAAAAGTTTCATTTTTGATCTATAAGTCGCGTTCAAAAAGTCGTTAAATAAGAAGTAAGTGCGGTAAAGTGACGCACCACTTATCATTTGATGACTTTTTCAACACCCTCTATAACATAGCTACTTAACACTTCAAAAAAGGCTTATCCCTCCGTCTTGAAGAGCGAAATCATAAGGTAGGGATGCTTTTTTGCAAAAAATACACGTATTGAAAAAATTATCGATCTACTATTTTCGATATTCACGACGCATGGATTCAACCATGACACGAGGTTTACGAGCTAAACTAATCGCAGAAATAACAGATACTCCGTCTGCGCCAGCTTGTCTGATGGAACGTATTTTAGACAAATCGATACCACCAATTGCCACCATTGGTATCGATGGAACTGCAGCTCGAACGCTACGTATTCCGTATAACCCTATCGGGGTTTTTGCATCCGATTTTGTAGCTGTTGCAAAAACAGGACCAACACCTATATATGTGGCACCATCATCTACCGCTTGAACGGCTTCTTCAACTGATGTTGCTGATACACCGATGATTAAATCCGAACGGAGTTTTTTAATTTCCTCTACCGCTTGATCGTCTTGCCCCACATGTACACCGTCTGCATTGAGCTTTATCGCCAAATCAATATCATCATTCACAATAAATGGAACTTGGTAAGATTGACACATCTCTTGCATTTGGCGAGCTAACTCTTCTTTTTCTTCACCTGTTTTCGCATACATTCCCTTTTCACGAAACTGAAAACACGTTATCCCACCAGCTAGTGCCTCTGACAATATTTCTAGCGGATCTTCGCCGCCACAATTATTGCTACCCATAATAAAATATACTGCTAATTGTGAAACATCAAATTTCATGATTTTGTACCTCTAACTGCATTTTCTCCAATACATGAACACTTGTTGTTTGGGACAGAGCATCGAGAAAAGCCATTTGAAAACTACCTGGTTGATCGGCCTTCTCGACCGCAAATTCGGCCGCTACACTATAAAAACTAGCCGCTGCCACCGCACTAACAACCGTCTCTTTTCCTACTGCTAAAAATGCAGCTACTACAGAACTCAATAAACAGCCAGTCCCCGTAACTTTTGTCAATAATGGTGTGCCATTCGACAAGATAGCCAAAGCGTTTTGATCCGCAATGACATCCTGCTCACCAGTAACAAGCACAGCCGTGCCTAACTTTCTTACAGCTGTTTTAGCTATCTTGACAGCATCCATATTACCAGTCGCATCCACCCCTCTAACCTCTGCATCCATACCAGCTAATTGACTAATTTCACCGGAATTTCCTCGAACTAACGTGATGGATACTTCATTTAAAATTCTTTCTGCCGCTTGATTACGAAACGGCGTTGCGCCTACACCAACCGGATCAAACACTACCGGAATTCCTTTCTCATTTGCCGATCTTCCCGCCAATATCATTGCTTCAACTTGATCGATCGTTAGTGTACCGATATTAATTAATAATGCATCCGCAATGCTTGCCATATCCGCCACTTCTCTTACATCATTCGCCATAACAGGAGCTGCGCCAATCGCGTACAATCCGTTAGCCGTGAAGTTCATTACTACTTGATTCGTAATATTGTGCACCAACGGCTGCTTTACCTTTATCTGTTCGATGATTTCCCCAATCTCTTCTTTCATTATTAGTCCTCCTTTTTGTTTGGTAATTCTTTTAATCGGTGACCCCAATGGTTCGTAGGTCCACTACCTAACCCAAGATTCAGTGGATACTGAATCGCATCTGTGATAAAATCCTTCGCTAGTGCAGTTGCTTCAACAATTGATTTCCCTTTCGCTAATTCAGCAGAAATCGCCGCAGAAAAAGTACACCCAGTCCCATGTGTATGCTTCGTTTCAAAACGATCAGCTTCTAGATAATGGACATTACCATCAACGTAGAGCACATCTACTGCCTTTCCAGCTAGATGCCCCCCTTTTACAACCGCTGCCTTTGCACCTAAATCTTTCACAATGGTCTGGGCAGCTTTTTCTAGATCAGATAAATCAGAAATTTTAAAATCAACAAGAATTTCTGCTTCCGGGACATTTGGCGTAACGATAGTTGCAAGTGGAACTAGCAACTCACGAATGACACGACGCGATTCTTCATTCATTAACGCATCTCCACTCGTTGCTACCATAACAGGATCGATTATATAAGGGATGTCAGGATGTTTTTTTACATAAGATGCAATTAACTCCATCATCTCAATTGTTGATATCATTCCAGTTTTTATCGCGCTTGGTTCAATGTCTGTAAAAACCGCTTGAAGTTGCTGATCAATAAAGTCGATCGGTAAATGCTCAACAGCCTTTACCCCCAATGTGTTTTGCGCGACCACCGAAGTCACTACACTCATCCCATAAACTTCACGTTCCTGAAATGTTTTTAAATCAGCTTGAATTCCAGCCCCTCCAGTCGGATCTGTCCCAGCAATCGTAAGTGCGGTTACTATTTTCGTCATCATATATCCCCCTCACATTATTGTGCTCACCTTTTCCCATCAGAGAACAGGATGAAAGAACTTACTTGAATCTATTTCATAATCTAATTCAAAATATCGCATGAAAAATCACAAAAAACCGCATCCATAAATATGGAGCGGTTCAACCTATCGCTATCCTAAAAAACAAGCATAGCTACCAGCTCCACTTCCCTACGTTGGTACTAACCAAATTCAGGTTCAAAGGGACCAAAGAGTATACTCTTTATCTCAGCTAATTAGCGCCCCTAGTGGTAAAAATATATTATTGTACATAGAATACGTGTTCAAAAATCAATTGATTAGCAACAATGGTTAAGCTTTCAAAAACCTGATGAACAAACGAAGAAATGTGCACTTAACTTTTGGTTGCTTTTTTTAACACCTATTATTACTAAATCATCTATACTCGATCTTGTCAAACGAAAGGGTCTACTAATTGGTTGTTCCCAACGCATTCAATGGCCAAATTCGAAATACCACTTTACCAATGATAGTTTCTTCTGAAACAAAACCAAAGTCCCTACTATCTCGACTTATCCGCCGATTGTCACCTAGAACAAAATACTGTCCATCCGGCACAATTCGAGAACCCGTCTCTTTCTCGAGGTCAAAGTCATCTGTCATTATTTGATATCCAAGCAATTCTTTCGATGACGATAAATAGAATTCTTCAAAACGTTCACCATTGACATACAAGTGATCGTCTTTAATCTTCACCTCATCACCCGGCAAGCCAATAACCCTTTTTACATAATTATCATCCGTGTCCGGCGCAAGAAAAGCTATCTCATCAAAGCGATCAATTGAGCTAATCTTACTGATAATAATACGATCACCATCATTTAAATTCGGTATCATGGAATCACCTTTAACAATGGAAGGCGTCATAAGAAATTCCCTTACAACAAAAACAATGATCAAAGCAATCACGATCGCTTTTAGCCATGAAAATATTTCTTTTACCATCTGCGTCATCCTCTACCTTGTCCTTATGTGAATCTTTCTTTTGTCTATTATACCTTTAATTTCATGAAATTCCCATCATAACACACAAAATAATTTCCCTACTCGCTGTTAAAATGCGAAAACAGTTGCAACTCCAACGCTTGTTGTTTTTGCAATCATTATCATTAATTGGGGAGTTCATACAAATTATACTAATATACTGAAAGATCCCCAAAACCTTTCCGAAGATAGGCTTTGAGAGTTTACTGATCCGGAAGATAGACCGCACGTTGGTAAAATAACGACCAGACCAGAATCTATTGAAATTCTAACCTTTCATATCGCTTTGACTGGTATTCGCTATCATCGGTTGGCTGATCTTAGAAGCAACAACTGGAAAAACTATAAAAAAAGATCGTCCGACAAGTCATTGCAAGGGACGATTTTTTTATTATTTTATTTTTTCGATAAAACTCTTGGCAAAAACTTCGCAACGTTCAATATCCTCTTCATTTGGTGCCAAATCAACCTTTAATAACGGTTGAATTACCGTTGCGCCGATAGATTGAAATTGTTCCGCCATCCTATCAATCGCCGTACCATATTGAGGGTAATAAGAATCGCAAGAACCAAACAAAGCAACGAACTTCCCAGACATATCCTCTTCCGCTAAGTCATCAGAAAAATCCTCAACCTCATAAGGTAAATCCCCATCTCCCCATGTATACGTACCGAATAAAATCGCTTGATAATTACTTAAATCACTTGCCATAATATCATCATAATTAATTTGAAACATATCTACAGTAATATCAGATGCTTTCAAGTGCTTTGCAATAATCTCAGCGATCTCCTCTGTGTTCCCAGTCATACTTGTAAATACGATCGCAACTTTCATTTTGCTACCACTCCTCTCTCACTATATTAATTGATAATGATTTTCAATGTCAAGGAGTGGTTATTTTTCCGCTCTATCATAGCATGCTTGAAGTACATCAATCATCATCTGATCAAATTGATACTGATCAAACACTTCTAACCCCGCTGCAGTTACACCGCCAGGACTAGCCACTTGATCAATTAAGGATATTGGAGTTTCATCTGTTTGTAACATAACAGCCGATCCTTTAATCATTTGTGCAACCATCTTTTGTGCTTGTACTTCGGTAATTCCGGTATCTTTTGCTCCAGCAATTAATTGTTGTGCCATGCGGTAAATGAAGGCAGGGGCACTGCCAGTAATCGGTGTTAACTGATGAATTTGTTGTTGGGTAACTTTTTCAAATTCTCCAACACTTGCAAGCATCGTTTGAAGTAATTGTTCGTGATCAGTATTCACCGCACTTCCTATTGCATACAAAGAGATTGATTCTCCTTTTGAAGCAGCGGTGTTTGGCATCACCCAAGCTACTGGTGTTTGTGGCGGCAATTTAGATTGTAAATAATCAACATCAATTCCTGCCGCTACCGTCACGATACATTGTTGACCAACAAGAGATTGTAATTTTTGCAAAACAGGATCATGAACTTCCGGTGGCATTGCCAAAACAATCATAGAAGCATCTTCCACTTCATCTTCCCATCTATCAGTTATCTTCACATGATATGTCTGGCTTACTTTTTCTAGACGTTTTCGATTTCCATTATTACTCACGGTTATTTCTAAATCATTCAGTTGATACATCCCCGCAATTAACGCTTGCGCCATTCTTCCTGCACCAATAAATACAATTTTACTTTTGCTCATATAAAAACTCCTACTCTTAAAAATCTGCCCCTCTATCTTTCCAATACAAGCTGATCATTGATTTTTTTTGCAAAACGCTCAATTACTTTCACATTTAGGCTGGAACTATCTTCAGTTTCCCCACTCACCTTTTCTATAATCATTTTATCTAGTTTGCTCATTTTAGAAATGATAAATTCTCCTCCAAATAATTCTGTTGCTATCGCTTGATTTCTTAAGATTTCTGGGTACGCAGCATTAAATTGATCTTCCGCTTCTTGATCTGTACGCATACAACACAAAAACAGGCCGATTTTTTTCGTTATTAATAATTGCTCATTCGTTTTGATAAATTTTCTAATCTTTTTTTGGATATTCCCCATATGTATTGAACCACCAATAACAATACAATCATATTCTTCTATGTTGTTAATTCTTTCTTTACCTATATTCACTTTGTCAATCGTATCACTAAGCATTTCTTCTAACCGCTCCACAGCTTTCTCTGTCGTACCATGCTTTGTCGCATATACAATTAGTGTAGACATATTTCCCGCTCCCTTTCCTTACTTCTATTTCGAACGTGGATATACTTGGTATTTTATCACGGAAACACATTGCTGTCATGGTCATAGTACAATAATAGTAACTGATGGTGGCAAAAGGGAAAAAGGAGCTAGCTCTTTTTCCGAGCTAGCTCCACCTCACTAAATTATTGTGTTTTCACTTTTATTTCCACATTAATATTACCTCTCGTTGCTTTTGAGTAAGGACAGAAATCATGGGCTTTTTTTGTTAATTCTTCCGCTTCCTCCTGACTTACTCCTTTCACTTCAACATTTAAGGTGACACCAATTTGGAATCCGTCATCTGAAGGATCCTTCATCAGGCTAACATCGGCTTGTGTTGTTGAATCTATTTCTTTATTAACTTTTGAAGCCATTAAGTTTAGCGCTCCATCATAGCAAGCAGCATAACCTGCGGCAAACAACTGTTCAGGATTCGATCCTTTTTCACCACTATCCGCACCAGGGTCCACCAGTTTTAAATCAATTAAACCATCGTCTGACTTCACATGACCTTCACGCCCACCTCGTGCACTGGCATGTGAAGTGAACATTACATCACTCATGAATAGAACACACTCCTTCTTAGAATTTTAATTACTACTACAGAGAGTATTCCTTTTCTCACTATCTTTAAACATTATTTGATTCTGTGTGAAAGATTGTAATTAACCGCTTCTTATCCAATCAACCCTTCTCGTTTAACTAATAACAGTTACAAGTTCCTAAAATGATAAGAATATGAAAGAAGAAAAAATAGTACAAAATGTTATTTACCTTCGCATCCGAAGCATGTAGGTATTCAATAGAAAAAAGCAGAGGAAGCCCCTGCTTTTTTCTACTCTATGTCACTATATATCATGTATGAACTTAATAACCAAATAGATTTTTTTATTATTTTACTGTCTTCTCTCGATTTAAGATAGCTTCGGCATTTTTTACACGATCTTCAGTTGGTGGTTCTACACCTTCAAGCGGGTAGTCTAGACCTAAACTTTCCCACTTGTAAACACCGAGCTTATGATAAGGAAGTACATCGATTTTTTCCACATTCGATAAGGTGGCAATAAAATCTGATAGCCTTTGTAAATACTGATCATTGTCACTACCGCCAGGAATGAGTACATGGCGAATCCAAACCGGCACTTTCTTTTCATCTAAATACCTAGCCATATCGATAATATGTTCATTCGACATTCCTGTTAATTCTTTATGCTCAACAGTATCTATATGTTTCAAATCAAGTAAGACCAAATCAGTAACCTTCATCAATTTGTCCAATGTTTCGAGAAAACGTGGAGAGCGACTGAAACAACCAGCAGATGTATCTATACAAGTATGGACACCTAATTTTTTCAGTTCTGTAAACAGCTCTAGTAAGAACTCTGCCTGAATCAGTGGTTCCCCACCACTTACCGTTACCCCGCCATTTGATGATTGGAAAAAAGGAAGGTACTCCTCAATGTCGTTCACCAATTCGGTAACCGTCATCTCTTTTCCCTCATTAAGCTTCCAAGTATCGGGATTATGACAAAACTTACATCGCAATAAACAACCTTGTGTAAAAATAATATATCGTAAACCAGGGCCATCCACTGTTCCTAGCGTCTCTATTGAGTGTACTCTTGCTTTCATGTTGTCGCCCTCCTGACATAAGAATATAGGAGGAGACTAGTCTCCTCCTACAATTAGTGAAAATTATAAGCTATCGTGGAACGTACGGTTAATTACATCAATTTGCTGTTCTCTAGTCAACTTGATGAAGTTAACAGCATAACCAGATACACGAATCGTTAATTGAGGATATTCCTCTGGGCGCTCCATTGCATCTAACAATGTTTCACGATCAAACACGTTTACGTTTAAGTGGTGCCCGTTTTTCTTCGCATAACCATCAAGCATACCTGCCAAGTTTGCTTTACGCGTTTCTTCATCTTTACCAAGTGCTTTTGGTACGATGGAGAACGTGTTAGAAATACCATCCAATGCATATTCATATGGCATTTTAGCAACAGAGCTAAGTGATGCTAATGAACCGTTTTGGTCACGACCGTGTAACGGGTTCGCACCTGGTGCAAATGGTTCACCAGCTTTACGTCCGTCTGGTGTATTACCAGTTTTCTTACCATATACAACGTTAGAAGTAATTGTAAGAATTGATTGTGTGTGTACAGAATCACGGTACGTTTTGTGTTGCTTAATTTTGTTCATGAATGTTTTAACTAGATCTGCAGCAATTTGATCCACACGGTCATCATTGTTACCGTACTTCGGATAATCGCCTTCGATTTCATAATCTACTACTAATCCATCTTCATCACGGATCGTGCGAACTTTCGCATGTTTGATTGCGCTTAATGAGTCAGCTACTACAGATAAGCCTGCAATACCACATGCCATTGTACGCAATACTTCACGATCGTGTAATGCCATTTCGATTCTCTCATAGCTGTATTTATCGTGCATATAGTGAATGATATTTAGGGCATTCACATAAACACCGGATAACCAATCTAAGATCGTATCGTATTTTTTCATAACTTCATCATAATCTAAATACTCAGAAGTAATTGGTGCATAGTTTGGAGCTACTTGCATTTTCAGTTTTTCATCTACTCCACCATTGATTGCATAAAGTAAACCTTTAGCAAGGTTAGCACGTGCACCAAAGAATTGCATTTGCTTACCGATACGCATTGCAGATACACAACATGCGATTCCATAGTCATCACCATAGTGAGAACGCATCAAGTCGTCATTTTCATATTGAATCGAACTTGTTTTGATCGACATGTTAGCACAATACTTTTTATAGTTATCTGGTAAATTCACTGACCAAAGAACCGTTAAGTTTGGCTCTGGTGCAGGACCTAAGTTATCTAGCGTATGCAAGAAACGATAAGAGTTTTTCGTTACTAATGGACGACCGTCTTCAGCCATACCAGCTAGTGATTCTGTTACCCAAGTTGGGTCTCCACTGAATAATTCATTGTATTCAGGTGTTCTTGCAAATTTCACAAGACGTAACTTCATAACGAAGTGATCCACTAATTCTTGTGCTTCTTCTTCTGTAATGACTCCATTTTCAAGATCTCTTTCCACATAAATATCTAAGAATGTAGAAACACGACCAAGACTCATCGCCGCACCGTTTTGCTCTTTAATTGCAGCAAGGTATCCAAGGTATAACCACTGGAATGCTTCTTGAGCAGTTGTTGCAGGTTTTGAAATATCAAATCCGTAAGTGTCACCTAATTGTTTCAATTCAGATAACGCGCGAATTTGTTCCATTGTTTCTTCGCGATCTCGAATAACATCTTCAGACATTACACCATTTCCACCAATAATGTCTAAATCTTTTTTCTTTGCTGCGATTAATTTATCTGTTCCATATAACGCAACACGGCGATAGTCCCCGATGATACGACCACGGCCATAAGCATCTGGTAAACCAGTTACAACACCAGCTTTACGTGCAGCTCTGATTTCAGGTGTATATGCATCAAAAACACCTTGGTTATGCGTTTTACGATAATCGGAGAAAATCTTTTCTACTTCATCGTCTAATTTGTAACCATAGGATTCAGCCGCTGCAGCTGCTACACGAATACCACCAAATGGTTGTAGTGAACGTTTGAAAGGTACATCTGTTTGTACACCAACAACTTTCTCTTTTTCCTTATTTAAATAACCCGCATCATGTGATGTAATAGTAGAAACGATTTTTGTATCTAAATCGTATACTCCACCATTTTCACGTTCTTGTTTCGTAAGATCCATTACTTGATCCCACAAAGCTTTTGTTGCATCAGTTGGACCTGCTAAAAATTCTTCATTACCTTCATATAAATTAAAGTTCTTTAAAATAAAGTCACGGACGTCAATTTCTTTTTGCCAGTTACCGTTACGGAAACCATTCCAAGGATTATTCTTTGTAACTTCTTCTGCTACTTTCATTTCCGTTACCTCCTCAAATTTTAATCAAATTGCCACTTTTTTCTTGAGCTATTGATTATCTTACTATGATTATATACCCTTTCGACAATAAAATGAAGTGAAAAAGATCACAAATTCAAACTGTTATATTAAAAGTTCTAAAAATGTTCAAATTTTATCACACTAAAGTATCGCTATATAATACTCCTAATGATACCGGTTTATTTGTTATTATATTAAGGATTTTACAATAACGACTGTCATAAATGAAGTGTATTTTTTTATGGTACAGCAAAACTGTATTATACTGTTATAGTTATGTGCATTCATTATATATAACACAGTTATCTTTCTGTGATTAATGGATACACTATACTTTAACTATTCATACTACGATAGTTTTCGCTTTACTTATCGAAACAAAATCACCATTATATAAAGTAGGAGGATGATAAAAAATGAATAACTTTACCTTTCATAACCCAACAAAATTACTTTTTGGTAAAGGCATGATTTCACACCTTGAAGAAGAATTGAAAGCTTTTAACAAAAAAATATTACTTGTTTATGGTGGAGGAAGCATCAAACGTAATGGCCTCTATGATCAAGTTATTGAGATTTTAACGGATCATAACGCAGAGGTATTTGAACTTCCAGGTGTTGAACCAAACCCTCGCGTGTCAACAGCTAGAGAAGGAATTGAAATTTGCAAGAAAGAAAAGATCGATTTTATCTTAGCTGTCGGTGGCGGGAGCACAATTGATTGTGTCAAAGCGATCGCCGTAGGTGCGAAAACAGATGATGACATCTGGGATATTGTTACAAAAAGGAAGCCAGCAAAAGATGCTTTACCTTTTGGCACGATTTTAACGCTTGCAGCTACTGGATCCGAAATGAATGCAGGGTCCGTTATTACAAACTGGGAAACCAAAGAAAAGCACGGTTGGGGTAGCCCCTACTCTTACCCTACTTTTTCCATACTTGATCCGGTTTATACATATACTGTACCACGTGATCAAACGGTATATGGAATCGTTGATATTATGTCCCATGCATTTGAACATTATTTTCATCATAAGGAAAACACTCTACTACAAGATCGAATGGTGGAGGGAATCCTTCGTACCGTAATTGATACTGCACCCAAATTATTAGAGGACCTAGAGAATTATCAGCACCGTGCTACTATACTGTATTGTGGTACAATGGCACTTAACGGCATGGTGAACATGGGGTACCAAGGTGATTGGGCAACACACAACTTGGAACATGCTATATCTGCTGTTCACGATATTCCTCATGGCGGTGGATTAGCCATTCTATTCCCAAATTGGATGACGCATACATTAGATGCCAATGTAGCTCGCTTTAAGCAAATGGCAGTCCGTGTATTTGATATTGACGAAATAGGAAAGTCCGATCGTGAAATTGCTTTAGAAGGTATCCAAGCATTACGCCAATTCTGGAATAGTATAGGCGCTCCAAGCACCTTAGCAGATTATGAAATCTCTGAAGACAGCATTGAGGAAATGGCTGATAAAACGGTCATTGCAAATTCGGAATATGGAAATTTCAAAAAATTAAACCGAAATGACTCTGTTGCAATTTTTAAAGAAAGTTTATAAGGCTAGCGTCCATATCTTCTCGCTGAATTCGGGCTCCATATTTAATGGAGTCCTTTTTTTGTCCAAAATGAAACTACATTTCTTTTCCACTTAGATTGTATTACTTATCTCTTCAAAAGGTCGTCCAAATTAAATTTAACTATTATATAGAAGAAACTCGGTTTTTTATCCTATTGCATAAGAAAATACCTATCATGCCATAATAGAAAGAACAGTATAGGACTACTCGATAGGAGATGACAAATTTGGAACAACAACAAATAAAAAGTAAAATCGAAAAAATAATGGACGACCATCAAATCGGGACGTTGGCAACCGTAGAAAATAATCGTCCCTATTCCCGTTATATGACTTTCTTTCACAATGAATTAATCCTGTATACGGCTACCAATCGTAACACACATAAAGTTGATGACATTAAAGATAATCCACATGTTCACATTTTGCTTGGTTATACTTACGACGGAACACATGATGAGTATATTGAAATAGAAGGTGTAGCATCGATTCATAACGAGGATTCTATGAAAGAAAAATTATGGAATAGTCATCTTGAGCCATGGTTTGACGGTCCTGAAGATCCCAATTACACCATTTTGAAAATTGAACCTTCCGAAATTCGTTTGAAAAACACTACAAACCCAAGCGTTTTTCATTTGCAACAAAACTAACTTCAGCCGACACATTTCAATCTGTTATAACGCTTCTTTGTGTCAATACGTAACAGTTTTTTATAAAAATATTCATCAGTTTACTTTCTGCACATTTTCATCACCGCTTAGAAACGTTGATATAACAACGTTTCTAAGCATCTCTCTCCTCCACCTTCATTCTAATGTGAAACATTTCACAAACCTGTCACAAATTCGTTATATTGTAAGCGCTAACAGATGATATGATGAAATCAGAAAGAGCGAAGGGGTGATAAAATGATTTTAAAAGAATGGAAAGACTTTGGAACAGATGCTGAGTTTTACACAAAATCAAGTTTTGAAAAACAAGTTGACGATGTGTTTGAAGCGATGTGTTTAGAAGAAGGTAAAGATATTCCAAACTACATTTGGACAAAACAATATGTGGTGGTCATTAAAAACAATACACGGATGATTAATGACGTTTCTTTTATTAAAATCCCCCGTGACCCGTCGGTAATCAGATAGTTTATTTTTTGGGTTTACATGCTCATTAATTCACATAATTTATTAGGAGGTCTTCAAATGGTTACAAAAGCAGAAAAGAAAAACGAAGTTACTGTAGCAGAAAGCATCGACAAATTAGCAAATAACGCACAACAAGCTCTAAAAGAAATGAAAAAACTTAACCAAGATCAAGTAAATGACATCATTAAAGAAATGGCGTTAGCTGGTTTAGATCAACACATGTATCTAGCAAAGCTTGCAGTTGAAGAAACTGGTCGTGGTGTATACGAAGATAAAATCATCAAAAACATTTTCGCAACAGAATATGTTTATCATAACGTAAAGTATGACAAGACAATCGGTGTAATCAGTGAAAACGAACAAGATGGTGTTGTAGAAATTGCAGAACCAATTGGTGTAGTTGCTGGGGTAACTCCTGTAACAAACCCAACTTCAACAACAATGTTCAAATCTATCATTTCTATTAAAACTGGTAACCCAATTATCTTTGCATTCCACCCATCCGCACAAAAATGTAGTTCAGAAGCAGCACGTATTTTATACGAAGCAGCTGTAAAAGCTGGTGCGCCTGAACATTGTATTCAATGGATTGAAAAGCCATCGATTGAAGCTACACAAACATTAATGAAGCATGATGGCGTTGCTACTATTCTTGCAACTGGTGGGCCAGGAATGGTTAAATCAGCATATAGCTCTGGTAAACCAGCATTGGGCGTAGGTGCAGGTAATGTTCCATGTTATATCGAAAAATCTGTTGACGTAAAACGTGCAGTAAACGATTTAATGCTATCAAAAACTTTTGATAATGGTATGATCTGTGCTTCAGAGCAAGCAATGATCGTAGACAAAGAGATCTACGAAGAAGTGAAAAAAGAAATGATCTATCATAGCTGCCACTTCTTAACACCAGCTGAAAAAGCAAAAGTTGAGAAATTAGTTATCAATGAAGATACTTGTGCAGTTAACCCGAAAATTGTTGGTATGAAACCAGTTAAGATTGCTGAAATGGCTGGCGTTAAAGTACCAGAAAACACGAAGATTCTTGTTGCTGAAATCAATGGCGTTGGTCCAGACCACCCACTATCTCGCGAGAAATTAAGTCCTGTTCTTGCTGCTATTAAAGTTAATAGTAACGAAGAAGGATTACAACGTGCAGAAGAAATGCTAGAATTCGGTGGATTAGGACACTCGGCAGTAATTCATTCAGCAAATCAAGATGTGATTGATGCCTTTGGAGCAAAAATGAAAGCAGGTCGTATTATCGTTAACGCACCATCATCTCAAGGTGCAATTGGTGATATTTACAATGCTTACATGCCTTCCCTAACATTAGGTTGTGGTTCTTATGGCGGAAACTCTGTATCTACTAACGTTGGAGCAGTTCACTTAATCAATATTAAAAAGATGGCGAGAAGGAATAATAATATGCAATGGTTTAAAGTTCCACCAAAAGTTTATTTCGAGAAAAACTCTGTTCAATATTTAGCAAAAATGCCTAACATTACGAAAGCAATGATCGTTACTGACCCAATGATGGTTGAATTAGGTTATGTAGATAAAGTTTTATATAACTTACGTAAACGTTCTGACTATGTTCACTGTAAAGTATTCTCTGATGTTGAGCCAGATCCATCAAAAGAAACTGTAATGCGTGGTAAAGCAGCAATGGACGAATTCAAACCAGATGTAATTATCGCTCTTGGTGGTGGTTCTGCAATGGATGCTGCGAAAGGTATGTGGTTATTCCACGAATACCCTGAAACAGACTTCAACGGAATCAAACAAAAATTCTTAGATATCCGTAAACGTGTATACAAATATCCTGAATTAGGTAGAAATGCGAAATTCGTTGCTATTCCTACTACATCAGGTACTGGTTCTGAAGTAACACCATTTACGGTTATTACAGATAAACAACAAAATATCAAGTATCCATTAGCTGATTATGAATTGACTCCAGATGTGGCAATCATTGACCCACAATTTGTTATGACAGTTCCTAAAACAGTTACTGCAGATACTGGTATGGACGTATTAACTCATGCCATCGAAGCGTATGTATCTATTATGGCAAATGACTATACAGATGGATTAGCAATCAAAGCAATTCAACTTGTATTTGAATATTTACCACAAGCATACCATGATGGAAGCAACGAATTAGCAAGAGAAAAAATGCATAACGCATCATCTATTGCTGGTATGGCGTTCGCAAACGCGTTCCTTGGTATTAACCATAGTTTAGCGCACAAACTTGGAGCTGAGTTCCACATCGCTCACGGTCGTGCTAATGCAATCTTAATGCCACACGTTGTTCGTTATAACGCGCAAAAACCAAGTAAATTCGTTTCATTCCCTAAATATGAGAAATTTATCGCTGACCAACGTTATGCAGAAATTGCAAAAGCATTAGGTTTACCTGCAAGCACAACGGAAGAAGGAGTAGAAAGCTTGATCAATGCAATCTACAAACTTGCAAAAGAGCTTAACATTCCAATGAGTATCGCAGAAAATGGCGTTGACAAAAAAGACTTTGAAGCAAAAGTAGATTATTTAGCTGATCGCGCATTCGAAGATCAATGTACTACTGCAAATCCTAAGTTACCACTTGTAACTGAATTAGCAGAAGTTTATCGTAACGCATTTAAAGGTTAATCCCTAAGTCCCCTATGTTTTATAAATATACCGAAAAACCTCCTGATCTTTTTGATCAGGAGGTTTTTTCATTTTGTTAACTATTGACTAGGGTTGTGTTCCCGCTTTGAAAACTTCAAATCTCCACTGATTGTTTAGACGAGTTTGTAGTTTCTTTGGCTGTAATCTAAGCATAATCATTGTTAAAAGTGTAGGCAGTAAACAAGAGCTAATCCGCCGAAACACTAGGTTTATTTTTCACATAGAATTTATGATGAGATCATCTTAAGCAATACCCTTTTTACTTTGAGTCAGCGGATAATTGGTTGATCAATGCTTCAAACGCTTGTTTTTGCTTAAAAACTATTTGATCAATACGTCCCTCCAAATCTCCACTTATATGCTCGTCGTTATTCATGGTCGCTCGATCTTCCACATCTAAACGACGTTGCCTTTGAATAAGTAGCAATAAAATCAAATCAGATAAATTTTTTTCTTTTTCATTTGAAATTGCATTCTTTATATATTCTTCCATCCAATCCCAAAGTATATTTTCAGACATATCCTTCCCTCCCCGTTACTGGATAGCTAGATGAATGGAATTTTCAGCAGGAACTCCATCTGGATTCTCCTCTGAATAGACAAAACCATTAATATTCAAAGAGCATGGCATCTGATTATCCCATGTAATCATAAAGTCTGGAAAGGATACCTTACTGAAGGAACCTAAACCTTCTTCATTAGATAAACGAAACCAATATACACCCTCTTTTTCCTCTGGCCCCTCAACCTGCTCCCATCGAAATGGAACTGATTTTTTTTGGTTTATCATGGATGTTGTTGCATATTTTCCGGAAAACTTATAGGAAATATCCGCTTTCATAATTAAACAAATGGACAATTGTTTCAATGTTTTCGGAGACATATTTTTAACATAGAAACTCCCGATCACACAATTATCACCTTCTTCTTCTGATCTGATGTTAATCGAGCTAGTAAAATATCCATGTACCTGCTCAACAGTTTTTGATTCGGTGTTATTACTAATTGCTTCCTTTATTTTTTCAATATATGCACTAAGTTGTTTATCCCAGTGATTAAGTTTTTCTTCTAATTCGTTAATTCTACTCATATTCGATCCTCCCTTCAGTTAAAAATATGTCGTCACTTATGTATTGATGATTAATTAGAACAGAGTAGTTGTAATTAATTACAGAAGAAACTGTTTTTCAAGCAATAAGGTCATTATCTATTGGCGCACCACACGTACATCACTATATTTCGGTGCATATATTATTGAAGGGAAGAAACCTCTTCATTGGCAGAATACAAAGGGTGGCGATTTTCATTGAGCAAAGAACTTGAAGATATCTTACGAAAAGTTGATTTTATAACAGCTGCTCTACTTTTGTCTGGTCAAATCACCATTGGAGGAGTTTTTATTCAGCCAGAAAGTGCGTTTGCGTTATCGTTGACTGGACCAATCACAGGGGGTACACGAATTGAAAGCAAAGGGAAGCGCCCAATCGTCGATGCAACCATCGATGTTGTTGACATCCTCACTTCTCTAGCTCTACTCACTGATAAAATTAATGTGATTGGAACTTATATAACTTTCGGGAGATTTACCATAGTTGTTGGTGGTCCGTTGTTCGGAGGTGAGAAACGAAAACCAAGCGAACGAGAAACAGAACGCATCATCAATGACTTTATCGAATTCACGTAAAGAAAACTTGGCGATTGGCTAGCTTGCAAAAGCGCAGACAGAGGCTTAGTTGCACTTATACTATTTTCGTTCATTCTTTTGATTTCAAATAGTGTAAAGAAAACTTGGCGATTGGCTAGCTTGCAAAGCGCAGACAGAGGCTTAGTTGCACTTATACTATTTTCGTTCATTCTTTTGATTTCAAATAGTATAAAGAAAACTTGGCGATTGGCTAGCTTTTTAAGGAAAGAGCATTACTTGTACAATCTTCATTAGGTTTTTCTCACTAAATCAAAAAAGGAAAAGAGGAATAAATATGTCTTTATCTGATTTACCTGCGATCAAACCAACAAAAGGAGCCTTGTTTTTGTCAGCAACAGCACTGGCAACCATGGTCTTTTTCTATACACAACGAAAAGAAAATGATCTTAAGTCATCAAAAAAATAATTTTATTTATTTTCAACCCAAAGGACATAAGTCCGATTTGTAAAACCCCTCACTTCAATTAGACTTAAGACATAAAAAAAACGAGTTATTTTCAATATTGAAAATAACTCGTTTTACATTAATTACTCGTCTGTAGATCTTACTGATGGTGACTGGTTGTTAGTTATACCCGGGAATACTATTGGACATTGTGGTGGAATTACTGGTGTCGGGCATTCTTCCGTTACTAATAAATCACGTGGTTGACAGAATCCTGCTTCTAATTCTAATGTTACATTTGCAACACTTTGAACACTTTGACATACATCTAATGACACATCAACACTTTCTAATTCCCCATTATCACAATTTACACTTGCATTACAGATTACATCAGATACACGTACTACAATACTTGTTCCTTCTGGAGCACATAAAAATACTGATTCAGATACATTAATTTCGATAGGATCCGAAATTTCCAAGAATGGTGTAGTACCATCAAATCCACTAAATTCAACAACAAGAGAGAGCGTCTTTTCAAAATTCACCTGTTGTAAAGTGACTTGTGTACCATCAATAACAAAATCCCGGTCTTCCCGATCATCTGGGTCTTCGTCAATGACAATTTCCGCATTTGGAGGCAATTGATTTCCTGTTAATGGATCAACTAAATAACAATTGATAGATAAATTGCTTACCGCTGGGTCACATGGATCAATCGGTAATACCCCAATATCGTCTGCTGACACATTCTCAGTAACGGATTCTTGTAATAGAACCCAGTCATAGACTTTTTCTGCATTAAAACATAATAACTCAACTGGTAGTTGTGCTGGTTGATTCTTCATTTGACCTTCTCCTTTACATAGATTTTCATTCCACTATCAAAATATGTGAATAACCCTATTTGGTAATGTACAAAGGTCTATTTTTCATTATTCCTTACAAAAAATAGTCGATTGTCACTATGTTGTTGACAGGTACACAATAATCAAAAAGTCTGCATATATTATTATTACAGAGCACAGGGTTTGAGGTGAGAAACATTGAGATATCAAAATGAGCAATGGTTCGAACAACAAAAAAGATACGAAAAACTAATTAGAAGTTACCAAAAAAATGATATGAGCAAGGCGTATGAAAAACTTGAAGAAGAATTAAAGAGAATTAATGATAGGCTAACTCAGAAATCAGATGAGAACATTCAATTGTATTGGGAATTAGCAGAAAAAGAGAAAGAAATTCACCTATTAAAAGAAGAAATAGAAGGAATAAAAGAAAACTCATCGAACCAAGAATCATTCAATTATTGTGAATATATTCTGCTCATAGCACTTTTACACTATTTTCAATCCGTTGATTATTCAAATAGTGATTTTTCTACAGTTGAAGAGAATCAAACAGAAAAGGAGCTGCTTCAAACGATGAATGAAGATCTTAAAAAAAAAGGGGAAATTACCGAAAGTAATAAAACAAGGATAGATAAACAACAGCAAACAGAGGACTCAACACCAACAAAAAGAACATTCAATTATAGAGATTTACAATCCTATGATTCCGCTTATCTACTACCCAAACCAAAAAAACAGACAAATTCACAACAACTTTTTGATAAAAAAAGCATACGAAAGAAGCTAGAAAAAAAAGGAGATCCACAGAAAAAGAATAGGAGTCTTGAAATCAAAGCGAAATTAGAGGTTAATAAACCTGAAATCAGTGAAGAGAAGACCAATCATACGAACAACACAGTGAGTAAAGAACAAAAGAATCAAGAAATAACACAGAAAAAAACAGACGAACAAGGAGCAGAACCAATTGAAAGCAAGGAACCTATTTCAGAAGAAAAAGGAATTATGCAACAGATTTATCATAAGCTTGCTAGTGTAATAAAAAAAGAGCGTTGATCAGATTCAAAATTGATCAGACGCTTCTTTTTTGATTTATCCCGGAGTAACGGACGCTAGCATCCCGAATGGTTCAAGGGCCTTTAGGTCATCCTTTGGGGCTAACAATCAGTGGGGGGAATACCTAAATACCCCCACTGATTGAAGTTACACTTTATTCTAGTCTTAAAAGCCTTTATTCATAATACACTATATCGACAATTATCTGAATAATACTTGCAACGGCAGCAATGGCTAATATCGTAATAATAGGTATGAATACAATTGGCCAAACAGAAAAACCAGTATACAAAAGAATACTTGACCAGACCGCTACACACCAATGACATGCCAGCATCTCTCCAAAATGATAGCGAAATCCACTTCCTCTTCCTTCGTTTGTTACCTCAATCGATCCATCTTCACGTACACGTTCGGTTTCCTTGATAAAGAACGGGCGAATCCTGCTCGTTATATAGTCATAGCGGATCATCCGCATCAATCGAAAAGTTGCTAAAAACAGCAAGCAGAATTGAAATACACTCAACAGTCCCACCTCTCTTCCTACTATTACTCTATTCCAACAAAGTAATAAGTGAATGTGAGGAAGGCCTAAGCATACTTCTTTATTTTTTTAATAAGGTAGGGCGTTCGTGCAACCAGTTTAAAGAAACTTCAACTCCAAAGAAATTCATTAATACTTGTTCGGTAAGAATTTCGCTCGTTTTATTTGCTTTAAAAACACGTCCTTCTTTTAACAAGAGCGTCTTCTGAAAGGATGGCAAGATCTCATCTACATGATGTGTCACATAAATAATTGTCGGATTTCCTTTTGACTGACTAATTTGCTCAATGGAGCTTAACAACTGTTCTTTTGCTAGAAAATCTAATCCATTTGTTGGTTCATCTAAGATTAGTAATTTAGGATCAGCCATTAGCGCGCGTGCAATCATTACACGCTGACGCTCTCCTTGCGATAAAGTATAAAATGATCTGTTCGCATAACCATAGCAACCCAGTTCTTTTAATAACTCCTTTGCTCTGTCTCGCATTGCATCAGTCGGTGTCTCATATAAGCCAATCGAGGCAAATCCACCACTTAGAACAATTTGATAAGCGCTATCCGAATCGTAGAATCGTTCTTGAATCGTTGAAGAAACAATACCGATTTGTCTCCTTAGTTCATCCCCCATGATATCTTTACCAAACCGCCGTCCTAATACGGTTACCTCACCTTTTGTCGGAAAATAATAACCACATAACATATGTAGTAGTGCTGTTTTTCCTGCGCCATTTAAACCTAAGAGCACCCAATTCTCTCCGCTCTTGATTGTCCAGTCTATATCTTGTAATATCCAACTTCCGTTTCGCTGTAACCCTACCCCTTTGAGCTCTAATACCATATGAAGACCCTCCTCGACGGTGTTTTACTCCTATTATGACGTATAAATTTAATTATTTCGAGGATAATTCTCTAGCTTTTCGATATTTTTTTCTTTCAAATGGTAAATTTGCTCTTATCCAGAGAATCCTTTAATAAATACGAGCAATAATAAAGTTGGTGGAATCAGATACCCGTCACCCATGGTTTTCCTAATTAAAGACGATTAATCACCATTTATCTCGTTTGAGTTAATTCATTATTATCGTTATGATAATATACGTGTCCGTTTGTTATTACTTCTCACAGGAAAGGAGTTTGTTATCATTAATAATCAAACTGAAACTATTGCGAAGATAGATAACATACAATTCGCACCGCCCTCTAGTAAAGATGGCGCGGCAATGTGGAAATTAGTAAATCGATCAACATTAGATGAAAATTCCGCTTATAAATACATTATGATGAGTTCTTATTTTTCAAAAACATGCGTTGTAGCAAAACATGAAAACCAGTTAGTAGGATTTATTACTGGATTTGTCCCACCAGAACAAACCGATACGATATTTGTTTGGCAAATTGGCGTCGATCCGGATTTTCAAGGACAAGGAATTGCATCAAAATTATTACAAGCTCTTCTTGACCAGCAGAAATCCAATCAAATTCGATTTGTTGAAGCTACTATTACTCCATCCAACAAAGCATCACAAACTCTATTTAAAAAATTCGCACGAAAACATCAAACAGATTGCCTTATTCAACCATTCTTTACCGAAGACCTGTTTCCAGACAATAGTTTTGAAGAAGAATTAAAGTTTAGAATTGGTCCAATAGATTAGAGAAAAGATTTTTGTAAGGATAAATTTGAGAAAATTGCGATAAATTTATTTTAAAAAATTAACCGAGGGGGAAAATGTGGTGAGCAAAGAAATGGTATTGAACAAAGATATGGAAGTTTTTGAACAATTAGAATCAGGAGTTCGTAGTTATGTACGAAGCTTCCCAACTGTCTTCACAAAAACAAAAGGATATAAGATGTGGAATGCTGAGGGTGAAGAATATATTGATTTCTTCTCTGGAGCAGGTGCGTTAAATTACGGTCATAACGATGATCATATGAAACAAAAGTTAATTGAGTACATTACAAGTGATGGCATTACGCATTCACTAGACATGGCTTCTGAAGCAAAAGCTGAATTTTTAACAAAATTCAATGATATCATCCTACAACCGCGTAACCTGGACTATCGCATCATGTTCCCAGGACCTACTGGAACCAATACGGTTGAAAGTGCGTTGAAATTAGCACGTAAAGTAACTGGAAGAACTGATGTAATTAGTTTCACGAATGGATTCCACGGAATGACGATCGGTTCTTTATCTGTTACAGGAAACTCGATGAAACGTAAAGGAGCAGGAATCCCACTTCAAAACGTTGTTACCATGCCATACGATAACTACGTGAACGAACAAGATTCGATTGATTATTTAGAAAGATTTTTAGAAGATAGCGGTAGTGGTGTTGCGATCCCGGCAGCAATGATTTTAGAAACGGTTCAGGGCGAGGGTGGTATTAACGCAGCAAGTTTTGAATGGTTAAAAAAAGTAGAACGCGTTTGTAAGCGTTGGGGAATTCTTTTAATTGTCGATGATGTTCAAGCTGGTATTGGGCGAACTGGATCATTCTTTAGTTTTGAACCAGCTGGAATTAAACCAGATATCATCTGCTTATCTAAATCGTTAAGTGGTTATGGCTTGCCATTAGCTGTAACGCTTATCCGTCCAGATATTGATAAATTTTCACCTGGTGAACATAATGGTACTTTCCGTGGAAACAACCATGCTTTCATTACAGCATCTGCTGCACTTGATTATTGGAAAGACGATCAATTAGAACAAAATATTCATGAAAAATCTGAAATCACACTAGCATTCCTAAATCAACTGGTAGAAAAATATCCAGCTCTTGAAGGAGAAGTTCGCGGTCGCGGATTAATGGTCGGAGTTGCTTGTGGTGCAGACGGATTAGCTGGGAAAATTGCTGCCGAGGCATTTCAACGTGGTCTGATTATGGAGACAGCGGGGCCTAATGATGAAGTATTCAAACTCTTCCCTGCACTTAACATTGATGAAGCAGGATTACGACAAGGTTTAGCAATTATTGAAGATAGTATCAAAGAAGTATTAAGATAATAGCTGTGAAAAATCGTTGATGCGCTTACTTAGAAAAAGTGAGCCATCGGTCCAGTTGGCACGAATAATATATACAAAAAATATAGGGGGCAGGCGAAATGAAAGTTGTATCACTAGAAGAAGTATTAGGAACAAAGCACGAGGTAGACGGAGGTAACTGGATTAGCCGTCGTTTAATTACAAAAAAAGATGGAATGGGTTATTCTGTTAACGATACAATCATTAAAGCAGGTACAGAAACTCATATCTGGTATCAAAACCACTTAGAATCCGTTTACTGTATTGAAGGGGAAGGCGAAGTTGTAACACTTAGCGATAATAAAGTGTGGCCAATTAAAAAAGATCAATTATATGCACTAGATAAAAATGATGAGCACCTTTTGCGTGCGAAAACAGATATGCGTATGGTTTGTGTATTTAATCCTGCCTTATCAGGTAATGAGGTACATGATGAAAACGGTGTTTATCCTGTTGACGAAGATTAATGGCTTAATAGATAAAAAAGGAATCCTAGTACTAGGGTTCCTTTTTTGATTGTAGGGTTTGCTCGCATTCTCTGGGATTTACTCGCGACTTTTCGGATTTACGTGCATTCTTCGAGATTTGCGTGCATCTTTTCCGATTTACGTGCATTCTCCGCATTTTGCGTGCATCTTTTCCGATTTATTCGCATTCTCCATGATTTCTTCGCATCTTTTCGGATTTATTCGCATTCTCCATGATTTGTTCGCATCTTTTCTAATTTATTCGCATTCTCTACGATTTGTTCGCATCTTTTCTAATTTATTCGCATTCTCCGCATTTTGTTCGCATCTTTTCCGATTTATTCGCATTCTCCATGAATTCTTCGCATCTTTTCCGATTTGTTCGCATTCTCTGCATTTTGTTCGCATCTTTTCCGATTTATTCGCATTCTCCATGATTTATTCGCATCTTTTCAGATTTATTCGCATTCTCCATGATTTGTTCGCATCTTTTCTAATTTATTCGCATTCTCTACGATTTATTCGCATTCTCTACGATTTGTTCGCATCTTTTCTAATTTATTCGCATTCTCCGCGTTTTTTTCGTAATCCTTTCCATCTTCAAGATCGAAAAAAGCTAGCCAAAACCTTATCTTGGTTATGACTAGCTTTGTATTAATTCACTTGTAAATATGCTTCTTGGATTACATGAACGAGTCGTTTCATACCGGTTTCAATTTTATCTGGAGTCGAGTTAGTAAAGTTCAATCGCAAAGTATTTCCTTCTGCCTCTCCAACATAAAATGGCTTTCCAGGAACAAATGCCACACCTTGATCAACGGCTGCCTTTAACAAGTCGGTTGTGTTCATTTCTTTTGGTAGATTCACCCAGAAGAACATGCCACCTTTTGGCTCTAAATAAGTCAATCCCTCTAGTTCGATCTCATCCAAAGCTTTTTTCATTATCTTCATCCGTTCATAGTACACAGACGTAATATTTCGAACATGTTGATCAAGATCAAAATCGTTCAATAAATGAACAAGTGCGTGTTGGCTAATTGAGTTCGTGTGTAAATCGGCTGCTTGTTTCGCTTGTGCAATCAAGCGGATAATTTGATTAGGACCAACAATCCAACCAATCCGCATCGCTGGTACTACTGTTTTTGAAAAAGTGCTCGTATATACGACATATTGATTCGCTTCATCCAATGCTGCCAAAGAGGATGGTGCTGCTTCAGGATCAAATTGGATATCTCCATAAGGATCATCTTCCATAACAACAACATGATACTTCTCAGCTAATTCTAGCAACATTTTTCTTCGCTCCAATGACCAAACTTTACCTTCTGGGTTGGAATACGTTGGAACAACATAAATACATTTCGGCTTTAATAATTTAATTTTCTCTTCTAGATCTTCTTTTAGCATGCCATCTTGATCTGAATCAACTGCAACCACTTTTGTTTCATAAGATGCGAATACTTGTAATGCTGCTAAATACGTCGGATCTTCAGTAAGAATCACATCGCCTGGATTAAACATTACTCGTGAAAACAAATCAATCGCTTGTTGTGAACCAGAGGTAACTAAAACATCTTCTGGATTACGATAAATAGATTTTCGCTTCATTCGTTCCACTAAATGCATTCTTAGTGCCTCTAAACCTTCCGTTTCTGCATATTGCAATGCCTTATTACCAGAAGTAATTGCCTTTTGAAAAGCATCTTTCACTGCTTCAACCGGAAACAAATCTTCATCTGGTAGCCCCCCAGCAAAAGAAATGACATTTCCTTGGTTTACTACTTTTAGAATATCTCGTACCGCGGATGAATCAAAATATCTTACTCGATCTGAAAAACCATATTTCATTATCTATACCCCACCTTTATCCATGAACTTTTCACTTTGTTATTTAAATGCAATCTTGTAATCACGCGTTTTTCTAATTGAACACCTACTATTATAACAAAAATGACAGCACATGATTGCATACTGTCATTTTTTCTCCTAACCTAAAATTGCACGATCATTTTCCATCTGCGTACCGCGGATTCTTTGGAATTCGTGTAAAAGTTTTTCAATTGTTAAATTGCTCTTCTCATCACCAGAAACATCAAGAATAATCTGACCTTTGTCCATCATAATCAGTCGATTCCCGAGATCCAATGCTTGCTGCATATTGTGGGTAACCATAAGAGTGGTTAAATGCGTCTTTTCTACAACATCACGCGTTAAATTTGTGATTAACTCCGCACGCGATGGGTCTAGAGCTGCAGTATGCTCATCTAACAATAAAATATCAGGTTCGGTGAACGTCGCCATTAATAGAGATAAAGCTTGGCGCTCCCCACCAGACAACAGTCCGACTTTTGCTGTTAGGCGATCTTCTAATCCTAAATTTAAACTAGCTAAATAAGACTTAAATAGTTCCCTTCTTTTCTTATTTACACCTGGACGTAACGTACGTTTTTTGTTACGTGCGTAGGCAATGGCTAAGTTTTCTTCAATTGTCATCGCTGGTGCTGTACCTGCCATTGGATCTTGAAATACTCGGCCAATATAATTAGAACGT
The DNA here is from genome assembly GCF_026805325.1 of Natronobacillus azotifigens. Taxonomy (GTDB): domain Bacteria; phylum Bacillota; class Bacilli; order Bacillales; family Amphibacillaceae; genus Natronobacillus; species Natronobacillus azotifigens. Next base: position 98,540 of record NZ_JAPRAT010000008.1, read on the forward strand.
TTGAATTCTGGTAACATCGTCACCTTTTTATCGTTTATTTGCACGTCCCCAACGTCTGGAAATAGTGCGCCAGAAATAACATTCATCATTGTTGATTTCCCCGCACCATTACTACCAATTACCGTAACAAAATCACCAGTTTCTAAGCGTAGGTTAATGCCTTGTAAAGCTTTTTTTTCATCAGGAGTGGCTTCATTGAATGTCAATGATATATCTTTTACTTCTAACATTTATGCCTCTCCCTTCAATCGAGTCTGTAATTCTAATCTTTTCTTTCGTTTTCGTTTAACTTCTTTATGAGTAGAAATTAACTTTGGAACTACAAGAGCTGTGATGACTAAAACAGAAGTGATCAGCTTCATATCTCCTGTATCTAAAAAAGTAGAACGTAGTGCCATGGCAACAACCATTCGATAAATAACCGCTCCGACGATGACGGCAAATGTTGTGCGCATGATCGATTTGGTACCGAATAAGGACTCACCGATAATTACGGATGCCAAACCAATCACGATCATTCCAATCCCCATGTTCAGGTCAGCAAAACCTCCATATTGTGCAAAAAGCCCTCCAGCTAATGCTACCAAAGCATTGGAGATCCCTAAACCAATGATTGTTAACGTATCCGTGTTTGCAGAAAAACTCCGAATCATTTTCTCATTGTCACCAGTTGCTCGTAACGCCAAGCCAACCTCTGTTTTTAAATAAAAATCCGTACATAACTTGATAATTGCTGTAATAATAATCATAACAAAAAGAATAGACCATGTACTAGGAGTGCGTTCTAAACCAAATGTAGAAATTAACATATTATTTATTGCTTGATCAATACCTAAGTCTCCCCAAGTTCCACGTAGTTGCGTGAAAACAGTAGGTTGATTTAATAAAGGGATATTCGATTGACCCATAATACGCAGATTAATTGAATATAATGCAGTCATCATTAATATCCCTGATAACAACGGATTGATTTTACCTTTTGTATTTAGAATTCCCGTGATACAGCCAGCTAAAAATCCAGCTACAATCGCTAACAGTGTTGCAATAACTGTTGGTACGTCATGAATGATTGCTATCGCAGCCACAGCGGCTCCTGTTACAAAGCTTCCATCTACTGTTAAATCAGGAAAATCCAAAACACGGAAGGACAGGTAAACACCTAGTGCCATAATTGCATAGATTAAACCTGAATCGATTGCATTAAAAATCGCGATAAACATCTCTAACTCTCTCCTTAATTAAAAGAAAAGAAAACCGACCATTAAACCACAAAAGCAAAGGTCGGTTTATCTTTTCATTCTATTTCATTGTATTACCTCTTGTTTATTCTTCTATAAAGGAAGCAATGTCATCCCATGTACTATTCCATTCAACACCTTGTTTCTCAGCTGCATCTCGATTGATGAACAACTGCATTTCTGGTGGGTATTCAACGTGAATATCACTTGGTGCCTTTGCTCCTGTTAATATTTCAACAGCCATTTCCCCTGCTCGATAACCAATTGTATAATAATCAATTCCAAACGTTGCAAAACCACCACGCTCTAAAGAATCAGGTTCCCCAACAAATAACGGAATCTGTTGCTCATTCGCAACACTGATAACACTTTCTAATGCAGATACAACGGTATTATCTGTTATGATCATGATAACATCCGCATCACCAACTAGTGAAGTGGCTGCTTGTTGTACTTCAGCAGAAGTCGAAACCGTTCTTTCTGTTAAAGATAAACTTGTTCCTTCAATTGCTGCTTCTACATGTTCTATTTGAGTAACCGAGTTTGATTCACCAGCATTATAGACTACTCCAATATTAACTCCTGCGAAATATTCTTCGATAAATGCAATGGTTTCAATGATTGCGTCTGGATGCATATCCATAACGCCGGTAATGTTGTCACCCGGTTGATCCATCGCATCAACTAAACCAGACCCAACTGCATCAGTTACCGATGTAAAGACAATCGGAATTTCTCTTGTAGCTTGCAAAGCAGCCTGTGCACTAGGTGTAGCATTGGCAAAAATCAAATCAACATCATCTGCTACAAAGTTCTGTGCAATTGTTCCGGTATTATTTTGATCTGCTTGAGCACTTTGCAAATCATACTCAACATCCAGTCCTGCGTCAGCAATTGCTGCTTGGAATCCTTCATAAGCAGCATCCAAAGATGGGTGTTCAACAAATTGTGATGCACCAATCTTATAAGTTTCTGTCGTTTCATTTCCGTTTTCTGTTTCATTGGTCCTCCCTGTATTATCATCCGAACCACACGCTGTTAAAAATAACATACTAATAATAGCGAATAAAGTAAACCAATATTTTTTCTTCATTAGAATAACTCCCCTCTTTACTAACTGTTCAAATTTTCTGAATATATGCGAATTATTATAACACATAATAACACATAATTATCAGTCATTGTACATTTTTATTCATAAAAAAATATTCTGAAAAAGGCGAGCGTTTCCATAGACGAAACTGGGAAATTTACTCATTCTCTACAAAGAGACCATACTAAATTTTTTTATTAAGAATTTTACTGTTTTACCCCCACACCTTGGTTCATTTTATATTTTGAAGTAGGTTTAAGAAAAACCAATCTAACACCATCGGGTCCTATTGTAAAACAATTTTGTCAGTCACCATCAGACCTTACTGTTGTACTAGAAAATCTGTCACTTCTATTTAAAGATTAAAACACCCGAGGTTTTCCTATATTGAAAAAAAACAGAATAAACTATTCCGCTTTTGTTTCCACCTTATTTTCCGGATAGGAAATCCAGTCACTAAAACTGCCAGGATATAGTTTTACATTGGTATATCCCAATGCTCGCAATGCTAAAATATTCATACATGCGGACACTCCAGAACCACAAGAGACAACAATTTCTCCCCCTGGTTTGAGCTCAGAAAAATAGTCGCGTATTTCTTTTTTCGTCTTCCACTTTCCCTGTTCCGTTAAAAGTGGCTGCCAATCAAAACTCTTTGCTCCTGGAATGTGCCCTGCTTTTTCATAGTACGGATCGGTCTTCCCTAAATATCGCTCCCAAGAACGTGCATCAATTAATGTTGAATCACGACTTGCTTGTCGTTCTTTAACTTGCTCGATATTCACGATCATGTCTTGCTTCGCTTCAGCATGGTAACTTTTTGGCGTAGGAATAACAATGCTGTCTGTTGTAGCATAGCCAGCCTTTTCCCATGCAGTAAACCCACCATCGAGAATATATTTACGCTTATGACCATAATAATCCAACAACCAATGCAAGCGCGCGGCAAACATTGCATTCCCTTGATCATAAATGACGATCGTCGTATCTTGATCGATACCAGCTTCCCCGAGCTTTGCTAGAAAAGCAGCCGAGTCCGGCAGAGGATGTTTACCTCCATGTTTTCTTATCGGAGAAGCTAGATCTTCATTTAAATCAAAATATTGTGCTCCAGGAATATGCGACTTCTGGTAGAGTGCTTTTCCCTTCGTGGGGTGAAGAAGCTCAAAGCGCGTGTCGATGACAACTACTTGCCCGAGCTTATAATACAATTCTTCTGCCGATAGTAAAAAATCCATTTTTTCAACCCTCCAAGCGGCTATACTTAAACAACCAAACAAGAAATATCACTTCTACCACCGCATATCCCAAAACAAATATCAATATTATTAACCCGATTGGTGCAAAGGGGAAAGCAATAAGGAATACGGGGGACAAGATGATACTAGCTAATGCAAAAATAAAATACATTTTTTGTAGTGCACCTGTTGATGCTCGTAATTGAAAATCTTGCTTTCTTTCACTATATTGTAAAAGTAACTGAAAAATAAAATAGACAAGCAGTAACTTCAGTATACTTATGATAAGATCAAAAAGATCGACACCGAAAAACAAAAAAGGAATGCTCCCTAAAAATATAGGAACAATCACATGAATTATACCAAAAAAAGCTAAGAAAAAGGCTAAACGGTAAGCTGTATCAGCATAATCATATCGTTGAGCTAATTTCACTAATCCCGCTGCGATTAAAAGATAACCAATTGGATCAAATAATAAATCAAAACCTCCAACATCAATACCAATCAGCACAATGAGATAACCGAAAAATAGTTGTAAAAAAGCAGTTCGCACTCTATCCTCTCCTTTTTTTAGTGAATCAAAATTAGGCGTTCTTCAAGGTAATAACCGTTAACTTATCCTATTGTATCACAAGAGAAACGAAAGGAGATGATCGATAGAGCTAGCACTTATTTTACGATTACACGATCGGTTTTCTTTAAATCCGCAATTGTCCCTGATCCTAAGCCAAACATAGCCATTTTTAGCTCCAATTCGCGTGTATTCATTATTTCGATTACTTGCTCTTTTGAGGTAGTCGCTTCTCGTAATATTGAACGGGCAAACCCTACCGCGTCAGCTCCTAGCGCAATTGCCTTCGCTGCGTCCACGCCTGTTTTCATTCCACCACTCGCAAAAACTGGGGCATCGCTTATCTTATCTCGTACACTAATTAAGCTCTCAACGGTTGAGATTCCCCAATCCACAAAAGCTTCTGCAGCTGCTTTTCGCACCGGATCTTGTGAACGCAATTTTTCTACTTGACTCCAAGAAGTTCCGCCAGCACCTGCAACATCAATAAATGCGATGCCGGCATTACGCAAACGAAGGGCGGTGGCTCCATCGATACCCCAGCCAACCTCTTTTACTCCAACAGGAATCGTTAAGGAATTACACAAGTGTTCTATTTTGGATAACAACTGAGCGAAATTCGTATCTCCCCCCGTTTGAATCACTTCTTGGATCGCATTCAAATGCAAAACAAGAGCATCAGCTCCTGTCTCATGGATGATCTCTTTACATTGTTCCACTCCAAAGCCGTAATTCAACTGAACAGCGCCTAAGTTAGCGATGATAGGAATCGTTGGGGCATATTTGCGAAGTTGAAAGGTAGATCGATAACTTTTATCCTCTACCAGTGCTCGCGTTGAACCTAGGGCAAATGCCCACCCATTGTGTTCTGCCGCTTGGGCAAGGTTGCGATTAATCTCGGTTGCCTGTTGTGCACCACCAGTCATCGAACTAATAAAAAAAGGGGCTTTTAGTTTATGATCTAAAAAAGAGGTCGCCAAAGAAATCGAGTCAAAATCAAGCTCTGGTAATGCGTTATGTACAAGCCTGACTGACTCCATTCCTGTTGTTATTCCCTCTCCTAATACTTGATCTGTCAAACATAGTTTAATATGTTCCGACTTTCGAATCGTAATTTCATTTGTCATCGATACAACTCCTTACGCTATTTCGTTAGCTGTAGTAATAAATGACTTTTTCGTTGGCTTGTCACGACAGCTCTTTCTGTAAACACTTGATAATCATTTTCCTTCACAACAGCGATGATTTCACGATAATAGCCGGCAGCTAATTTCATCGCAAATGCGCTTTTATTTGGATACTCATCTATATAACGTAGACCTTCAAAAAACCATTGATCTGCTTGATCTGTTAATGCTGATATTACCTCTTTCAACGCTTGATTAACCACTTGATCGTGCCAATCCGCTTCGCTATAGCCATATTGTTTCATTAATTCAAGCGGAACATACCTTCTTCCCAACCGTTGATCCGCTCCAATATCACGAATGATATTAACAATCTGCATTCCTTTTCCTAAACTGATTCCAGCATCGATGAGCGACTGATTTGGGTTAGGGTGTAAAATAGGAATGAGCATCTCCCCTACAGAACCAGCAACACGATAGCAGTAATCCTCTAACTCCGTCATGGAAGGATAACTTTTCTGAACGAAATCTAACCGCTGGCCACTAATCTGAATATGATATGGCTCTTTTTTCAATGAAAATTCATCGAATACCCAGCGTAACGCAGACCAAATAAAATGTCCATCCGCTTCTTCAAGTTTGTTCAAATGGTACTCTAGCTCATCTAAAGTATACGGGGAGTTTTCTGGTTCGTCTACAGAGTCATCAATCATTCGGCAAAAAGAGTAGATTACATAAACGGCTTCCCGTTCTTTTCGTGGTAACCATTTAAATGCTTGATAAAAACTAGAAGAACCTTTTTTCATCATGTTTTTACACTGAAGTGAAATGTTTTTCTCTAATAACATAGCCTTCTACTCTCCTTTTTTTATTGCTTCACTTAATAAACGAGCACCTTGCATGACAATGGGAATGCCTCCACCTGGATGAACCGATGCACCTACTGCATATAAACCTTTAATCGTCGGATGAACGAGTTGGGGGCGAAATGCTCCGGACTGCGTAATTGTTGGTGCAGCTCCAAAGCTCCCTCCACCAAACAAACCTTCTGCTAACGCATCTTTTGGTGTACGGATTGATTTCCACTCGATCACTTCACGTAAATCAGGAAAACTCACCTGTTCGAGCCGGGTTATTTGTTTTTCTACGAATTGCTCTAATTCTGCTTGATCATATTCAACACCTGCCGAAACCGGAATGAGGACGTACAAGACACTTTTCCCATCAGGCGCAGCCTCGGCATCGATAGTTACAGGATTAAAAACATAACACGACGGGTCCACTGGTAAACGATTATCTTGGGCAACCTTTTCCATATACTGATCAAAATCATCCGATAAATAAAACTGGTGAGTTAACACTTGGTCATACCGTTTATTTACCCCTAAATAAACCATCACACAGCCTGAAGAAGGTTTTAGTTTTTTTTGCACAACTGTTTCATTTGGAATCAGCGATTCAATCGTTGGATAATCGCCATTATAAATAACTTTATCGTAATGAAAATCCCCTTGTTCTGTTGAAATACCATGGACTTTCTTTTGTTCAACAAGTATTCGGTTTACCTGTGTGCCTTTATAGAGACGAATCCCACGCTCTTGACATGCTTTTTCCAACACGTCTACAAGCGAATAATAACCCCCTTTGACATACCAAATTCCAAACTCGTGCTCACTATATGAAATAAGACCATAAAGGGCCGGCACTTGATGGGGGGCGCCACCGATATAGAGTGTCTGCAACGCATAAGCATGACGCATTCGAATGTCGTCAAAAAACCTTGTTAAATAGGCGGTGACACTTTTATAAGATTGGGAGGCTAAGACAAATTTTACATTTTCAAAAGAGAGAAACTCACGCTTCAAGGAAAAAGTACGTGATAAGAATGCCTTGGTTCCAAAATGATAGATTTTGCGCATCTCTTCCATATACTGTTCGTATCCTGCTACCTCTCTTGGAAATGTGCGGGCTATTTCCTCTGTCTGTTTACGTTGGTCTTGCCATTTTCGTAATGTCGTTCCGTCCGAATAATGAATGTCATACAACGGATCACAGCGAATAAGATCGACTGCATCTGAAGATATCCCGACTTCAGCTAAAATCTCTAATAGCAAGTCTGGTAACAACACAATCGTCGGCCCTTGATCGACGGTATACTCTCCATTGGTTTGATAGGTTAATCTTCCACCTAATCTCGGTTCTTTTTCATAAATCGTTACCTCATGGCCTGCTTGTTCTAACAATAAAGCAGTGGTTAATCCACCAACCCCAGCACCGACAACAGCTATATTCATTAGACTGTTTCCTTCATTGGGATAACTTCTTCCTGATCGCTTCGTGATGCATCTGCACCAGAAGAGTATTGTTGTTGTAACAAGTCTGTGCTAATAATGGCAGATTGAAAAATTGTCGGCAAGCCACTTCCCGGATGTGTTCCTCCACCAACCAAGAAACAATGATCGACATCATCAAATTTGTTATGTGGTCGGAAATACATCATTTGTTTCAACTGATGCCCCAGATTAAACGTTGCGCCTCGATAGACATGATAATCTTGCTCCCATTCTAATGGCGAAATGATTTTTTCCACTTCAACATGCTCACGCAAGTCTTCTAAACCTGATTCTTTTACCAATCGATCGAGGATCTGTTTTCTTAACTTTGGCTTAACCGTTTCCCAATCAATCCCGGCATCCAAGTTAGGTACAGGAACGAGAATATATAAAGAAGATTTCCCTTTTGGTGCAAGTGTTGGGTCTAGCTTAGACGGATTATGCACATAGATCGATAAATCTTCGGAAACAATGCCGCGCTTGGTTATATCCTCAACATTTTTTTGATAGTTTTCAGAAAAAAACACCATATGATGGGGTAAATCTAACGGCTTATCTACCCCTAGATATAACATAAAAGTAGAGAGTGATAGTTTTTTCTTTGCTAGTTTTTCTTTTTTGTATTTTTTCAGATTGCTCTGATCAAATAAATGGCTCGCAGCATAACCAAAATCTGCATTAATTACCACATCATCTGCGGCAATTTTTTCGCCTGATTCTAGCAAGACCCCGTGTGCAGATCCGTTTTCAACAAGCACTTGTTTCACCGGGGTGTTCAAGTAGATTTCTCCGCCATACTCACGAACGACACGTCCCATTGCTTCACACACTTGATTTACTCCACCGATCGGATGAAACAATCCATGATAATGTTCGAGAAAAGATAAGATCGTAAAAGTCCCTGGACAATCCCAAGCAGACATCCCGAGATATTTTGCTTGAAAAGAAAATGCCCACTTTAAGCGTTCATCAGTAAAATAGGTAGATAACCGGCCATAGACAGTGTCAAATGCGTTTAAGCGAGGCAAAGCAAGGATCATTTCTTTTGTGAAAAAATCACGAAATCTTGTGAACGGTTGTTTTAACAAAGCAGTAACCCGTTCAAACTTTTTTTCTTCTAACGCTAAAAACCGTTGATACCCTTCTCCGTTACCGGGAAATAAACGTTCGATTTGAGCTCTCGTTTCTTCGACATTCCGACTGGGGGAGAACGACACATCGCCAAATTTTAATGTATACAGTGGATCAACTTCTTTCATATTCACATAATGATGTAGATTTCGTCCTGACCTTTCAAATGCTTCTTCTAGTACTTCTGGCATCATATAAAAGGTAGGTCCTAAGTCAAATTGATAGTCTCCTAGCGTTAACTTTGACGTTCGTCCACCTAATTGACCTTGCTTTTCAAAAACGGTAACGTGGTGTCCAGCTGCACTCAGTTGCATCGCTGCTGCTAATCCACCTGGTCCCGCTCCTACAACGACAATCTTTTTCATCACGTTCTCCTCCTCTGTCGAAACTGTATCTAGCAGATACTTTAGTTATGGAAGCGATAAAAAGTGTCCACTTCCTAACTTGCACTGTACTAGTGATTTGACGACTCCTCTACCATAATTATATCCTTTTTGTATAACTTTTGCATAGTCTTTTGCATACATATCTAGTAATTTGATTCGGAATCAACTAAAATAAGGAATATATTGATACGGTAAAGAAAAGAGGTAACACAATGTATGGCATCAAAAAAGTAGCTGAGTTAACGGGAATGTCTCCGATTACTTTACGTGCATGGGAACAACGATATGGTGTTATCATCCCAAATAGAACAGAAGGTGGAGCAAGAGTCTACCAACAAGAAGATTTAGATGATCTATTATGGGTAATTCATCAAAAACAAGCCAAAAAAATAACAGTCAAACAAGCGATGGAATTGTTGCGAAAACAAAAAGCCAAGCCACTAAGCGAAACCATTGATTATCGATATTTCATTGATACTATTTTTGATTTTTTGACTAGCTATGACATAAGAAATGCTACAAAGCTTACCAATCAACTATTTACTATTCATGATGCCGAAGCAATTTTTCATCATATTTTCATTCCTATTTTAGTAAAGGTAGGCGACCAGTGGGAGAGCAAAGATCTGACCGTCGCTCACGAGCATTTCATTAGTCATTTTATTGAACAGCAGATTTCTCAAGTATTTTATGGATTGGAATCCTCAGGGAAACATGGCAAAGCAATCGCTATTTGTCCCCCAAACGAAATGCATCAGATTGGATTATTGCTTTTTTCGTTATTTCTAAAAAAACGGGGAGTGGATGTTATTTTTATTGGTGAAAATACACCAATAGATGCAATCCTAACGATGCTAAAGAAAGATAGCCTTGATATCGTTTGTCTATCCGTAACGCTTGCATCAAATAGGAATTATTTAACCGCGTTACTAAGCGAACTAGAAAAAGAAAAACAAAGCCCTTCCATTGTCATTGGAGGATCCGGTGCATCTAAACTTCCTGAACAGTATCAACACTTTGTTTTAGATGGAGATTTAGCTACTTGGGAACGATGGTTTGAGCAACATAAGCAATAAAGTCATTGCCTTATTGTTTTTGTTTAAGCTATGCTAAAATAAAGGAAGATTCTAGAATGGAGCTGAAGAAAATGAAAGAACAAATAGTGGACCGTTTTATTTCTTATGTAAAAATTGACACACAATCCAATGAAGATAACCCCTCCTGCCCTTCAACCGAAGGACAGTGGACATTAGCGAAACAATTAGTTGAAGAATTAAAGCAAATTGGAATGACTGATGTAACGATTGATCAGCATTGCTATGTGATGGCGACATTACCAGCTAATACCGATAAAAAAGTAGAAACAATTGGTTTTTTAGCACACCTAGATACGGCAACGGACTTCACGGGTAAGAATGTAAACCCTCAACGAATCGATAATTATGATGGAAACGATATCGTGCTTAATGAACAAAAACAGGTCGTTTTAAAAACTAGTGAATATCCGGAAATAAAGAAATATCATGGACACACACTGATTACTACAGATGGTACTACCCTACTCGGTGCAGATAACAAAGCTGGGATTGCGGAAATTATGACCGCAATGGTTTACCTAATCGAGCATCCCGAGATTGAACACGGCAAAATTCGAGTAGCTTTTACACCGGATGAAGAAATCGGGCGAGGACCACATCAATTTGATGTAGATGCTTTCGCAGCAGATTATGCATATACCGTTGATGGTGGTCCAATCGGTCAATTGCAATACGAAAGCTTTCATGCAGCAGCGGCTAAAGTTTCTTTTCAGGGGAATAACGTACATCCTGGCACAGCAAAAAACAAAATGCTGAATTCGATTAAACTAGCGATGGCATTTCAAGACCGTTTACCAGCAGAGCAAGCACCAGAATTCACAGAAGAGTATGAAGGGTTTTATCATTTGCTTTCTTTCAATGGCGATACAGAAGCTTCCAAATTGTATTACATCATACGAGATCATGATCGGAAAGCATTCGAGGAAAAGAAACACACCATGGAAAAGTTAGTGATAGAATTCAAGCAAAAGTATGGGGATGCGGCAATATCTTTGGAACTTAAAGACCAGTATTATAATATGCGTGAGAAAATTGAACCTGTTCGCCATATTGTCGACATTGCAGCTGATGCGATGCGCCAATTAGATATCGAACCAGTTATTGAGCCGATCCGTGGTGGTACAGATGGCTCACAACTTTCTTATATGGGACTTCCTACACCGAATTTGTTTACTGGTGGAGAGAACTTTCACGGCAAATATGAATACATTTCGGTTGATAACATGGAAAAAGCCGTTCAGACCATTGTGAAGATTAGTCAACTTTTTGCGGAACGTGGGGAGTAACACTACATCAATCATGAGAATGGTTACGTTTTGCTTTGCTGTTTGACACGCGATGAATATTCTTTGAAAGAAAAATCAGGGAAACCAGTCCAGTTTTTTAATATTAATAAGATGCAATATTTTGTAAGGGTTTGATGGTGACAAGCTATAACGTGACACCATCAGACCCTACTGTGATATTAGAAAATCTATTGCACCTATTAGATAGAGCATCATCTTTCAGTTCTGAGGATCAATTCATAATATAATTTATCACAAACCAAAGGATCCCAAAGAAAATAATTAAGTAAGCCGCGTATTTGATGAAAGCTACGCCGACCTTACTTGGATCGGATTTCTTCTCCCGCTTATCTACTTCTACATCTTTATCTTCGACCATTTACCTCACTCCTTTTTATTCTGCTTTGTTTATCCCGGAGCAACCGTCCGTAAGACTCCCACTTCAAAACAACGAGAAAAGCAAGTTGTTTAAGTGGGAGTAACGGACGCTAGCCCCCCGGGGCCTTTAGGTCATCCTTTAGGGCTAACAATCAGTGGGGGAATATCTAAAAACCCCCACTGATTGAAGTTTCACTTTATCCATACCCGAGAAAAATTATGGATAAACAAAAGCATAACTATGGCAAACTTGCAGAAACTAAAAAAAATTGCAAAGGTGGTTGTGACATGGATATAGAAAATAACGAGCAATATGTCAATTATTTTGACGCATCAATTTTGGACTATAAAGAGGGCACTGCTTATTTTGAAGAAAAGTTACCCGAGGTCACCAAGGCTTACATGAAGTTTACTGAACACTGTTTCGAACCAGGGAAACTTAATCAAAAAGAAAAACAGTTAATCGCCCTAGGAATAAGTGTATATGCGCAAGATGAATATTGCATTATGTACCATACAAAAGGTGCAGTGGAGCATGGCGCAACAGAAGAAGAAATTGCAGAAACAATTGGTGTTTGTGCAGCTTTAGGTGGGGGAGCTGCTTTTGCCCAAGGAGTTACCTTAGCAATGGAGACCTATCATCATTATGCTAATGAAGCACACTAATTAAATAGGTCATTACAAAACCCATTAACACACCTTAAGTTTTAGGTGAGCTAATGGGTTTGTTCGATATCATGCTTCGATTTTAGTAACTGCTGAACCTTTCTGTCTAATTGCTTGATTCTGTTGATTGCTTCTTCTTCACTGATCGTTCGGTAATGATGAGCTCCTTTTTCTTCTTCTACAGCTGTATCGGCCTTTGCCACCACTTGTTGCAATGGTGTTAGCTGTAAGTCGCCTTCTGGCAAGTAGGAATCTGTATGCAACAATACTGCCAAAGCAATTGCTTTAGCTGCTTTATGTTCTTCTCCGTTTCGAATTAATAATTTGTGTGCTCGTTCCGCTCCTTTAATCGCATGGATGTCATTCTCTTTATACCGATCAAAATCCCACTCTCCATCTTGATACCATTCGTAGTGACCAATATCATGGAGGAACCCTGCTTTTGCTGCTTGATCAGGATTGACGTTCATTTGGTCAGCAATAGTCACCGCGTGTTCAGCAACCTCAATTGCATGCGCCATTCCAGAGCGGTTTACATATTTCTGAACGATTGGATGATGATACAGTTGCTCTATCGTTACATTCCGCATGTTTTCCCCCTCCTTTATTAGTGAAAACTTATATAAAATTAGCATTCCCTTCTTGCTATAGTACAAACCGCTAAACATCGATTCCCTTTCGTATTAAAGGGAAACTTCAATCAGTGGGTGTTTTTAGGTACTCCCCCACTGATTGTTAGTCCTAAAGGATGACCTAAAGGCCCTTGAACCATTCGGGGTGCTAGCGTCCGTTACTCCCACTTAAACTATAAACTACTTGGTATTCTCGTTGTTTTGAAGTGGGAGCCTTACGGACGGTTGCTCCGGGATAAAGAGACTTATTCTCAACAATTAGCCGGTTTTTAAAATTTTATTTTATAGTATAACAAAAATTCACCTTACAAGTAAGCAAGGTGAACTTTT
>NZ_JAPRAT010000009.1 GCF_026805325.1 Natronobacillus azotifigens
CTAGTGAAAAGCCTCTTAGGTGTCCAAATCCATCTACTTGAGCAGGTGGTCGTTTAAAGGGTATATTAATAGCTTTTCTGAGTTAATAACGTATCCTCTTTTAACAATCTTTTCTTATAGTACGTGCTTTAATGATTTTGAGAAGTTATTAGTCAAAAAGCATGTAGAATATCAACTGATGAAAATTACGAAATTGTAAAAAGTATATTATTCTACTTAAAGAAAGAGGGAAATTAATAATTATTGCTGCTCATGGATTATCTAAAGGAGAGTATAATTTATTTGATGAAATCATTACGTTAAGCAATGGGACAGTATAAGATATTACTTTATTAAACAATACAAATGATGATTGATGAAAGAAGGATCTAGGTGTATGCATGACAAATTTAAGCGTTTGAAATTTTACCAAAAGTTAATCTGTATCATTTATTTAGCCGGGTTCATCTATATGTTAGGAGTTATAGAATTGTAATGCTGATATTATTATACACACTTATATATATTGTTAGCATTCAAGTATTAGGGGGTGAAAATTTTTACTTAGATGGAGTTTGGTTTATTCCTATAGCGATTCGGGCGTTCAATGGATTAAGCTTTAATCCATTGAATTTTGTAAATTTTTTCTACCGAAATTTTTCAATGAATAATCTGCTTGAGTTATTAGCTGCTAGTCTATCGATTCTCTATTTTTACATTTTTAAAGGTTATATTAACAGCTTTCCTGAGTTAATAACGTATCCTATTTTAACATTCTTTTTTTATAGTACGTGCTTTATTGATATAGAGGAGGTATTAGTGAAAAAGCATGTAAATATAAAGAATAGTTTTAAAAAAGAATAAGGGATTCGCTTTACTAAAAACAAAAAGCATATAGAGTATCAACTATTCGTAAAGACCGTAAAAACGATTTGGTTGGTATTGTATAGTAGAAGGTTCCATCATTTGATGAAACAAATATTAAGTTTGCATGCCTTTTATATGCATGTTTATATAAGAAGTGTAGAGAAGTTTCTCAATTGAAGTAAACACGCCAGTGCCATTTTACATCTTAACTATGAACGTGTAACTGATTATTATGGTCTTGCTTTTCACAAAAAAATTTTGCACATATTCAAGATAATGGAATAATGGGCAGGGTGGTGAATATCATAAAAGGCAGAATATAATACTATATGTAGTATTACTAATTATCAATTTTATCGTATATATCTCGCTAAGGAGTCTATCAGATATCATAAGAGGTTTTATTTTTGTTAGTGGACTGAGTGTTATCGTATATATTCATAGTAAGTTTTCCAGTAAAGAAAAGACTTAGCAAGTGATGAATTGAACATCTCCTACCATTGCTAATTGTAAAGGGTCAGCCCTTACGGTGGACAAATTGAGACGTTTGTCTTTAATAGCTAAAGCAACTGCAGATGTAGGATTAATATATATTGGTAATGGCCGATATGCAGAAGCTGGTTGGGGAAATGCATTCGATTTTGCAGGATCACAAATATATCAAAGGCCAACTTGGTAAATGAGGGGGCTTAAATGAAAAGAGCTACTGTTTTAAATGTTGGAATGGAATACTAATTTTATAGGTATATTGGCATTGTTTATTCATGAAAATAATAGATTTTTAAATGGGTAACTACTGCTGCTATTGCGTTAAAAGCCAACCCTTTTACAGTTGGTTAGGTGCAAGTTTAAAACATTTATAGGGGAGATTATCATAAAAAAAATTTCAGCAATTAAGGATGTTTTTATTTTAGTTTTACCAATTTTAATTGGTGGCTCTGCTATGTATTACATATTGGAAATGCGGTCCGACTATTCTTTAATTGGAACAATAGAAATAATTTTAAGTTTAATTGCTTGTTACTATATTACAATTTTCATTCATGAATTAGGACATATAATTGGATTTAAAGTTTACGGTTACCAAATAATTTTAGCCGCTGTGGGTCCTATTATCTATACAAACTATAAAAAGAAAATTATAAAGTTTAAAATAAGCAATTTTTTAATTGGAGGGGGTATAGTACCAAAAATCAGTAAAATAGAAAATGAATATGAACTAAAAAAGTTTATTAGATCTTATCAGTTATCTTTAGTATTGGGTCCTATCATGAATTTAATATTAGTATTTTTGTGTATATTATTATTTAAAGCTGAAATAATTAATGAATATCCTCTTTTCCTAATTATAACAAGTCTCCTATTGTTTATATATAGCTTTGTTAAAGCGATGGGAGTAGAGGGGGATATATATATTTATTGGAAACATAAAGCGGATAATAATCTTGCCCTTTACGGTATATTTGAATTTAGCTTGTTAAACGACACATGTAACACCTTTTTGGAAAATAAAATCAAAAAAATAATCTCTATAAATAGTATGGATGATCTAAATTATAAAACGATAACTCTGATAGGGGAATATATTGACTACTGTACGGTCAATTCAAAGAAAGCACCTATTCAAATTGATGTAATTATTGAAACGTGGATAAAAAAATATAACCCTTTAATTAACGATAAGTTCAAATTTAACAGAGAGCATATGATCATTTTGTGTAAACTTATGAAAAATAAAATCGTAACAAACAGTGATATAGGATTTTATAAAAAATTTTATGAGAAGCATATACAAGATTATGAGTCAAATCATGCGTTATTACAATTTTACAAAAATAAAACAGATTTTATTTTACAATTAAGTGAAAGTAATAATTACTTAAAAGATGTTCAAATATTTTATAATGAAATGATATTGGAATACTTAATTGGTAAGCATACCTATATAAATAGGTTGCTTGAGTTTGATGAAAAAGCACAACAACCCTTAAGAATGAAGGAATGAAAGAGATGAGAAAAAAAGGATAATAGTTTTCTTTGTAGCACTATTTATAGTAGCGTAGCTTGGTCATACTGTACTGGGGTAACTAAAATTGTTGGTAAAGTTACACCCGGAATTGGTAGGCTAGCTTCAATGATCAGTGGTCCGATTGGTATAGTGTTAGGTGCAGCGGCTGGTTTAGGTACTGCAGCTTTAATTAGATGGATGAGTACAATACAAGATTTTCTTGATTATGGTATTATTTAACTAGTAAATATAGAAGTACAATAATCGGTATGATGATTATTGTACTTCTATAAATAGGGAGGAAAGAAATGCTGAATCGCGTGTTAACTATGGAGTTGGGGAATGACAAAGGTCTACGATCAACAAGAAACTTACTAAAGCTGTTTTATACATTTATTTTACCAAATATAACAGCTATTCAGTTCGCCTATGTCATTCATTCGATTCCTTTTATTGATCATAAGTTAATGTTAATTTTTGTGTTGTATCTGAATTTGTTAGTCATCACCATTATTCAATACAGTGCACAGAAGAAAATTTTTAGTAGCTTGGAAAAAGAAGTACTTTTAAAATTTATTCCTAATAAAACAAAGCTATTTATTAAGTATCGCCTCTTTTTCTTAATTATCAAATTCAATTTGCCCATGCTATTATTTAGTTCTTTTTATTTCGAAACTTTCATCCGTGCCCACACTCTATTGTTCACTGTATTTGCGTTATTTTCTATTCTAGTTATCATGATTTTTCAAATGTATCTAGCGATTATCATTCGTTATTGGACGAATACAATGCGAGCAGTTTATCTTCAAGGCTTGCAGATCCTCATTTTTCTTTTGTTCGTTGTGCTTCTTTCGGGAGTATCTTTTACACCCGTATTATTTTTAGCAATGCTTGATAGATACTGGGGAGAAACAATATCCACACTATTTTACATAAATGCTTTACCGATTATTATAACCGTGGCATTGCTTGCTTTTATTAGTATTAGCTTGATCATCCTTGCCAAGCAAATAAATATGCGTGTATTAGTCCTTAATCGAAACCTTAGTTTTAACCTAAATACAGCTACGTTGGAAAAAATTCAAGCAAAAGTATATGGACTTGACTTATCGAGGCTCCAAAAATTATTGTTCGTTAAGGATATTAAATATGTTTTTAGAAATAGCAAGGTGCAAATTACACTCATGGGAGTGTATCATCTCATATTGCTGTTTTCTATCATCTTTTTCTTTTTGGATATATCTGAAAATGAAATGGGTATTTTTATGGCGAAGTTTTATTTAGCTTTGACAATTGGACAGCTAATCTTGAGTTATATATTAGGTGTTAGCTTTAATGATGTTCTTGACTTTAAGAATGACCTCAGTGTAGTGGGTAATTATCATATAAAATTATCAGAAACTAATCTGATCAGGGAAAAAATAAAAATATTAAGGGCCTTTGTTTTTCCTAAATTAACGATAACTCATATTATCTTTATTCTAACGCTATTGTTATTAAATCAGTACATGCTGGCGCTAGTCTACCTTTTAAATTACTTGATTTGTTTTTGGGGAAGAAAAGCACTAGAACTTTTCAGAGTCAAGACTGCTAATCAATTAAATAGTGAGCGTGGGTTTTTAGAGTTTGTTAATTTCATCATTATAATGGTAATTGCATTTCTATTAATGCAGTTACTAAATAGTTCTGATGATAACATATATTTTTTCCAACTACTGTCATTAGGTTCGGTTTTGATCCTTTACTTTTATCATTTATTTGTATTTAAAAAGAAGAAGGAAGTGAACGTGCATGTGGGAAGTTAACCAATTGACTTTTGCTTATGATGATAAGAAGACTGTGCTTGATCAGGTTTCATTTAAGATAGAGACTGGTAAGATCTATTGTTTGTTAGGTGTTAATGGTTCTGGTAAGACAACGTTATTTAATTGTTTGAGTGGATTCCTAAAGAGTAATTATTCATTAGATAAATATTTTATTGATAACAAATTGCTTTATATTCAAGATGAGATGCACTTTTATAAAAATCTCTCTGGTCTAGAATTTACTGAGCTTATTTTTTCTTTGAAGGATAAAAAATTCGATTTAGCTGAATTTGATCGGTTGTTGTCTAAACTAAAGATGAATGATTATAAGAACGAGCGGATTTCTGCTTATTCACTAGGGACGAAGCAGAAACTAGTGTTAATAATCGGAATTTTATTAAATTATCAATATATTATTATGGATGAGCCATTTGCGGCGATTGATTTTATAGCAGCAGAAGTAATTAACGACGTTCTGAAAGAGTTGAAAGAGCAAGGAAAAGCTATCATTGTTTCTACACATCAATTGGATATTGCTCAAGAACTAGCGGATGAGATTTTATTTTTAAACGATGGAAAGGTAAACCAAATCATAAATAACTTTCAAACACCAAGGGAATTGAAAAATTATATAAGATTATATATTTAGTTTAGTATTTTTCCTGTTCATTACTGTGGAATAGTTAAGTGAAAAATTTGGCCATTGAGATATCGGCATTAGGGTCAGAGTGTTCGGATGAGCATAGCAGAGAAGGACATGAGTTGTACCCCGTAAGTTGATGATTCATAGAAAAGAGACTTTTCAAAGTTCAAAAAATTAGTGAAAAGCCTCTTTAACTATTAAAATTAAAATGGCATTGACAGCAAGCTCCTAAACCGCGAAACCAAGACCAAGTAGGATCTATTATAAATATAGTCATATCCTGATACCAGGAAAGCATAGAATTAGCTGGAGATAGGAGGGGTATTTTGGGATTTATATTAGGGAATATGCTA
The DNA here is from genome assembly GCF_026805325.1 of Natronobacillus azotifigens. Taxonomy (GTDB): domain Bacteria; phylum Bacillota; class Bacilli; order Bacillales; family Amphibacillaceae; genus Natronobacillus; species Natronobacillus azotifigens. Next base: position 5,656 of record NZ_JAPRAT010000009.1, read on the forward strand.
ATTTTATTAATAGTGTTATTTTTGTATGCAATTTTAGATAATGTAGCAAAAGGAATTTTCACACGAGGTATATTCAAGTATATTACAATGATACTATTAATAATTTTTGCTGTACTTGCTTCACAAAAATATACTAATTTTTGAAAATTAAATATGAATTATAAAGAAAAAGTTTCTGTTTTTTAAGGGAGATCCAGAAACTATGAATGGTAGAATTATTCGTAGCTTAGGGATATGAATTGATATTAAACTTTTTATAATTATTTTACAATATGTGTAAACGTCGCATCGAGTCAAGTGATTTTAATAAAAGTGTGGAGTTTATGTTATTTACAACAGCAACCATTCAGTTAGAGACAGCCCAACTAATAAGTAATCTGATGATGTCATTGATCTCGTCCGTTCCATGCCAGAAGAAGCATGTATCGTTTAGCAAGAGAAATCTCTATTTAGAGTGGATACATAATCTATTAAACTTGAAATCTAGTTAATATTACAGCCAATGGATTTTAATAAAAAAAATTAGGAGTGAGAAAAATGGAAATGGTATCACCAGTAAGTTATAAATCTAAGTCTCGGAGTATGTTTGGGTTTGATGCTCAACTAGTCGGAAAAGGATGAAGAAATTAGTTGAATCGTCATGGTTTTATTTTATTTTAGGGTTCTTTCTATTAATTGCTGACAATATATTTATACCTGAGAGCCATCATTGGAATAGTGATTATCCTATAATGGTTTTGATTATCAGTTACGGTACCCTTATCTTATCGATACCCTTATTTTATCTATCTTTTAAAGTGGATTGTGAGAAAAAAGGATCGAAAAGTATTCTACCTGCTACATTTGGCAGGAAAATATTATATATATTCCTCTTTGTTTGCTTTGGAGTTCTTTTGAATTTCATACTAGTTTTTTTATCCCGGAGCAACCGTCCGTAAGACTCCCACTTCAAAACAAGGAGAATACCAAGTTGTTTAAGTGGGAGTAACGGACGCTAGCACCCCGAATGGTTCAATTAACAATCAGTGGGGGAATACCTAAAACCCCCACTGATTGAAGTTTCACTTTATTCAAGTAAGTAACTTAAAGTTTTAGATATGAAGGGAAGCCCCCCATCGCGACAAACAAATTAAGAATTTAATCTTTTGTATGAAAGACGAATAGTGAGTTACTATGATAAACAATAGTAGCTCTTTTTTTTCTTTAAAGTGCAGAGCCTCTTTCTGGGCATTACGGTAAGAAAGTGCGGCCGAGCATAGGTCGTAACATATAATGGGTGGATTCTTGTTGTGTAAGTAATAACAATCGTTGAATAATCTAACGTCATGTTGTCTAGGTTTCCAGTATCTGTGCATATGACTTCGCATTTTCTTAGTGATTGAATAGAATAGTTATAGGAACAGAGGTGGTGAGTTAGATGACGGATAACGAACGGCTTCTACTTGGGTCGTGGATTGATGCAATTGGTACAGATATCTCCGCCATTGCAGAAATTCGAAATTTAGCGGGTATCAATACGATTAATAATAAACTTGTCGCCATTGGTGAAGGATTGCAAGCGGTTGGCTCTTTCTTAATTGGTACCGTTACAACGGATGATCCACTAAATTTTGCGGGGAACTGGATTGATGGAATTGGTGCTGCAACAAGTTCCTACGGTGCCTATCTTCAATTTTTGGATGAAGAAGATGGAGAGGATAATGTTCGAATTGAGATTTTAGGTGACTCATTTCAGTCGATCGGATCTGCGATTAGCGCATATGCGGATCACCGAATCGGGGAACGAGATTATGCGCTTGGTAATGTGTTACAAAGTTTAGGTGCTGGATTAGAAGCGATTGGCGCTTTATTTGAACTGAATGGTCAAGAAAGAATAGGACAATGGATTGGGACGAAAGGTGCAATTGTTCAGTCTATGGGTTCTAACTATAACGCGATCGTTACTACCAAAGAAATCATGGAAGAAGAAAGGGGAAATCCGTAACAGATACAGAATTTGTCTCATGACGAAAAAAAGAGATGGAATGCATCCATCTCAGTGAGTGTTTAAACATACATTTGTAGAAAAATCTTGCCTTTAGAATTTTCCCTTTATATATTTTCCATTAGACGTTTAGCGATTCGTTCATAATCATCCCGGTCGATACCAGGAGCGAACTGTTCCGGTAATTCTTCGAGGTTAGGAATAGGAGCCCCCTTTGGAGATCCTTCTTTTACAATTAATTTCGCTCCACTCTCTGGATTTTGTCCTTTCCAAATTTGTCTAATATCGACATAGTCTCCAACATCATTCCACGTATATAAAACATTACTCAATCCTTGTTCCTCGAATTTTTTCGCATGATCGAATTTGGTATTTGATAGATCTGGCACGGGTACTAGCTTCTTCACATCAACCCCAGTCGCTATTTCTAGTGCCTTTGCGTACGCTAATACGTGTGTTCCCCCTCGGACCAATAAGTATCCGATCATTTCACGAGCAGTCTCGTGCTCGGTCATTTCATAAACACGCATTTTATGTGTACGAGCACCTATTTCTAAGAAAAAGTTATGAAGTAAATCTAACACTAAGTTACCACTACTAAAAACATTATCTCCACGCCAAGCATTTCCCATCGAATCTCCAGCCAATGCTGTTTGGGCAGTGGCGATAAATTGATAAGTATTTCTAGCATCTTTTCCTTCTCGTAAAGGGGTTACATCTGGATCTCCAGTATAAAAAGTGTTGTCTTTGGATAATAAATTGATGGCATTGCTAACTAATTCTACATGACCAAATTCTTCTGCTGTTATACTTGCAACAAGATCATAGAACGGTTTTAGTTTATCTTTTCGGCGAAAGTTAAAGGATTGAAACATGTAATTGTTTAATGTGGACATCTCACCAAATTTACCGCCCAGCAGTTCTTGAACGGCGGCAGCGGCATTTGGATCGCCATGTTCTGGAATTGGTAAAGGGATAAGCATGCGGTTTTCCCGTTTGAACATTACAAAATCCTCCTTATTTTCTTGGAATCACCCAAACAATTTGTTCTGTACGAATAAAGTAAGGAGAACCTCCCGATTCAACGATAATATGGTCTGGCATAACCGTTGTTAAATGTCCTGTTACGGTTCCTTTTGTTGTTTGAACAACGATTGTAGCTTGGAGAAGCCCTTGTAACGATTGATACAGATACGTATCAATCGAACTTACAAAAGATGGTGTCTGATGACTCATGATGTTGTATCCTCCTTTGTTAGTGACCTAAACAGTTCATTGTATGTAAATCATCTGTGAAATATGTAGGAAATCACAATAGCTCTCTGAATACAAAGACTTCTAAGTTGTTTTGATGGCATAGAGGAATCAAGTCAGTTATAATAATATTGGCAAACGATATCCATATAATTGGTGTAATTAGCAACTTATCTCATGATGACATTATATTCTAAAAGTTTGGAAGGTGTTTCGATGGAAAAAGTTGGTTTAGTATTAGAAGGTGGAGGTATGCGAGGAGTATATACTTCAGGTGTATTGGATTATTTTATGGAGCAAGACTTATATTTTCCTTATATTATCGGTGTCTCTGCAGGAGCTTGTAATGCCCTTTCTTACTTATCACGTCAAGTCGGTAGAAGTAGAGAAGTAAATGTTAATTATGCAAGCGACAAGAGGTATATCAATTATCGAAATCTATTAAAAGGCAAAGGAATCTTTAATATGGATTTTCTATTTAATGATATTCCTAATCGTCTCGTTCCATTTGATTATGAAGCGTTTCATGCAGCCCAAGAAAGATTAGTGATTCCTACAACAGATTGCCAAACTGGACAGGCTCACTATTTTGAAAAAGAAGATAGAAGTGAAAAGGTAATTTCAGCGGTAAAAGCATCAAGTAGCCTACCGCTCGTTGGGAAAATGGTTGAACTGGATGGGAAAGAGCTTTTAGACGGTGGAATAGCTGATCCTATTCCCATTAAGAAATCTGTAGAAGATGGCAACGAAAAGCACGTGATTATTTTAACGAGACCAAAAGGATATCAGAAAAAACCTTTTCGGGCTAAGGTTACAGCTAATCTCGTTTATTCGAATCATAAGAATTTGGTGAGCGCATTAGACAAACGACATGAAATATATAATCAGTCATTACAATATATTGAAGAGTTAGAGGCCGCTGGAAAAGCTTATGTGATTCGTCCGCAGGAAAACGAGGTAGTAAAACGAACGGAAAAAGACCCAGAAAAACTGCAAGAACTTTATTTGAGAGGGTATAATGCTGCTATCTCACACGCGGATTCTTTAAAGCGTTGGCTTTATAAAAATGCTGCGAAAGATACTCAAGCTAAAGTTGAGACTATTTACTAAATTATTTTTGAAAGAGCAGATGAGTTGGATCGATGATAACCAGATTATCGGGTATAATTGAAAAGGAAGGGTAGCTCGTTTTTGAAAGAACTGGGGGTAAAGTAGTGGACGGAACAAAGAGAAGCCAAATCAACATAGGAAGCAAGGTACTTGTTGTCCAAAAACAACATCAACGAACGGGTGAGTTAACCGAAGGGGTAGTGAAGCGTATATTGACGAACTCGGCACAACATCCTCATGGAATTAAAGTAATGTTGGAAAACGACATTGTTGGTCGTGTGAAAGAAGTAAAATAGTAGGTTTTAAAAGCGATGATCTCGTATAGATTATCGCTTTTTATATTTATTTTTTCCAAAAAAGACTCTGGTTTTAATTAGCCGAATACTCCCAATAATTGAAGGATCATTTTTAGAAAATAACAATATTGTCATTAAATTAACTAAAAAAACCAAATATATATGATAAAATGTAAAAAAAGTAAGATTCATCAAAAGGAGGAGAAGGTTATTGAGTTATAAAGATCTGCAAGATTTTATTTTGACCTTAGAGAAAAAGAATGAATTAGTTCGAATTAAAACAGAAGTAGATTCGGAGTTGGAAATAACAGAAATTACCGATCGGATCTCTAAATTGTATGGTCCGGCAATGTTGTTTGAAAATGTCAAAGGATCTGAGTTTCCAGTTCTTATCAATGCGATGGGATCTTATGAAAGAATGAGTATGGCGTTAGGTGTAGAAGCGTTAGACGATATTGCAGATGGAATTGGTGAATTTATCGATATGTCCAACTATCTAGGGCTAATGAAAAAAATCAAATCGCTTCCACGCTTGAGTCGGCTGGCAAGTGTTTTCCCTCTAAAAGTTCCTACAAAGGGCGATTGTCAGGAAGTCATTGATCGTGATCCTGATCTATCTAAGTTACCGATTTTGAAATGTTGGCCAGGCGATGCAGGGAGATTTATTACATTGCCGTTAGTTATGACGAAAGATCCGGAGACTGGAATTCAAAATACAGGAATGTATCGTCTGCAAATTTTTGATAAAAAAACAACGGGAATGCATTGGCACTTACATAAAGATGGTCGGGAGATTTATGAGAAGTATCGGGAACGTGGTGGGAAAATGCCCGTATCTATTGCTTTAGGTTGTGATCCTGCTATTACCTATGCGGCTACTGCGCCATTACCGAAGATGATTGACGAAATGATGTTTGCAGGGTATTTACGAAAAAAACCAGTTAAACTTGTGAAGTCGATAACAAACGATATTTATGTGCCCGCTAATGCGGAGTTCATTATTGAAGGCTATGTAGACGTGAATGAGCCGCTAAGAACAGAGGGTCCTTTTGGTGATCATACAGGATATTACTCTTTAGCAGATCTTTATCCTTCTTTTCATGTGAAATGCATCACAAGTAAAAAGAACCCAGTATACCCAACAACGATTGTTGGGAAACCACCAATGGAAGATTGTTACATGGGAAAAGCGACAGAAAGAATTTTTTTACCTTTATTGAAAATGCAGTTTCCTGAGATTGTTGATCATCATTTTCCTTTAGAAGGTGTTTTTCATAATTGTGTGATTGTTTCAATTAAAAAACGTTATCCAGGTCATGCAAAGAAAATTATGAATTCTCTCTGGGGATTCGGTCAAATGATGTATACGAAGATGATTATTGTTGTTGATGAACAGATAAAACCGAGTGATGTGTCGACGGTTGCGTGGAAAGTTTTTAACAATATTGATGCAAAGAGAGATATCGTTATCTCAGAAGGCCCATTAGATGCACTAGATCATGCCTCGAATCTGCCTCATCTGGGACATCGCCTTGGTATTGATGCAACGAAAAAATGGCCAAGCGAAGGTTATACAAGAGATTGGCCAGACGATATTGAAATGTCAGAGGATGTGAAAAACCTTGTTACAAGCAGATGGAGTGAGTACGGCTTGGATAAATTTACGAAATAAAATGAAAGATTACGGAGCATTAGTCATGTTTTCTCACACGATTTTTTCTTTATCATTTGCGATTATATCGATGTTGCTAGCGAATAATGGCATCCCAGGTTTTTATACTGTATTTTGGATTTTAGTCGCTTTTTTAGCAGCACGAACTGGTGCGAACGCTTTAAATCGTGTAATTGATGCAGAGATTGATGCAAAAAATCCACGAACAGCAACTAGACAATTACCACAAGGATTGTTAAATAAAAAGGAAGTACTATTATTCGCTATTTGCTGCTTTGGTATTATGTTATTTGCAGCAGCGATGTTAAACCCACTATGTTTATACCTTTCACCGATAGCGTTATTTTTTATGGTGATTTATTCGTATACAAAGCGTTTCACTTTTCTCTGTCATATTATTTTAGGAATTAGTTGTGCGGCGGCTCCGGTGGGTGCGTGGATTGCTGTTACAGGAGAAATGACTTGGGTAGCTTTTTTTATGGGAGCCGCAAACACAGCCTGGGTTGCAGGTTTTGATACGATTTATGGAGCGCAAGATTATCAATTTGATCGTGAAAATGGATTGCATTCTATCCCAGCTACTTTTGGTTTGCGATATGGGCTGTATATAGCAGGATTGCTTCATATAGCTACAATTGTATTTCTTGTATTTGTTGGGATGTTAAGTGAGCAGATTCACTTGTTTTATTATATTGGGCTTGGGGTTGTTACCATCTTATTTTTTATTCAGCATAGCCTCGTTTCACCCTCAAACTTAAAGAATGTGAGTATAGCTTCTTATAGTATAAATCAGCTGGTTAGTGTGATTTTCTTATTCTTTGGTTTGATCGACATTATTTGGTAAAAGAATTTTTTGTTAATTAGGAGCGTTTTTTATGAAAAAAGTTGTTGTAGGTATTACAGGAGCGAGTGGGAGCATTTATGCAAAAACACTGATAGATGAATTACTAAAACACGAAATACATACCCATGTTATTTTTACTGAAACAGGAAAAAAAGTGATGGAATATGAAACAGAATCATTGGTAGATTCGTGGATTGAATCATTAGAAAAAAATTTTCGGCATTTTACACTGGAAGATAATAATAATCTTTTTTCTGGTGTTGCTAGTGGTTCCTATTCTTTTGATGCAGCAATAATTCTACCTTGTTCAATGGGGACGTTGGCGGAAATTAGTCAAGGATTAGCAAAAAATCTTTTGTGTCGTGTTGCAGATGTGGCAATGAAAGAAAATCGTAAATTAGTGATTGTGCCTAGAGAGACACCGTTAAACGCGATCCATTTAGAGAATATGTTAAAACTATCTCGACTAGGAGTATCCATTTTACCGGCAATGCCAGGTTTTTATCATCGACCTACCTCGATGGAAGACCTCATTGATTTTGTTGTAGGGAAAATTTTTGATCATATTGGCATTGAAAATAATTTATTTGATAGGTGGGGAAATTAGATGAAAAGATATTTATTTTTATTTTTTTGTAGCATATTATTGGTTGCTTGCAATACAGATCCAGCTGCTTCTACAGAAGCGTTGCAAGAGTTGAATTTTGGTGCAATTGGTTCTGTGGATGTTTTACCAATTGTAATCGCAGAAGAAAATGGTTATTTTTCTGATGAGAATCTTATTGTAAATTTTGAGAGCTTTACAAGCGCAAATGATCGAGATGCTGCATTTATTAGTGGTAATTTAGATGGGATTGTAGGCGATGTAGTTGCGATAAGTCTTTATCAGAATGGCGGAACAGATGTGAAAATTACTGGTATTACTGATGGGGACTTTACATTAGTTGCTAGACAAAATGCAGGAATTGATCAAGTTGAAGATCTAGTTGCTCAACAAATTGCTATTTCGAATAATACATTAATTGAGTATTCTTTGGACAAAATTATCGAAAAATATAATGTATCAGAAGATGCAATTATCAAGACAATCGTTCCAGCTTTACCTGTACGTTTAGAAATGTTACGGAATGATCAAGTAGATGCGGCATTATTACCAGAACCATTCTCAACTTTAGCAATTAATGAAGGTGCTGTGGTGCTGGGTAGTGCTAATGAGGAAGGGTATAATCCGTCTGTGTCAGCATTTTTACAAGAAGCTATTGAAAAGAAACCGGAAGAAATAAAAAGTTTTTATCGTGCTTACAATAAAGCGGTTGATTTTCTAAACCAGGCTTCCATTGATGAGTTTGAAGGTCTAATCATCGAAACAGTAGGCTATCCAGAAGATATGAGAGGTTCAATCGAATTACCGACATTCAGGAAGAACGCCTTACCATCTGATAAGGAAGTTCAAGATGTAATTGATTGGGTTAACCAAAAAGAATTGATTGATAAAGAATTGACGCCAAATGATTTGATGGATGACATAGGGATTTAACAAGGAACTACTAAGATAATAAAAAGAAGTGAATAAAAAGTACCTTTGAATTGGTATAATCGGTTTCTTATAATATTCCACAATAAATCCATACTATAACCAAACAAATGAAAGAGGTGATAGTATGGATAGAAAAGCTCAAAATCGAAATGTAAACATAGCCAACAATCGAGTTAGTGACGGGCGCGATGTGGAATTTTCTGAAGAATTAGCAGATCATGAAGATATAGAAGCACAAGCAAGAGCTAAGGCCGCAGATAGACGAGCACATCAAAGAGAAGAGTAAAAGAAGAAGGCACTTATCATTTTCGATTTGTGCCTTCTTCTTTTTGGATACTTGATTACTGTTGTTAAATTTTACTAACAAGTTATAATAAATACATAGAATATGTAAAGGTGTGTGATGGAAGTGGTTATGGATTGGAAAAAAATTTGGTTAAAAGAAGAACAACAACCTTTTGAGGGATGGGATTTTGAATATCTCAATGGGCGTTGGGAAAGTGAACCATTGCCCTGGGATTATCGAAAAATAGTCAAGGATCACTTAAAGCCAACAGATTTTCTGCTCGACATGGGAACAGGTGGGGGAGAGATGCTCTTATCTTTTCAACACCCATACCAGCAAACCAGCGCGACAGAAGGCTATCTACCAAACTATCAACTTTGTTTAAAAACATTAAGTGAGCTTGGGATAAATGTGAAATTTGTTGCTGAAGATGACCAATTAGATTTTCCTGATCAAAGTTTTGACCTAGTTATGAATCGTCATGAATCATTCGATGCAGCAGAAGTGTGGCGTGTATTGAAACCGAATGGGATATTTATTACTCAACAAGTTGGTGGATCAAATAATCGCGATTTAGCAAGAAAACTAATAGGAGATGAAAATTTAGATTTTAAGCATGATTTACAAGAAAATATAGCGTTATTGAAGAAAGAAAGTTTTCATATTCTTCAGCGACAAGAAGCATATCCTATCTTGAAATTTTATGATGTTGGTGCGCTGGTATATTTTGCAAAAATTATTCAGTGGGAATTTCCCAACTTTAGTGTGGAAGATAATTTTGCTCAGTTACTTGCATGCCAGCAAGAAGTAGATCAGAATGGATTTGTAAGCAGTACAGAACATCGATTTATTATCGTTGCAAAAAAAGGAGGAATGAAAGATGAGTGAATATAGAAATTTACTGATATCATTCGAAACATTTATTCCTTGGCTAGAAAATTTAAACGACGTTGAAGAAACTTTGTTTTTCAAACCGGTCAAAGAAGGGAAATGGTCAACAGCAGAAATTATAGCACATATTATGTTTTGGGATAAATATATTATGCAAGAGGTAATTCCGCAAATGCACGAAGGTGCTGAGGTGTTGACAGAGGAAGATTTTCAAGTGATCAATGAACAAGCAGCTAATTATGTGAAATCATCGAATAAGAACAAAAATCAATTAATCGATGAATGTATTGTTGCGCGAGGTGAACTCATGTCTTTCCTGAAGAATAAGTCAGAAGAAGATTTCTTTTCGCGTTTTACATTGAATGGTGAAACAGTTGATCAGTATACCGGCTACCCGCATACTCTATTTAATTATATCGCTTGTTTTGTTTGGCATGATAATCATCATAAAGAACAGGTGGAGAAGTTCTTAGCAGCTAGTTGATTCGGAATATATGGTGAGAAGATAGGTGGAAATCCGGAGATTGCGTATACATCCAGAAAGTCGCGAGCAAATCATGGAGAATGCGAATAAATCAGAAAAGATGCGAATAAATCAGAAAAGATGCGAATAAATCGCGGAGAATGCGAACAAATCAGAAAAGATGCGAATAAATCGCGGAGAATGCGAACAAATCAGAAAAGATGCGAACAAATCCCGGAGAATGCGAACAAATCAGAAAAGATGCGAACAAATCGCGGAGAATGCGAACAAATCAGAAAAGATGCGAACAAATCGCGGAGAATGCGAACAAATCAGAAAAGATGCGAATAAATCGCGGAGAATGCGAACAAATCAGGAAAGATGCGAACAAATCATGGAGAATGCGAACAAATCGGAAAAGATGCGAACAAATCGCGGAGAATGCGAACAAATCAGAAAAGATGCGAACAAATCATGGAGAATGCGAACAAATCAGAAAAGATGCGAACAAATCGCGGAGAATGCGAACAAATCAGAAAAGATGCGAACAAATCATGGAGAATGCGAACAAATCAGAAAAGATGCGAACAAATCGCAGAGAATGCGAACAAATCAGAAAAGATGCGAATAAATCGCGGAGAATGCGAACAAATCAGGAAAGATGCGAACAAATCGCGGAGAATGCGAACAAATCAGAAAAGATGCGAACAAATCGCGGAGAATGCGAACAAATCAGAAAAGATGCGAACAAATCGCGGAGAATGCGAACAAATCAGAAAAGATGCGAATAAATCGCGGAGAATGCGAACAAATCAGGAAAGATGCGAACAAATCCCGGAGAATGCGAATAAACCGGAAAAGATGCGAACAAATCCCGGAACACGCAATCACACCAAAAAATTTTAATCAAAGGAGGCGTTTCTAGTGCTAAACCCTGGTGATACGATTGGGATTATTGCTTGTTCAGATGGAAGGCCGTTATCGATGAAGAGTAAAATCGACATGTTAACAAGAGTGTTAACAGGCTTTGGTTTATCGGTTTTGCAAGCAGACACCATTTATCAAAAAAACAATACACTCTTTAGTGGATCACCAAAAGAACGTGGACGGGCATTAATGGAACTGTTCACCAACCCGAAAGTAAAAGCGATCTTTGATATTTCAGGTGGAGATAGCGCGAATCTAGTACTTCCAGAGCTAGATTATCAACAAATTAAACAGAACCCCAAACCTTTTTTTGGTCATAGCGATTTATCAGTGATATTAAATACCTTATATACAAAAGCTGACTTGCCTACTTACCATTATCAAATCCTTCATCTGGTAGGGACCAATGCCGAAGAACAACAGGAACGATTTCAAAATCTTATCACCCAAAACCACCCTAACAATCTAACGTTTGATTATCATTGGATCCGTGGGCAACAAATGGGTGGAGTAGTAATTGGTGGTAATATTCGCTGTTTTTTAAAATTAGCTGGGACAACTTATCTGCCGAACCCGGCAGGTAAAATTCTGTTTTTAGAAAGTCTGGGCGGGGATGTGAATCGGGTTGCTTCACTACTAGCCCAACTTGATCAAATCGGTTATCTTAATCAATGTACGGGTATTCTATTGGGTACCTTTACTGAGCTGGAGAAAAAGAATGAATTGGTTGCACTGACTGATATCGTTAAAGAAGTGACAAATAAATATCAAATGCCTATCGCTAAAACGCAAGACCTTGGCCACGGACCAAACAGTCATTGCATCCCAATTGGAAAAAGAATAGAATTTTAAACGAAAATAGTGCCCAACAAACACTTATTTGTTGGGCTTTTTCCCGTGCGAAAATCCCTCCAGTAATCAAATTTCCTCAAAACAATTGACAAGTAACACAAGAAAAACGATAATATATAGCATGCTATATAATCCGTGTTTGGAGGTGTTTGGATGACGGATGATATTATCTTACTCATTCGATTTTTGTATTTTGCACTAGATCGAGAAAAGAATCTATATTTTGAACAACATAACTTAACCGCATCTCAAGTAGATGTACTGTTTTTTGTTGCTGGTAGTAAAATTCATAACAAAGAAGTAAATCAACGCGATATTGAAACACATCTTCACTTAACGAACCCCACGGTGACCGGGATTTTAAAACGTTTGGAAGAAAAAGAGTTTATTTCCCGTGTGAAAAGTGAAGCGGATGGTCGGAATAAATTAATCCAACTAACCACGCAAAGTGAAGCATTGCTTGACCAGTTTATGCAGTATAAAAACAAAATTGAATCGATGCTTCTCTCTGATATGAATGAAGAAGATATCACACAGTTACGTTCGTTGTTAAAGAAAGCTCTACATAATATGCAATGTAACGATAAAAATAAAAAGGGAGGTTACTAGAATGATGAAAAAACTAGCTCCATACGTTGGAGAACATAGGCTTTATGCTATTCTAACACCATTAATGATTATTGGTGAAGTTGCTCTTGAATTAATGATTCCACTAATGATGGCTGGCATTGTTGATTTTGGTATTCAAGGAGATGGTGGAATAGCCTATACAGTTCGAATGGGAGTTTTGATGATTCTTATGTCGATCGTCGCCTTAATCTTTGGGGCGTTGGGTGGTAAATTCGCAGCAATGGCTGGAATGGGATTTGCTAAAAATCTTCGAGAAGGGTTATTCGACAAAGTGCAGGAATTTTCTTTTGGAAATGTTGATAAATTTACGACTGCATCGTTAGTTACTCGCTTAACCACCGATGTTACCAATACACAAAATGCATTTATGATGATCTTACGGATGGCAATTCGTGCACCGATCATGTTAATTGGTGCAACAATCATGGCTATTGCGATCAATCCACAATTGTCGTTGATCTTCTTGATTGCCATACCAGTATTATCAATCACACTATACTTAATTGGAAGCAAGGCACACCCCCGTTTTCTAGAATTGCTAGAACGTTATGATAAGTTAAATGCGAAAGTACAAGATTTCATTGTTAACATTCGCGTAGTCAAAGCTTTTGTTCGGGAAAAACATGAAGAAGATAAGTTCGTAGAAAGTGCAGAAAGTGTTCGAAAAGCACAAGTGAATGCGGAAAAACTAATCATTCTCAATATGCCAATTATGCAGTTTACGATTTTCTCTAGCATTATCGCAATTCTTTGGTTTGGTGGAAACATGGTTATTGATGGCACCTTCTATATCGGTCAGTTATCTAGTTTTATCATGTACATTATGCAAGTATTGATCTCCTTAATGTTAATCTCAATGATTTTTATTATGGTCATTATCTCAAGAGCTTCCGTTACACGTATTGTTGAAGTATTGGATGAAAAACCTTTGTTAGATGATGAGGATGGCAATCAAGAATTGGAACTACAAGATGGCAGCATCGTCTTTGAAGATGTTGATTTTAGTTACAATGAAGATCCAGACAATTTAGTGTTGAAAAATATTAATCTCAAAATCTACTCGGGAGAAACAATTGGAATTATTGGGGGAACTGGTTCTGCTAAAACAACTTTAGTGCAACTAATTCCACGCCTTTATGATGTCTTGCACGGGAAAGTAGCTGTTGGCGGGCACCATGTGCAAGAGTATAAATTAGAAACATTGCGTGATCAAGTTGCAATGGTATTACAAAACAATGTCTTATTTACTGGTACGATTAAAGAGAACTTGAAATGGGGAAATCAACACGCCACAGATCAGGAAGTTGAAGAGGCTGCCCAAGCTGCACAGGCACATCAATTTATTCAATCTTTTCCAAATGGTTATGAGACTGTTTTAGGTCAAGGTGGTGTTAACGTCTCTGGTGGTCAAAAGCAACGTTTGTGTATTGCGAGAGCATTATTAAAGAAACCGAAAATTGTTATTTTAGATGATTCCACAAGTGCGGTCGATACAGCAACAGATACGGCAATTCGTACTGCTTTTAAAGAAAAACTGCAAGATGTTACTACACTAATCATCGCGCAACGCATTACATCTGTGTCCGATGCCGATCGGATTATTGTTCTTGATGATGGAAAAATCAATGGATTTGATACACATGAAAATCTATTGAAATCCAATCAAATTTATCAAGAAATCCATCAATCACAAGGGAAAGGGGTGAACATTAATGAGTAAACCAAAACCGATCATGCGAGGACAAATGCCAATGGCTAAGCCGAATAATCTAGGAAACACGGTGAAACGTGTAGGTAGTTATATGAAGGAATACAAATGGTTACTAGTCATTGTGTTCATTGCTATTATCAGTAGTGCTTTAGCTAATGTTATTGGAATCTCTTTTTTACAAGTGATCATTGATGATTATCTAGAACCATTAATTGGAAATTATAATGAAACATTGATGCGAGGATTTGTAACAGTCATCGGGGTGATGGCACTTATCTATTTCACGGGTGCTTTGTCAACCTATATTTTTCAACGGGTAATGTTACATGTTTCAACGAAAACATTATACAAGATTCGAATAGATCTATTTACCAAAATGGAAGCTTTACCGATTAAGTATTATGACACGAATACACACGGGGATCTGATGAGTCATTACACAAATGATATTGATACATTGCGTGAGGTTTTGTCTAATGGTGTAGCGAACTTTATCTCAGCTATGATTACTGTCGTCGGTGTGTTTGCAATGATGATCTATTTTAGTTGGGAACTAACAATCATTGTTCTACTCATGTTGTTTTTGATGCTGTTTGCGGTAGCGACTATTGGTGGAAAAAGTGCAGGATATTTTGTTCAGCAACAGCAGCACCTTGGGAAAGTGAATGGTTATATAGAAGAAATGATTGAAGGACAAAAAGTAATCAAAGTTTTTTCACGGCAAGAACAAGTAGTAGAAGACTTTAAAGTATACAATGAAGAATTGCGTGAGAATGCGACAAAAGCAAATACTTTTGCTAACATACTAATGCCTGTAATGGGGAATTTATCGTATATCCTTTATGCAATTGTTGCGATGACAGGAGGGGTATTTGCGATTTATGAGCGACTTACGTTAGGTACAGTTGTCGCATTTTTACAATTTACGAGAACATTCTCGCAACCAATTGCCCAGCTTTCTCAACAATTAAATGCTGTGTTAACAGCACTTGCGGGTGCGGAGCGGATATTTAAAGTAATTGATCATGATCCTGAAGAAGATGAAGGTCATATAACCCTTGTACCCGTTCAAGTAGATGATCACGGGGAGATAACTGAAGTTACTGAATCCACAGGGGTTTTTGCTTGGAAAGAATTAAAACAAGATGATACTCCAACATATACTCTCGTACGTGGGAACGTAGTATTTAATGAAGTGGTATTTGGTTATGAGCCAGATGAAACGGTACTGAAAGGTATTTCCTTATATGCAAAACCAGGACAAAAAATTGCCTTTGTCGGATCAACAGGTGCAGGAAAAACTACGATTACAAATCTGATTAATCGATTTTACGACGTACCAGCAGGAAATATTAGTTACGATGGCATTGAAATCAATAAAATTAAGAAATCAGATTTACGTCGTTCGTTATCCATGGTATTGCAAGATACTCATCTATTCACAGGAACGGTGATGGAAAATATTCGCTATGGACGTTTAGACGCTACAGATGAAGAGGTATACGCTGCAGCTCAGTTAGCCAATGCTGATTCATTCATTCAACTCTTACCTGAAGGATACGAGACCGTATTAACATCAGATGGAGGAAATTTATCACAAGGACAGCGTCAATTATTAGCGATTGCTCGTGCTGCTATTGCGGATGCACCAGTCTTAATTTTAGATGAAGCAACGTCTTCTATTGATACGCGTACGGAGGCTTTGATTCAAAAGGGAATGGATCGTTTGATGAAAGGAAAGACATCTTTTATTATTGCCCATCGGCTATCAACGGTTCGAAATGCGGATGCCATTATGGTGTTAGAACAAGGTGAGATCATTGAACGGGGAAATCATGATCAGTTAATTGAAGAGAAAGGAAAGTACTATCAACTATCAGCTGGAATGTTTGAGTTATCTTAGTGTTCAAACAGTCATCATATGATAAGTAGATCATTTCCGGTTCTCAATAAGAGGAAGGATTGCTCTTCCTTTTAAAAACTAGGGCAACTCGATCTCATATACTCTAAAATAAAAAACTTGTTATGTCAGTCTACATAACAAGTTTTTTATTAGATTTCTTCTTGGATTTCATGACTGAAAACCTCTTCACTCCAGATGTCTTTTAGCTCAACCAGCCAAGTTGCGGTATGTTCGATAAAGTCGATCGAACGAACAGCAAAATCCTGACTCGGATGATTTGATTGTTGATCTAAAGCTTTTTTAAGAGCATCTGTTTTAGAGTATGTTGCACCTGAAGGGGCTGTAGCATCAATGATTTCATATTTTTTTACGGAAGATTGGGCGGGATATGATTCTTGGAGGGAATCGTACCATACGCTTACCTTGTCACCCAATTCAACTGTATCAGGTGCATTAGAAAACCAAATCATTTGGTAAAATTCATTCACACCACCGTTATCACTTAAATCTTGGGCTTCACTACTAGTCACTAGCATTCTTGTGTCCGTGATATCAGTTACATAGCCGGTAATTCCAGGTTCACTATCTCGAAAACTACACCCGAACAGGAAAAAAATAAGGAAAAGAAAAAGAAGATTGCAGCGATACCATGAACGAGTTCGCATTTGTATTCACTCCTAATGGTTTCTTCAACTAATAAGACGATTCCCTTATCAATAAAGTTACAAACCTAGTGGAGAGGAAAATCAAAATATTGCTAAAACCAACTGCAAAACCATCCAATTAATGCTAAAATAGAAGAGAATAAATTGAACTTATACACAATAAAGTTGATAGAGAACTAAATTTGTGTAGTATTTCTGACAGGAGGACTATCATGAATAAGATTTTTGCACGACCAAAAAAGTTTGGGGAAATTTTAGATTTAACGTTCCAACTATGTAAGCAACATTTTTCAAGTTTATTTCTAATTTTATTTGTTTTTGTAGGACCACTTATTGTTATCCAAGCGGTTGTTCAATTGTTATCAGGGCGTAGTTTTGTTCGGGAGGTTGCTAGTGGAGAATCCTTTATCGAACAGTTTATCAATACATATGACCAGTCCGCGATTAATATGTCTGGCGCTGAAATAGGGGGAAATCTATTTATCGGTCTATTACAGATGCTTTTTTATCCTGTAGCAGTCGCTGCAATTATTTTGCTTGTTAAACGCGTCAAAGACCAAGATAGTTATACGGTGAAATCTTTAATTAAGCAAGCATTCTCCCGCTTTTGGCCATTGTTTTGGAGTACGGTATTGTTATCTATCATTTTTCTTGGTATTCTTTTCTTTCCATTGCTTATTGTTGGCGGGATCGGAGCTATAGTCACGATTGGATCTCCACCAGTTGGTATTTTATTTATCCTGTTATCCTTTATTGGTGTATTATTTGGTGTGGGGCTATTAATGTCGAGATGGAGCTTTTATCTACCATCATCACTATTTGACCGAATTGCACCAGGAATGACAAAAAGTTGGCAATTAACACAAGGTAGATCATGGATGACTTTTTGGCTTTACGTTACGCTTACCATTATCGTGGCATTTATTGGTTTAACGGTCGAATTTCTAGCGATGTTTTTAGGAACGAGTGTACTTTACCACATTATTGTAAATATTGTATCAATGTTTACGATGTTAATCTTTTTTGTTGGTTATGCAGTCATGTATTTTGATCTAGAAGTTCGTCAATCTGCGGATGACTTGAAAGATATGATTAGTGATTATCAGGTCGATGACAATCATGATGAAACAATCAGATAGGGTGAGTAATTACGATGGCTAATATAAAAGAAGCAGAACAAACATTAGCTGAAATATTAGCACAAAGAGAATACCAGATTTATTATGAGGACAACCGAAATATTCTGCAAATCTGGTGGGATCGTTTTTGGGAGTGGATTGGAGATTTGTTTTCTCGTTGGTTCCAGGCTTTTGAACCAACGAGCACGGTCAGTGATATGATCATTGCGATTCTCATACTTGTTGGTATTATTCTTGTGCTCGTATTACTTTTTTTATTAATAAGTAATGTGACCAAAAAAAGACGCTTACGTTCGCTACAACCTTTACAATCTAGTGTGCAGAGTAACTGGGGTAGCAAGCAACACCTAACGGAAGCTTCGCGTCTAGAGGAACAAGGTGATTATCAACACGCAACGCGACATCTCTTTTTGGCGTTGCTATTACGCTTGCATGAAGAAGAAAGGCTTGTTGCTCAAAAGTGGAAAACAAATTGGGAATACTATCAAGAGTTGTTTCGATCGAACCGTGAATATGCGGAAGATTTTTATCAATTTGCCTTCTTTTTTGAAGAAGTTACTTATGGAGAGAAACAAATCGATTCCAATGCCTATCAAGCTTATCAAACAAAAATAGTGCGATGGTTGGATGAAATAGATCAGTCAACTGCTAGTGATGAAAAGGTGGAGGGGTAGAAGCGATGAAACAGAAGAATACATGGTTGGCATTGCTTGCTGCACTCATTCTATTTATTCTAGCAAGCTACTTTTTGATTCGAGAAGAACCAGAACAATATCCCCCATATGTAGTAGAATCACCTGCGCCGATGGGGACAAAAGGATTTTATGAATGGTTGGACCAGACAGATGTTTCTGTTGGAAAATGGTCTGCACATCCTTCACAGTTAACCGATGAATACCAGAACGAATTGTTGGTGATGATTGAGCCACCGATTATATCGGAACAAGCAGAGGTGGATGCGTATTTTGATTATATTGCAGCAGGTAATACGGTATTCATTGCCAAACGTAATCCGACTGATTTATTACAAATAGAAACAGAGCACTTGGGTGGGATCTTTGAGAATCCGAATGTTATTCGTGGTAATGAAAACTTTGAAGTGATCAGTCACTCTCCTGTTCGCCTCCAACCAGAGCAAGGTGCTGTACTATTTGAAGATAATTACGGAGTTGTTGCATGGGAGCAAGATTATGGAGAGGGTAAACTGATTGTTGTCATCGAGCCTGATTGGTTTACGAATCAATTGATTTTGGAGCATGACCATCTGGCTGCTATTTTTTCGCTTGTTGATCTGGGAACATATCAAAGGATTTATTTTGATACATATAGTCATCAATCGCAACTTAATCGTTCGATATTTACTATCTATCCAGATTATTTACTTGTTTTCTCATTCGGTCTTTTATTTATTACGGTATTATTTTTATGGATGAAAGGAAAGCGTTTTGGTCCAGTTATCCAACCGAGAATAGAGACTGTTCGTTTTAGCGATGAACGATTAACAGCATTAGCTAATTGGTATTTGAGAGGGAGAAATTATCAGGAAGCTCTTAACATTCAGACCGAGTTCTTAAAGCAGGTGATTCATGAGAAATCAGGAGCACCAATGCGTGTCAGTTGGGAAGAACGCTTGCCTACACTGCAACGATTGTTGTCCAATCGATCAGAAAAATCAGTACGTGATTTTGTTGATGGATTAGAAAAGGTTTTACATTCAGATAAGGTATCCAAGCAGGCATTTGTTGCTTGGTCGAAACAGATAGAGCAAATTCGAAAAGAGGTGGAAAAAGGATGAGAGAACAATTAACATCCTTATTGGATCAATATGAAAAACAAATTATTGGACAAAAAAATAACTTACGGTTGTTGTTGACTGCTTTGTTAGCCGGAGGTCATGTATTAATAGAAGGCGTGCCAGGGACGGGAAAGACACAAATGGTGAAAACCTTAGCAACATTAGTGGGCGGCGTCTTTCAACGTGTGCAATTCACTCCAGATTTATTACCAAGTGATATTACGGGAAGCACGATTTACAATATGAAAGAAAGCAAGTTTCAAACATTGAAAGGTCCTATCTTTACGAATGTTTTATTGGCAGATGAGATTAATCGTACGCCTGCAAAAACACAAGCGGCTTTATTAGAAGCAATGGAAGAACAGCAAGTTACCATCCAAGGAGAAACATACCCATTACCGCGTTTGTTTTTCGTTGCAGCTACCCAAAACCCGATTGAATTTGAAGGTACGTACCCATTACCAGAAGCACAACAAGATCGTTTTTTATTTAAATTGTTGATTGACTTTCCGGAATTAGAGGCGGAAACGATTGTTCTTCAGCACGTACTTAAAGAGCAGTTAGCACCAGTTCAATTAACTGCACTATTTAATGAAGATACGTTACTCGAAGCCAAAAACGCTGTTCAAGAGGTAACCGTCCAAGATCAAATAGCGAAATATATCGTAGAGATAGTACGCAAAACCAGAAACCTTGATTCGATTCAATTTGGAGCAAGTACGCGAGCTGCCATTGCAATCGGTAAGACAGCGCAAGCATGGGCATATCTGGCTGGTAGAGATTATGTAACTCCAGACGATGTTAAGCTTGTTGCAAAACCATGTTTGAGACATCGTATTCAATTATCTCCGTATGCAGAATTGGAGGGAACAAACCTTGATGAAATTATTGCGACGTTGGTGGGGGCGGTTCCTGTTCCAAGATAGAGGTATCGCGCCTACTGCTAAATTGATTACGGTTATGGTTGTACTAACAGTCATGATGACGTCGATCACTTTTTTTCGCTTCTCATGGCTGTATGTTATTATCATTTTTCTCCTCGTATTGGGTGTCAGTTTCGTGGACCTTATTTTTTCACCAAAACGAACACAAATTGAGGTCAGTCGATCTGCCCCAGAAGATTTGGAGCGAAATGCGAAAGAGTCCGTTAGCCTTACTGTTCGCAATAATAGCAAATATCAATGTATTGTTCGATTTGCTGATGACGCGCCTTTGTCTTTTCAAGCGGTATTGCCTAGTAACCAACGAATAGAAGGTAATCAAATAACCAAGATTACTTATCCGATCGAAGCTCGGACGCGTGGGGATTTCCAACTTTCTAAAGTGTATCTTCGTTATCGAAGTCCTTTCGGTTTATGGGAAAAACAAAAAACATTTTCATGTGAAGCGGTAGTAAAAGTCATTCCGAACTTAGCGGAAACGAAGCAGTATTTGGAAAGTGCTCAGCAGTACTTACTTCATGAAGGGGTCAAAATTCGAAAACAACGTACTGGAATTGGAGAGTTTTCCAAAGTTCGTAATTATGTAGTTGGTGATGATCCGAGGAAAATTAACTGGCATCAATCGGCTAAGTTACAAGAAGTAATGACAAATGAGTATGAACCAGAGCATGGTAAATATATTACATTGTTGGTTGACTGTGGTCGGATGATGGGGGCTGAACTGAAAGAAGGAAATCGTTTAGAACGTTCGATCGAAGCGGCTATTACGGTTGCTGCAGCAGCACTAAAAAATGGTGATTTTGTATCCGTGATTGTTTTCTCAAAAGAAATAAAAGCTTATGTTCCTCCAGGAAAAGGACTAACACATCTTGATGTGATTTTACAAAATATCTATTCAGTACAAGTGGATACGGATGAATCAAATTACCAAGCGGCATTACAATATGCACAGTCGGTGCAAAATAAACGCAGTCTAATCCTGCTCTTTAGTGATATTTATCAATTCATTCTCGAAGACCAAGCACTATTTTTCATGAAACGTGTGCAGCGAAAACATTTATTCGTACTGATTGGTATTGAGGATGAGATGCTACAAGCCAAAGTGAAGGTAATGCCACATACCTCTATTGCAGCCATGCATAAAACGATCGCACAAAAACAAATGCAATGGAAAAAACAGCAAATGTTTAAATGGAAAAACCAGGGCCTCGTTATGTTAGAAGCCCCGGAAGATCGCTTAGCTGTTACTGCTGTGTCTCATTATATGAAGGAATTAAATCGTGGTGCCCTTTAACTTCCTGTTTTTGTAATAGATACTTACCAAATAACATATACACGATAAAAGCAATGAAGGTTAGCAATGCTACAGCATATTTTATTTCTAATGACAAGTCAGCTGGTGTGATGAACCCTTCGATTACACCAGCAATGATGAAAATGGGGATTGTACCTAATAGCAATTGTACGGATCTTAATGTGTGCCTCTTTAATTGATATTTTCTCGATAGATTACCAGGAACGAATAACTTGTAACCCATTAATAAACCAGCACCACCAGCAATAAAGATAGCAATTAATTCAATGATCCCGTGTGGAACAATGTATGCCCAAAATACATAAGAATTCCCGGAACTCCAAAACAAACCGGCTAATGCACCAACGATAATGCCGTTATAGATGAGTATATAAACAGTCAGGATACCAAAGAAAAGTCCACCAGCAAATGCGAGGATAGCCACTTGAATATTATTTGTCATAATTTGAGCAGACATTAGGGATGCATCGATGTTTCCTGCATGAGCATTGGCTTCAAGGTCACCGGGATCCATAATGGATTGAGCCATATCTGCTGGCAATATGGAATAAAGTTGTAACGGTTCATCTGCGACAACTAAGAAACTGGCCAAACCACCCAAGAAGAAGAGGAACATGGCAATAAGAATACCTTTCCATTGTTCCAGTAGAAGCCCGATAAATTTAGTAGAAAAAAAGTATCGTACTTGTTTCCAGGAAGAATGCTCTGTTTGGTATAAGATATTGTGTGCTTTACTAACTAATTGATTTAAATATTGCGTTACTTCTTGATTAGGGAAATAGGTTTGGCTGTATGAAAGATTTTGGGCAGCCTTTTGATATAGAATATCAAATTGATCAATATTAGTTGTTGTTAGTTGGGAACGCTTTTTACTTAACACACGTGCTTGTTCTTCAAGAGCCTTCCAATCACCACGGTGTTGTTGAATAAATTGTTTCATGTTCATTTTTATCACCTATTTGTAAAGTTATGTTAAATTAATTATAACTGTTTTCCAATGGATTGAACAGGGGGGATGTAAAAATGTTAGAAGAACAGGTTGATATAAAAACACCAGAGTATGTTTCATTAAAATTTTCATTAGCAGGCCTCGGAAGTAGAGCAGCGGCTTTTGTTATTGATCAATTAGTGATTGGTTTGTTAAATGTCATACTTTATTTTGGGTTATTTTTTTCGTTAACATCGTCTATAGAATTTTTTGCGACGGATAATTTTTTACTATTAATTGCTGTTGTAATCATTTTAACATTTGTGATTGAATGGACTTATTTTATTGTTCAAGAATTTTTCTGGAGTGGGAGAACGATCGGAAAACGAATCATTGGTATTCGAACGATTCAAGAAAATGGTCAACGAATTACTTTATTAGCGAGCGTAATTCGCAATTTGGTTCGGATTATTGATAGTTTACCAACAGGTTATCTTATCGGTATTATTATGATTTTTTTCCATTCTCAGCACAAACGACTAGGAGATTTAGCTGCTGGAACGATTGTTGTTCATGAAAGTCATTTTTCAAAAAAGAAAAATAAGCAAACACCTATAGAAAAGATCATCGCAGATAGAGGGTGGTCAAAAGAATCTACTACTTTTGAAGAATGGCAAGTTCAAGCGATTAACCAACAAGATTGGGAATTGTTACAGAAATTCTGTGAGCGATACCCTGATTTGCCACTTCACGAAAAGAGTCATCTAACCAAAAAGGTTGCAGAAATCATTTTTCCGAAAATAGGATTACCGGTCCATCAATACCACACTTCTGAAATGGAAAAAACGTTGTTTATTTATTATTTGTATAGCAAGGAAGAATGGGATTTTCAGCTTTAGTTTAGAATGTAGAAGAGTTCGGTGGAAATAAAAAAATCAGAAGAAACGAAAAACGCACAGATTCTGTGCGTTTTGTTCGATCTGAAAATGTACTTCACATGTAATCGTCGTGCGAATAATCTTGTTATACTCCTTCAAAGCATTAGTTAATTAATGCTTGAAGTGGTGCTGGAATTCTTCCACCACGTTTAATCATTTTTTCGGAACTGAACGGTTTTACCCCGATAATTGGGGCACGACCGAGCAACCCGCCAAACTCAACGATATCGCCTTCTTCTTTTCCAATCACCGGAATGACCCGGACAGCTGTTGTTTTTTTGTTAATCATACCAATCGCCGCTTCGTCAGCAATAATTGCTGCTAACGTTTCTGGAGATGCTTCACCAGAAAGAGCGATCATATCTAGTCCAACAGAGCAGACACAAGTCATTGCTTCTAATTTATCCAGAGTCAATGAGCCATCTTCAATTCCACGGATCATTCCATTATCTTCACTTACAGGGATAAATGCTCCGCTTAAGCCACCAACATAGGAACTGGCCATGGCGCCACCTTTTTTCACCGCATCATTCATAAGTGCAAGAGCCGCAATCGTACCGTGTGTACCGACACTTTCTAGACCGATCTCCTCCAGAATTTCAGCAACACTATCATTCATTGCATTGGTTGGAGCAAGGGAAAGATCCATGATACCGAATGGTACATCTAATCGTTCCGCTACAACGCGACCTAATAATTCGCCAGCACGAGTGATTTTGAATGCAGTTTTCTTAATGACATCCGCTACTTCGCCTAGATCTGCTTCTGGATAGCGTTTTAGAGCATTGAGAACAACACCGGGCCCACTTACCCCAACACTTAAAACAGCTTCCCCTTCACCAGCCCCATGAAAAGCACCAGCCATGAATGGGTTGTCTTCAACTGGATTGCAAAAGGCAACAAATTTTGCACAACCAATACTATTATTATCCTTTGTTAACTCAGCAGTATCTTTAATAATTTGACCAAGCTGTCTGACAGCATCCATGTTTATTCCTGTACGGGTTGTTCCGATTGAAACAGAACCACAGACACGATTGGTTATACTTAGTGCTTTTGGAAGAGCATTAAGCAATGTTTGATCGCCTTTGGTAATTCCTTTATGTACCAGTGCGGAAAACCCTCCAATAAAATCGACACCAGTCGTATTCGCAGCTTCATCTAGAACTTGTGCTAATTCTACCGCTTGGTCTACCGTTGCATTGCCCAAGATTTCAGCAATCGGAGTAATGCTAATGCGTTTATTAATAATAGGAATCCCATATTCTTTTTCCACTTGTTCAGCAACTGGTTTTAATTTAGCAGCATATGTGGTGATTTTTTGATAAACATTCTCTTTCACTTTCTCAAAATCTCCGTCAGCACAATCAAGTAAGCTAATTCCCATGGTTACAGTACGTATATCTAAGCTTTCCATCTGTACCATTCGAATCGTTTCTTGGATTTCAGTAAAAGCTATCGGCATCTCATTTCCCTCCTTTTAAACACGGTGCATTGCTTGAAAGACATCTTCCAATTGAATGCTGATCGTTAGTCCAAGTTCTTTTTCTACAGACTCAAACGCATGAAGTAAATCATCAATTTTATCCTGTTCCGCTAAATCCACTAACATGATCATCGTAAAGAAATCTTGTAGAATGGTCTGACTGATATCTTGAACATTCATTTGATATTTTGCTAAAACATTTGTTACTCTTGCAATAATGCCAACTTGATCTTTCCCAACTACAGTTACTACTGCGCGCTTTTGCATCCTCATCACCTCAACAAATTTTTGTATTTACACAATAAAAAAAGATCGGGAATATTCCTCCCAACCTCAGTGACAACCACATATTTGTATTTTCCCATGTCGATTGTCTTCTGTCCTGTTACCTGAGATTGTGAATCCTTCGGTGTCGTTTACACGAGCTCTCCAGAAGTTGCTCCTGTTATAGTGTAACCCATAACACTCATTGCATCCTATTAAACTAATAGAGGTTGTTCAAAAAGTCATCAAATGATAAGCGGCGCATCTCTTCGTTGGCTCGTTTTTCTGGTCCTTATGTAGGGAAAGCCTACATTCCGGTCCTCAAAACTTCGCCGCCTTGATCTGCTGGCTTCTAATACGTCGACTTTTTGAACACGCACTAATAAAGAAATCGTAACAGTTTCTGACCAAATCGTCAATAAGTTATTGCCTCTTCTAATTGGAAAGAGGCATCTTTCTTTTGAAAGATGCCTCTAATGGAACTTGCCATACTTCACAAGTGTAAAAGATTAAATTTATGGCCATTTCTATATTTTTATCAAATATACTAGGCCTGCTTATTCAGCTAATGATTTAATTGCCGCGGTATGTTCCACCTGGACGTTTTTAACCTAAACGATGTAAGCCCTACCTCTCCTACATCCTTACGACTCCAAAGTCGATCCAGTGTGAATAAGTCTTTCTATTTGTAGCTATTGTGTTCCATGCAATATTTACTTCAAAAACATTGGCAGATGCCAGATTTTACCCTTGCTTCTTTGGCGAAGCTTTACAGTTTATTATATAACAGTATGATACGTATGTCAACATATTCTCCATAGTGTTTAATTTACATACATAAGTGAATAGAAATGATGGAATTTTCTAAAATTTCATTGCAACAGAAACAATCTTGTTATAAGTTTATAGATGGGACAATAAAGTGAAACTTCAATCAGTGGGGGTTTTTAGGTATCCCCCCACTGATTGTTAGTTGAACCAATCGGGGTGCTAGCGTCCGTTACTCCCACTTAAACAATTTTGATTTTCTTGTTGTTATGAAGTGGGAGTCTTACGGACGGTTGCTCCGGGATAATATCATGCGTTTCTCAGTGTAGGAAAGTTGCGTCATGACATTTTTCCACGTATGATAGGAGTAGAATTACATAGATAAAGGAGCTAAAAAACGAATGGTAAAACAACAATTTGGTGTTATTGGTTTGGCTGTTATGGGGAAAAACCTTGCGATGAATGTAGAGAGTAGAGGTTATTCCGTAGCAGTTTTTAACCGAACGTATAAAAAAACAGAGGATTTCCTTGCCAACGAAGCAAAAGGAAAGAACTTTTTTGGAGCAAAAACGATTGAAGAATTTGTGGATTCATTAGAAAAACCACGTAAAATTATGTTAATGGTTCAAGCGGGACCAGCAACAGATGCAACAATTGAAACATTAAAACCTTTGTTAGATGATGAAGATATCCTGATTGATGGCGGTAATACGTTCTTCAAAGATACAATCAGACGCAACCAAGAATTGGATGCATCTGGCATTCACTTCATCGGTACCGGTGTATCTGGTGGGGAAGAAGGAGCTTTAAAAGGTCCGTCAATTATGCCAGGTGGACAAAAAGAAGCATATGATCGTGTTGCACCAATTTTCGAAGCTATTTCAGCAAAAGTTAATGGTGAGCCTTGTGTTACTTACATTGGACCGAATGGTGCAGGTCATTACGTAAAAATGGTACACAACGGAATTGAATATGGAGACATGCAGTTAATTTGTGAGTCTTATTTTATGTTAAAAAATATTTTAGGTTTATCAGCAGAAGAATTGCATGAAGTTTTTGCCGAGTGGAATAAAGGAGAATTAGACAGTTATTTAATTGAAATCACTGCGGATATTTTCACGAAAAAAGACCCTGAAACAGGAAAGCCAATGGTAGATGTAATTCTAGATACGGCTGGTCAAAAAGGAACAGGTAAATGGACGAGTCAAAGTTCATTAGATCTAGGTGTTCCGCTTCCTGTTGTGACCGAATCTGTATTTGCTCGCTTCATTTCAGCTATGAAAGATGAGCGTGTAAAAGCAAGCAAGATTTTAGCTGGACCATCAGCTCAAGATACTCCTTATGATGGAGATAAAGACGAATTAATCGAAGCGATTCGTCAAGCGTTGTATATGAGTAAGATTACTTCATATGCACAAGGATTTGCGCAAATGCGTGCAGCTTCTGAAGAAAACAATTGGGATTTAAACTATGGAGAGATTTCAATGATCTTCCGTGGAGGATGTATTATTCGTGCGCAATTCTTACAAAAAATTAAGGAAGCGTATGACCGTGAACCAGAATTAGCTAACTTGATGTTAGATCAGTACTTCAAAGGTATTGTAGAAAAATATCAAACTTCATTACGCAAAGTGTTAGCGATTGCCATGGAACGTGGAATTCCTGTACCAGGCTTTGCAAGTGCGTTAGCTTATTATGATAGCTACCGAACAGAAACACTTCCAGCTAATCTTCTTCAGGCACAACGTGATTACTTTGGTGCTCACACGTATCAAAGGGTGGATAAAGAAGGTACTTTCCATACAGAGTGGATGGAATAATGAGGAAACAGCAATGCTAGTAGCTAGCATTGCTGTTTTTTAGTTTTATACCTATGAAAAAGTGCATGGGTATACTGCTGAATAGTGAAAGGTGGATGGAAAGATTGCGAAATTCGCATGCAAATTCGGAAATTCGCACGCAAATCCCAAAATCTCCACGCAAATCGAAACGAACAAGAGTCCTGCCTTTATAAGATAATGAAATTTAAAAAATCCAGTACCGTAACTATACAGGTACTGGATTTTTGTTCTGGAGTATTTTCCCCTAAGACTCAAACTTTAAAATATCAAATGACAAAAGTTGTTTAAGAATGAGTAAAGGACGCTAACACTCCGAAAGCTTCAGAGTCTTTAGAGCTATCCTTGAGACGGAAACAATTATCCCGGAGCAACCGTCCGTAAGACTCCCACTTCAAAACATCGAGATTATCAAAGTTGTTTAAGTGGGAGTAACGGACGCTAGCACCCCGAATGGTTCAACTTACAATCAGAGGGGGAAGATCGAAAACCCCCACTGATTGAAGTTTCACTTTATTAAAATCCCCCACAGATTTCACTATGTTAGTATGAAAATCAATCGATGTCCCACCAATGGAATCCGTCTGCTGCTAGTAGTTCATCCGCGGCTTTTGGTCCATTTGTTCCGGAAGCATAGTTAGGGAAATCAGCTTTTTTCGCTGCCCATGCTTTGGAAATTTGATCGACAAAATTCCATGAAAGAGAGACTTCCTCTGAATGGACAAAGCTAGTTGAGTCGCCATTTAGACAATCATTTAATAATACTTCATAAGCTTCAGGACTTTCCACTTCTTCTGCTATTGATTTATCATAATGCATCGTAATTGGGGTACTCAATGTTTCATAGTCTGTTTTTTTCGCATTTAAATGCATCGTAATTCCTTCATCAGGCTGTACCCGGATAACGAGTAAGTTTGGATCAATAACATTGCCTTTATCTTTGTAAAGATTGATTGGTAAGTCCTTAAATTGTACAACGATTTCTGTTGACTTTTTCGCCATACGCTTTCCGGTTCGGATGTAAAAAGGCACTCCAGCCCAACGGAAATTATCAATCATAAATTTACCTGCAACAAAGGTTTCTGTATTGGAATTTTCTGCTACCCCATTACTTGAACGATAACTATCTACTTGCACTCCATTCATTTTGCCATCACCATACTGTCCACGAACAAAATATTGATCTACATTTGACTCGTCTAATGGACGTAAACTTCGAAGAACTTTTGCTTTTTCATATCGCACTTCGTCAGGATGTAGTTTTGCTGGAGGTTCCATTGCAAGTAAGGAAATCATTTGGAGGATATGATTTTGAACCATGTCACGTAAGGCGCCAGACTCATCGTAATAACGGCCACGTTCCTCAACTCCCAAAATTTCACTTGATGTTATTTGCACGTTTGCAATGTATTGATTGTTCCATAACGGTTCAAACATTGCATTAGCAAAACGAACAATTTCGATATTTTGGATCATTTGCTTACCGAGGTAATGGTCAATTCGATAAATTTGTTCTTCCGAAAACGTTTGACCAATTTGTTCATTTAATTGCTGTGCAGTATCGAAATTACGACCGAATGGTTTTTCGATTACCAGACGTGACCACCCTTTATTGTCGGTCAACCCTTGTGACTTAAGATTCGCTGCAATTGGACCAAAGAAATTTGGAGCCATTGCCATATAAAAGAGACGATTTCCTCCCGCATCATGTATTTTATCTAATTTTGTAATAAAAGCATCAAGATCATGATAATGAGACAAGTGCTGTGCATCAAATGGATTGTAATGGAAATGACTCGCGAATTCTTCGTGATCGATCAAATCGTCTTTAAAGACCGCGATGGAATCCTTCACATTATTTCGAAACTCTTCATTGGTTAATGGTCGTCTTGCTACACCGACAACCGCAAAGTTGCCAGATAGTTTACCGTTTCGATATAATCGATACAATGATGGATATAACTTTCGGTTAGCTAAGTCTCCCGTAGCACCGAAAATAACAATAATCGCTTTTGGTGTATTCCGTGTCATTTTCTTTTACTACCTCTCTTTAATCTAATTTTAAACGCGTCAATATTTCTACCTATAATACAATAACATGTTGCCACGCTTTGATAAACTATTTTACATTTTACACATTTAAAAGTTATAATTTCATTTAGTTTCGTATGTACTATAATATCATGTATTCAGAAAATAACAAATAGTTATACAATTAACATGGGAGGAAAAGGATGAAAAAATATCAAGGTTTTTTAATTGATTTAGATGGTACCGTTTATAAGGGAACAGAAAGAATTGAGGCTGCTATCTCCTTTGTAAAAGAATTAAAGAAAAGAGGTTTGCCTTATTTATTTTTAACCAATAATTCGACCAAACATCCGAGCGAAGTAGCGAAAAAGTTACGTGGCATGGATGTACCGGCAGAAACGGAGAATGTTTATACAACAAGTATGGCGACCGCAAATTATCTTGCTGAACATAAACCAAAGGCTCGCGTATATGCAATTGGGGAAGACGGTTTATTATCTGCATTAAAAGAGAAGGGATTCATTCTTACAGACGAGAATGTAGATTTTGTAGTGATGGGTTTGGATCGAGAAATTACATACGAAAAATTAACGATTGGGGCATTAGCGATCCGAAATGGTGCTACATTTATTGCGACAAATGCTGATGTAGCCTTGCCGACAGAAAGAGGTTTTTTGCCAGGATCGGGTTCGCTTATTTCTGTGTTAACCGTTACAACTGGTGTGAAACCACAATTTATTGGGAAGCCTGAAGCGATTATCGTAGAGCAAGCACTTGATGTGTTAGGGACATCGAAAGAAGAAACGCTTATGGTGGGGGACAATTATGATACCGATATTTTAGCAGGGATCCATGCAGGAATTGACTCGTTACTTGTTTATTCGGGAGTCACCACAAAGAAGCATTTAGAGACGGTATCAAAAAAACCAACCTACACAATTGATACCTTAGCCGATTGGAAATTACAGTAATCATAAAGGAGAATGGATATGGCTGACATCAAATATGAGATTGTAGAAAATATTGGAGTTATTTCTGAATTACCGAAAGGGTGGACAAAAGAGTTGAACCTCATCTCATGGAACAATCGTGAGCCTAAATATGACCTGCGAGATTGGTCGCCTAATCATGAAAAGATGGGTAAAGGTATCACACTCACTTTAGAAGAGCTAAAAAGCATACAAACATTGTTAACAGAAAAAGGTATTTCGCGTTCATCATGATTATTTGCTTTTATCTTGTGGAGAATAGGGTATAAGATAATGAAAAAGATAAACAGCTAGGAGGAAAATTTTATGTTAAAGAAACTTTTTGGAAAAAAAGAAGAAAAAGTAGAGAAAGAGATTATTCTTGCACCAGTAACGGGAGAATTAGTAGATATTACAGAAGTACCTGATCCGACATTCTCGAAAAAAATGATGGGAGACGGTATTGCCATAAAACCGTCAAAGGGAGAATTTGTTGCTCCTGTAAGTGGTGAAATAGTGAATTTATTTCCAACTAAGCATGCGATTGGGATTAAATCGAAAGCAGGTGTGGAATATTTATTGCACATTGGTTTAGAAACGGTCACGCTTGAAGGAGAGGGATTTGAGGCGCATGTGAAGCAAGGAGATAAGGTAACAGCAGGAGATTTATTAGTTACAGCAGACTTGAAACTCATCGAAGAAAAAGTAAAAACCATTACTCCTTTCGTTATTACGAGCGAAATAGAAGGGGTAGATATCGCAACGAATCAGCAGGTTGTTCAAGGTCAAACAGAAATTATGACCGTTCATGTTAAATGAAATGGAACATCACATGAAAAGTAAATAAAAAACGCACTTAAGAAAAAATGTGTAAACCATCCGCTTATGAGCGATTGGCTTGCACATTTTTCTTTTTCGATAATTGTTTAACAGATTCGCCTGTACCAATTGCGATTGCTAATAATGGATCATTGGCTATGTGGACAGGAACGTCAATTTCTTGAACGAGCCAGGTTTGCAGTCCTTTTAATAATGCACCCCCACCAGCAAGTGTTACCCCTTGATCAACAATATCTCCACTTAACTCAGGAGGACAATTTTCTAACGTTGCATGTATCGTCGTGAGAATAGCTTCTAATGGTTCGCGTAAGGCCTGTTGGATATCCGTAGATGTTACGGTAATCTCTTTAGGTAATCCACTTACAAGATCCCTTCCACTAACTTTCATCGATAGCTCCTCATGTTCAATCAGTGCATACCCAATTTCCATTTTTATTTTTTCAGCAGTTTGCTCCCCAATTAACATATTAAATTTCTTCCGAATGAAATGAACGATTTCTGTATCCATTCGATCACCAGCAATACGGATGGATTGCGCATTAACAATCCCGCCATAAGATATAATAGCTACTTCACTTGTTCCTCCACCAATATCCACGATTACTGTCGAGACTGGTTGGTCAATTGGTAATCCTGCACCAATCGCTGCTGCAATGGGTTCTTCGATCAGATGTACACCTTTTGCACCAAAGTTTTTCACAGCATTTTCGATTGCTCGCTTCTCCACTGCAGTACTTCCTGAAGGCGTACATACCACTACCGTTGGCTTTCTTAAGGATATTCCTAATTGCTTACTAACTTTGCTCAAGATCTCTTTTAACATTTGTGTTGCGACATCATAATCCGCAATGACCCCTTCATGTAGCGGTCGGATCGTAGCAATATTTTTTGGTGTCTTTCCGATCATTTGTTTTGCGTCTTTCCCTACAGCTACTACTTGTTTTGTTTTTATGTCAATCGCAACAACTGAAGGTTCGTTGAAGACGATCCCTTTCTGTTTCGTATACACAAGGATATTCGCTGTACCTAAATCAATCCCAATCGCTGCATTTCCAATCATAGTGATGTCCCCCGATGAAGTAATATATTTCGCGCCCTGTAGAAACACGGAGCATAACAGTATTATCTAACTTATTTTTTTTCAACGTTTTATAGTATAGCATGATTATTTATGTTCAGCTTTATTTTTTTTCCAAACAAGAGGAAGGCTTTTTCTTTAGTATTTGATAGATTTAATTTCTTCATACATACACTTTCAATACCGTGGTAATTCTTTCATCATTTAACTTTTATTCTTTTGTGAAGAGTTCTCGCCAGTTGTTTCTAAATCTTATATAATGAGATAGTATGGTTAAAGTGTGAGGAGCTATAGGAGGAAAAAAATGAAGACAGCTATGATTTATTTATACTCAGCTATATTAGTGATTGGAAGTGTTCCAAAGTTAAGAAGAGCAAAAAAAATCCCTGAATCTGTACCGTATATGGAAAAAGCAAATCAAATTTTTCATACACCAGCAACTGTTTCAAAGAAAGTGGTTAAAAAGACCAAGACAAATGTAACTGTTGTTGGAAAAGAAAAATTAATAAAGGAACCCGTATTATTTGTTTGTAATCATCAAGGGATTTTTGACATTCTCATCCTATTAGGTTATTTAGATAAACCAATTGGATTTATTGCTAAGAAAGAAATAAAAAAAATTCCTATCATTAGTAAGTGGATGGAAGAGTTAAAATGTGTATTTATCGACCGTTCCAACCGGCGAGCTGCCATCAA
The DNA here is from genome assembly GCF_026805325.1 of Natronobacillus azotifigens. Lineage (GTDB taxonomy): Bacteria > Bacillota > Bacilli > Bacillales > Amphibacillaceae > Natronobacillus > Natronobacillus azotifigens. The sequence goes on from NZ_JAPRAT010000009.1 coordinate 39,706, forward strand.
GGTAATTGATGATGGTGTAGAAAGTTTAGAAGCAGGCCAGTCAATGGTTATTTTTCCTGAAGGGACAAGGAGTAAGAGTTCAACTGTAAATGAATTTAAATCAGGAAGTTTGCGTTTAGGAACACGTGCATCTGTACCGATTATTCCGATTACGATCAATGGAACGTATCGGATGTTAGAAGAAGATAAGGGAAAAGTTAAGGGTGCGAATATCCAGCTGACAATTGGAGATCCTATCTATCCGGATCAATACAAAGAAATGAAACATAATCACTTAGCTAAATATCTTCAAGATATCATTGAGCAAACGATTGAACAAAGCGGCGAATGATAACATTTTTTTACAAAAAAGTACAAGGCTATTTCAAATTGAATAAAATAGTAACTTTTTTTTCTACCTTTTTTTCTGTATAATGATAATACGTTATGTAAACAAAATAGATAAAAGGTGAAAATATGACACTTAATCCAGTAAAACGCGTATTAGAATATAACAAGCTTGAAGAAATACTAGAGCAAGTGCATGAAAATTTAACCCCAAGCACCAAAGAAGAGGTTGCTAAAGAAATCTTTTCATACATGGAAACCTGTAAGCAAAAGAATGATCAATTAAACCTCGCAGTAAGTAACGCTTTTCAATTATTAATGATGGATCAGGACGGCTATATCATTTATATTGATCCAGATTTTTGTGAAAAATTAGGTTATGAAGAAGAAGAACTACTACATCATCATTATCGAATCCTTCACGCGGGAGTCCATGATGCTCTGTTTTATGAAGATATGTGGACGGCGATTGGAAAAGGAGAGGTGTGGGAGGGAGATATCTGTACAGAATCAAAGCATGGCGAAATGATTTGGTTTCGTACAAAGATCTTGCCAATCATAGATCAAGAGAATAACCAGGCTAAGTTCATTACCTTTCGTACCGAGATAAGTGATGTAAAACATGAAGATAAGCGGTTGGTTGAAGCGTTAACGGATGATTATCGAAAAGTTTTTCGTCAACTGATGAATTTAATTTTTCGAGTACAAAAAAACAGAGAAACTGGTGCTTATCGTTTTCGCATGATTGAAGGTAAGTTAGCGAAAAAGATGAAAATTCTGACTCATAATACATATGAACAATCTTTAGAGTCTGTATTTGGGAATATCGAACAACAGCACATTATTGCACATTTCGATCAGGTGTATACAGGGGAAGAAGTAACATTTAAACACCGACATGGAAGAATGTACTTGTATACCATGCTCTCGCCGATTATTGAAAATGGTGAGGTGATTGAAGTAGTAGGCTCTTCCATTGATATTACTTCCCTGCAAAAAGCAGAAGAACAAGTGAAACAGCTAGCGTTTTATGATCCGCTAACTAATTTACCAAATCGCAGTAAGTTGCGGGAAGATTTAAAAGCTCATTTAGGAGAAAGTTCACAAGGGAATTTTTCGCTACTCTATTGTGATATAGATCGCTTAAAATATATTAATGACACGTTGGGTGAATTTATCGGTGATCAAGTGATTCAAATTATTGCGGAACGCTTAGAAACTGTTATTGGTAATTATGGACATTTGTACCGATTTGGTGGAGATGAATTTGTAATACTACTTGATGGACCACAAGCAACTATTTTAGAAATCAGTGATAATCTACTAGCCAAGATAAAACAACCAATTAATCTTCATGGGAACGAGTTTTTTGTAACTTCTTCAATAGGTGGAAGTTGTTATGGAGAAGATGCATTTAACGAAGAAGAATTGTTAAATCATGCGAGTATTGCTGTTCACTATTGTAAAGTAAGTGGTCGTAACAATAAATTGTTTTATACTCCAGATATGAATGACATATACAATGATGTTTTATTATTAGAAGGTGATATACGAAAGGCGTTATATCACGACGAGTTTGAATTATTTTACCAACCACAGATTAATGTAGAGAACGGAGAAGTTATCGGTTTGGAGGCGTTAATTCGTTGGAATCATCCGAAAAAAGGGAACATACCACCAAGTAAATTTATTCCTGTAGCAGAAGAAAGTGGATTGATCAATCAAATTGGTAAGTGGGTGATTAATGAAGCATGCATGCAACACGTGGAATGGGTGAATCAGGGGCATGACCCAATTCGTATCGCTGTTAATATTTCAGCAATTGAGTTGCAACAATTTGATTTTGCTGATCAGGTTACTCGAATCATCGAAGAAACGAAGATGGATCCAACATATTTAGAAATTGAAATTACAGAAAACAGTGTCATGCAAAACACAGAAGATTGTATTAGAACGATGAACACGCTAAGGGATATGGGTGTATCATTATCTATTGATGACTTCGGAACAGGTTATTCATCTTTTGGTTATTTACGAAAATTCCCGATAAATTACTTGAAAATTGATCAATCATTTATCCGTAACGCTTTAAGTGAACCAAGTGATGCTGAAATTGTAAAAGCAATGATTCAACTTGGGCATACCTTTGGTTTAAAAGTTGTTGCTGAGGGTGTAGAAGAACAAAATATTTTAGCTTTATTGCGAGAGCAGAAATGTGATTATTATCAAGGATATTTTTTCAGTAAACCAGTTCCAGCATGTGATCTAGAATCGGTAGTGTACGGAAAAATGTCATAAAAGGAAATTTCAATTCGTAGGGAATTTAGCTTTTTCCTGCTGATTGTTGATCTTAAAAGATGAGCTGAAGACGCCTTTGGAACTTTCGGTGAGCTACTGTTTGTTACCCTTCAATTAATCATCTTGTGTTTTGTTATTATTTTGTAGTAGGAGTTTTACAGACGCTGCTCTGGGACGAATCTTGAAAATGACTTTCTTCAACTTTAATTAGTGAAGAAGGTCATTTTTGTATGATCAGAACGTGCTATTTTTCTTTGAGCAGGAATTTCAGTATAATTGGTGTAAATAGAATAGATAGGTGGTATAAAAATGATAAAGGTTTTGTTTGTTTGCTTAGGAAATATTTGTCGGTCACCGATGGCGGAAGCTTTTTTTCGAGACTTAGTGAAGAGAGAGGGGTTGGAAGATCAATTCATCATAGATTCGGGTGGTATGGGGTCTTGGCATACAGGTAAGCCGCCTCACGAAGGAACGAGAAACATTTTAAAAGAAAGAAATATTTCTTACCAGGGTATGAAGGCTCGCCAAGTATCACTAGAAGATTTTGATCAATTTGATTATATTGTCGCTATGGATGACCATAATATCAATGACTTGAAAAGTCTAAAAGACGCTCCTGAGGGTGTTGAGATCATGAAATTGATGGAAGTTGTTGAGAATTCTTCTGAAGAAAATGTCCCGGATCCTTATTACACAGGTGATTTTAATCAGACTGCGATGCTAGTAGACCAAGGTTGTAAGGCATTGTTGGAAAAAATAAAAAAAGAAAAACAATTAGTTAAATCAAGGATGTGAATTCATGAAAAAATCGTTGTTATGTAAAGGTATGTTTATTGGTGCATGTGTTGGTGGTTTGTTAACATTGCTAGATCGTAATACAAGAACAGAAACAGTAAGACAAGTGAAAAACGCAAAAAGCAAAGTGCAATCTTATGTAAAACATCCAGCATCCGTTATAATGGACTGTTATCAAGGTTACGAATCACTTTCCAATGTCGTGACGAATAGCTTGGATTTAACGATTGATTTAGTGACAAACTTTCAATCGATATTAAAAGAGGTGGAACAAAAAATCGATTCAGACGTTAGTTAAAAAAGGTGGATGAAGCCACGAGTATGCTCCAACTTTAATACGGTTGTTTTTATTTGATACGTTAAACGGTGGGATTACACTAGGCATGAATAAAGCGGAGGGGGGAGAAAATGAAACTGTACCCTATGATTTCAATAGGAAAAAAATTTGTCGATCGGTTTAATGATAATGAAGTGACTGGCCAATCTGCCCGATTGGCGTATTTCTTTTTACTATCGCTATTTCCGTTACTGATTTTTTTAGTTACTTTATTAGGTTATCTCCCGATTGATTATCAAGATGTAATGGATTTCATGGCTACTTATATCCCGGGAGAAGATACATTAGGCATTATTGAGAATAATTTAGATCAAGTGGTAGATAATCGTAGTGGAAGCTTGCTATCTATTGGTATTTTAGGTACGTTATGGTCTGCTTCTAATGGAATAAATGCCATTATGCGTTCGTTTAATAAGGCGTATAAAGTGGAAGAAGATCGTTCTTTTATTGTATCGCGCTTGATTGCTATTTTATTATTATTTGCAATGCTTATCGTAATTGTCGTAGCATTGTTGTTGCCCGTTTTCGGCCGAATGATCGGTGTCTATATCTTTTCTTTATTTGGAGTCACAGATGAGTTTGTACAGGTCTGGAATATGTTACGTTGGATCATATCTTCTTCAATCTTTTTTATTGTGTTTTTGGCTTTATATAAATTAGCACCAAATAAAAAGGTTTACTTTAGAGATGCTGTGTTCGGTGCAATCTTTACAACAGTCGGGTGGCAACTAGTATCGTTAGGTTTTTCTTTTTATGTGAACGAGTTGGGGAATTATTCTGCAACATACGGTAGTCTTGGTGGGATTATCGTGTTAATGATTTGGTTCTATATCACTGGTATGATCATTATAACAGGTGGAGAGATTAATGCTTTTATTGCAGAAAGACGAATGAAGAAAAAGAAGAGCTGACTTTTAAGGGATTTCAGCTCTTCTTTTTTGTTTTATCCCGAAGCAACCGTCCGTAAGACTCCCACTTCAAAATAATGAGAATATCAAGTTGTTTAAGTGGGAGTAACGGACGCTAGCACCAAAGGCCTTTAGGTCATCCTTTAGGGCTAACAATCAGTGGGGGAATACCTAAAAACCCCCACTGATTGAAGTTTCACTTTATTAGAAAGTGTCACGCCATAACGTGACATGATAAGCGTTCGCTTGTCACCATCAGACCTTAGAAAATATAGCTTCTATTGTATTTTAAAATACATGCGTGGTTTCCCGGTAGGTCATTTTAATAAACGAAGACCATTCAATATTACGAGAATGGTGCTTCCTTCGTGAGCGATGACACCGAGTGGTAAATTAATTAATTGAAAGAAATTCGATAGGATTAAAACGGAAATTACACTGACGGAAAAAAATATATTTTGTTTTACAACACGATTCATCTTTTTTGATAATTTCAAAGAATAACTGATTTTTTGAAGTTTGTTTTTAATTAAGATGATATCTGCAGTTTCTAAGGCAACATCAGTACCTGCACCCATCGCAATGCCAATATCAGCTGTTGCTAAAGCGGGGGCATCGTTTATGCCATCTCCTACCATCATAATTTTTCCGTATTGTTTCTTTAAACGTTTAATTTCAGAAACTTTTTTGTCTGGCATGCAACTCGCGACATACGTATCAATGCTTGATTCTTTTGCAATCGCTTGAGCGGTTGTCTCGTTATCCCCGGTCAACATAATGGTTCTGATTCCTTCATCCTTAAATTGTTGGATTGCTTTCATTGTATCTGACCGAATGGAATCCTTTAGCGCTAGTAAGGCAACTACTTCTTCATTTTTTGTAACATATACAAGTGTTTTGGCTTCCATTGCTAAACGGTTCGCTTCCGCTTGATACCAGTATGTCTGATGAGTGTTTTCCTGTAAAAATTTATTATTTCCGACAGTCCATTTATCCTCTCCTATGGTTGCGCTAATCCCTTTTCCAGTTTCTTCTTCCATTGTATTCACGGCTTTTGTAAGCACATTATTTTTTTTGGCATAAGCAACAATCGCCTCCGCAAGAGGGTGAGAAGATCCTTTTTCAATCGATGCAATGACACGTAAAATAGCAGTTTCTTCTTCTTGATTTAGAACAATAAAATCCGTTACTTCTGGAGTTCCATTTGTTAATGTTCCGGTTTTGTCAAAAGCAATCGCTTTGATGCTACTTAGGTTTTCTACATGTTCACCACTTTTAAATAGAATACCGTTTCTGGCGCCTTTTGAAATGGCTGATAACGTTGCTGGTGAAATCGATGCTACCAAAGCACATGGTGATGCTACTACTAGTAAAATCATCGCATGATAAATCGTATCTGACCAACTCCAATGAAATAGAAAGGGTGGGAGCAACAGCATGAGTATTACGAATAACAATACTACTTTTACATATACTGCTTCGAAACGCTCGATAAATAATTGGGCATGTGATTTTTCATTTTGCGCCGTTTGTACAAGTTTCATTATTTTTTGGACAAAAGAGTCTTTTGTTTCTTTCGTTACTTTTACTGTTAAACTGCCATTTCGATTCATTGTGCCCGTATAAACCTCTGTGTCGGCTAGTTTTGAAACAGGTAAAGATTCGCCAGTTAAAGCACTTTCATCAACAGATGATTTTCCATGTACAACGATGCCGTCAGCGGGGATGCGCTCCCCTGGTTTGATTAAAATGAAATCACCAATCATTAATTCATCAACTAACACGTTTTCTTCTTTGTTATTTTTTACCCGCAGAGCGGTTTCGGGTTGTAAATGAATAAGAGCAGACAATTCTTTTTCACTTTTTTGCATCGTATAGGTTTCAAGTGCACCTGATAGGGCGAAAATGAAAATAAGCACAGCACCTTCTGACCAATATCCGATCGAAGCAGATCCAATTGCGGCGAAAATCATCAACAACTCAACATTTAGTTGCTTTGTTTTTATCGTGGCTAATACTCCTTCTTTTGCTTTTGCATAGCCGCCAATAACAAACGCGATCATATGGATGGTGGCCCATCCCCAACCTGATGAAGAGAATTGACTTTGAAAGAGCCAGACGAACAATAGAATGCCACCACTTAGTAGTGCTGCAATAAGTTCACTGTGTTTGCGAAGGGTTTCGATTTTTCCTAATTCTAATTGATCTAATTGAGAATGATTCTGTTTCTTATTTGTAATAATTTCAGAATGACAACTCATTTTTAGCCTCCTTATTTTCTAATTGATAATAGAAATCAGTTGAAAAATGGTTAAAACACTGTTGTTATAGGTTTTTAAACTTAAAGGTTAATATTTTAGTTTAAAATAATTATAAATTAATAGTATCATATGAATTATTATTAGTAAATGTTAAAATATCCATAAGGAAAAATGATAATATGAACTTTTATTGTGATACAGAGTGTTTATTTTTTTAGAACAGATTTCAAATTACTTGATTTAATAAAGGTAAACTGTTATATTTCTATTAGAAAAAATATTAGAACAATAAAGTGGGGGGATTTAGATGTTAAAGAAAATTTTATTTATGCTACTATTTGCGGGTGTTTTTATAATTAGTGCCTGCGGAACAGCTGATACTCAAGAAGAACAAGAATTAGGTGAAGAAAATGTTGTCCAGTCCGATGAAGAAGAAAATGCAGATGGATCAGATTTATGGAGTGAAATCGAGGAGTCTGGTGAGATTACGGCTGCCACATCAGGTACATTGATTGCTGCTTCTTATTATAATGACGATGATGAACTAACTGGATATGATGTAGAAGTGATGAAGGAAATTGCTAACCGTTTAGGAGTAGAGGTTAGTTTTGAAATCATGGGTATCGATAGCATGTTATCTGCAATTAATAGCGGTAGAGTTGACTTGGCGGTAAATGATATTGAGATAACAGATGGAAGAAAAGAACAATTTAATTTCTCTGACCCATACAAATATTCGTTTTCAACAATGGTTGTTCGAAAGGATGATTATTCTGGTATTCACAGTTTAGAAGATTTAGCAGGTAAGAAAGCCGGTGGGGGAGCGACCACTATTTATAGTCAGATCGCTGAACATTATGGTGCAGAAATTGTTACCTATGGAAATGCAAATAATGAAGCGTATTTACGAGATGTTCACAATGGTAATACGGATGTTATCGTAAATGACTATTACTTATCTACGTTTGGGGTTGGAGCTTTCCCTGACTTTGACATCATGATTCATCCGGAATTACAGTTCCATCCGACACAACAAGGAGTAATCATGCCAAAAGGTGAAGACAGACTAACAGAGATAATTAATCAAACGTTAGCTGAAATGCGTGAAGATGGTACGTTATCGGAACTTGCTACAAGATTTTATGGGGAAGATGCATCTGAACCATTTGAAGGGGAAATTGAAGAAATCACAGATCTTGATTTGTAAAAAAAGGGGAGAGTGTGTATGCTGGGCTTTTTTGATGTTGAACTAGCGATCGAGAACCTACCATTAATTTTAACAGGTTTGCCAATGACGATAATGGTATCTTTTCTTGCTATGGGGATTGGTCTTGTCTTAGGGTTACTCATCGCATTAGCAAGGAACGCAAATTTTCGTCTTTTACGCTGGCCAGCTCGGGTTTATATTTCCTTTATGCGAGGAACACCAATCTTAGTATTTTTATATATTTTATACTTTGGATTACCATACGCCGGAGTTAACTTTTCAGGTTTTCAAGCAGCGGTAATTGGCTTTGGTTTAAATAGTGCAGCATACATCGCAGAAGTGAATCGTTCTTCTTTAAATAGTGTAGATCATGGTCAATGGGAATCAGCATATTCCTTAGGTTTGTCTTATCGCCAAGCCTTAACAGGAATTATCCTGCCGCAGTCTGCTCGAATTGCTATTCCTCCATTAACGAATATATTTCTTGATCTTGTCAAAGCAACTTCTTTAGCAGCTGTAATTACTGTGCCTGAATTGTTGCAAAAAGCACAAATTGCAGGGGGAAGGTCATTTGATATGTTTACGATGTACATTGTTGTGGCATTGATTTACTGGCCATTATGTATTGCAATATCGTATTTTCAAGAGCGATTAGAAAAACGGTATAGTCGTTATGTTAGTTAAGATAAGATAAACTGGGAAAACCACCTGATCCTTTTAAAGAATAATAAGAAGCTATATTTTGTAAAGGCTGATGGTGATAAGCTAACACTTGTCATGTCACGCTATTGTGTGACACTTTTCAATAAGTAAAACGACAGATGACCGTTCATGGTCATCTGTCGTTTTACTTATTGGAAAGCAACCATCAGACCCTACTGTTATAATAGAAAATCTTTTGCATCTATTTAAAGATAAAACAGCTAAAAATATCCCATAAAGCTAATTTTAAAAAATTTTCTTATCTTATAAAAATTGGCTCTATATTAGTGCTTTTAGAGTTTTAGGTTAACTCCCTTGTTTTTTCTTAACTATCCAAACTGTTGTCTTACACCCGGGTTTTCATTCTTCAGTGCAAAAGTCACTGCTATGATAAGAAGAAAAATAGCAAGAATATAGAAAAAAGAGGCATTTGGAAAAAGATCAATAAATATCCCACCAAAATAGGGACCAACAATGCTTCCTAAACTAAAAGAAATCCCACACATAATATTTCCAGCAGGAAGTAATTGTTTTGGCAACAAGTCTGCCATAAATGACACTCCTAAAGAATAAAGAGAACCTAACAGCATCCCCGTTGCAGCAAAGGTAATAAATAAGGCGGGAACAGAATGTTCAAATTGCGCACCAATAAAAAAGATGATTGTTCCTGCTCCGGTTACAAACGTGAGGATTTTCCTTCGACCAATCTTATCCCCCAAAACCCCTAATGGTACGGTAGTAAGCAAGGTGGCGATAGAAAAAAACGGGATAACCATTGAGATTAATTCGACATCATGTCCAAGTCGTAATCCATGGATGGGAAAAATACCGTGTAACAGTGCTTCGAGTAATCCATATGTAAATGGACCTAATAGAGCAATCCAAGCGATCCGGGTTGTTTCAATAAAACGCCCGACCGTTGAGGTTATTTGGATAGTTTGGACTTGCTCATCTGTTTGCACATGAGCGTTTCGAACAAACAGCATACCTAACCAGACGAGAAAGCAAAGCGTTGCTGCTATAAGAAATGGCAAACTTTCGTGAATGACAATGAATCTAGTCATGACAGGTCCAAGTGAAAATCCGAGACTAAAGAAAAGTCCGTATAATGCTATCGTGCGCCCTCTCTTTTTCGCATCTGTTGTGGAAGTGATCCACGTTTGTGTTGCAAAACTAAGCATATGATCACCAATTCCGATTAATAAACGAAGAATAAACCAAAACCAAAGTACTTGCCAAAGTGGAAAAAATATTAACGATAAGATAACTAACAACCCACCAGTTAAAATTATTGGTTTATAGCCGAATTTTTGCAAAGGTTTTTCCATAAAAGGAGAGGCAATAAGTACCCCAATATATAGTCCTGTTGCATGCAACCCATTTACAGATGATGACACACCATTTTGTTCTAAAATAATAGCTAGTAGAGGCAAGAGCATTCCTTGTGCAAACCCAGAAACGGTGACAAAACTAATCAGAATCCAGAATCTTATCTTTGATGAGACCATCCCTACAACTCCATCCTAAAAAAATAAAAACAATAAAACTACTGTAGTACTTATTTTGTGCAAATTCAAGAAGATACGTTACTTATTCTTACTGTACTATTTGAAACTGTTTGAAGTTTCATATAATCAAAAAGGGGGACTGTGAAATCTTTAGTCAAGTTAAATTAATGTATTAAAGATAAGTAACACTTTAATACATAATTATCATCAAAAGATAACAAACTATGGGAAAAAGAAAAGGATTGATTCTTAATGAAGAAGCGATTAGTTTTCTGTACCCTTATACTAGGTATTTTGTTCCTTCCCCTCACGTTATCAGCAGAAGAACTGGACTTTACCTTTTTGGATGCGGAATTACCAAATCATGTCCAATCGATTGAAGACCAGAATACTTTTTTTAACAGACAGAAGGATCAGGAATTTCCCGATCCCCAACCTGTTGTAGAGACTTTGATAAATTCTACTGATGTAGAGATTGAAAATCCATCTTTGATTGAATTATTAAATGAAACGAAATTTAATTCATCCCGACTTACATTTGGTTATTCAAGCGAAGTGTATTTAGGGCAGTGGCCGTTAGCATATCATCCTGATGATACGAGTGTTAACTGGCAATACCAAAAAATTAATTCAAATACTTTAGATAATCTGCAAGGAAACAGAGATTTACGATTGCATTATGATCAGCTTGAGGAAATGCATGTCCAGGGCGGTTTGCAAAATCAGGTAGAATCAACAGATCAAGTCATGGATATGATTTTATCAAAAGTGAACAATGATATAGACTTGCCGTTAGGTTATCGCGCGGTATTTGGAAAAAACACGAGAAAAAATACAGATTTCACTGTAGAGAAAAGTAAAGTTGGAAAATTAGATACCTATGCGGCAGCAGTTAATGCCCAAGGGAAGGTAACGTATGGACAAGTATATCTGAGATCATCAGGTAGAAAACAAGAACTAATCGTGAAAAATGTTACCGAGCAATCTGTAAAAGCTTGGATACCGGTACAAGATTATATTACCTTTTCTTTTTCCGATGAATAAATAAGATAAACCGGGAAAACAACCCGATCTTTTTTAAAAAATGGGAAGCAATAATTTGTAGTGGGCTTTCCAATAAGATAAGAAAAAACAATAGGGGATAGCACTCCTATTGTTTTTCGCGTGGTTCTGTATGCATTTCAACAAGTTGTTCCGCCATTTTAATTTTGTTATCAAACAAAAGTTGAGCGATAATTCGACGTGCTTGTCGTGAAGCTGGAAAAAAGACAAGGTCTTCGCATAATCCTGTAATTGTGTATTGGTATCCTTGAAACTGATTATTTAAGGAAGTTATTCCAAAAACAACAAAAGGTTCAATTGGCTCTCCGCTTAAGTCTTTCTTCAAGTAATCACCCAACTCGCTGTTGAGTTTAACACAGGCTTGTTCAAGAACAGAGAATACCTTATTAGGATCTTCATGAAAACTAACGGTGACACTTTCAACTACACGCATTTTATTCATATTAAAATTCTCGATTGTTCTTACTTGACCGTTATTAATTGTTACGAGCGTACCCGACCATTGACGAATTTTGATTACGCGAAAACCAATTTCTTCGACAGTACCTTCGTGTGTGCCGTTCGCATTCACCCAATCTCCTTGCTTCAGTTGTTTTTCATAAATCAAAAAAATACCAGCAAGTAAATCTTGGATAAGACTTTGAGCACCAAAACCAATGACAATACCCAATACCCCTGCACCGGCGAGCATGCTGCCAACTTCAATACCGAATAACCCCAGTGCAAAAAATAAAAAGGCAATGGTAGCTACGTACTTGATAATGGAATTAGTCATCGAGATAAGTGTCGCTTGTTCCTTTCCATTTACAATCTTAGAGCGTTGAAAGATGGAACGAACAGATTTTTGTAATATAATGGTGAGGGTAAATATGACAACCCCGCCAAGAATAATTTGAGTAAAGTTATTTTCTAAAATGTTTTTACCTATTTCTAGAAATCTTTCTAATGTGAATTCCATAAATTAAACCTCCAAAATATCAATCGGTACTTATTATAGCATGAAACTAACGTGTTTTCTGGACATTGGCTTATTTTTTTCGTACGATAAGTATGCTGGAGATTTCCTTGGCTATCGTGTAAGGGCAAAAAGTATCCACTTGCCTATCTAAGGTTTCAAGCATAAAATTCGAAAGTTTCAAGAATAAAGGAGTTATTCAATGGCGCATCAAGACGAGAAAATAACGCAATTAAAATCACAATTACAAAACTTTCTAGACCATTTGGACGAGTTAGATCCAAGTAAAACATCAGTAGAAGATATCGACCGACTAATACTTATGGTTGAAAACATGGAACAAGATTTACCACAGTAAAAACAGAGCTTGCGGAAAAAAATCAATCTGCTAAAAATTAGCGATTGATTTTTTTGTATTATCACTTTATTATGGTAAAGGAATAAAGAGAGAAGGGGGAATAGATAGAAAATGATGGAATGGGTTGCAATTATATCAGTTATTGTTTTATTAACTTTAAGTTTATGTAAAGTTCACGTTATTATTTCCATCCTGTTAGCAGGCCTTGTTGCAGGCCTATTGTCTGGTTTAAATCTAACAGAAGCAATGAAGCTAATCGTAGAAGGAATGGGTGGGCAATCAAATGCTGCACTAAGTTATATCGTTTTAGGAGCCTTTGCTGTTGCGATTTCCTATACAGGGATTACCCACATTCTTGTTCGCTATTTGATTCGTCTATTAAAAGAAAAACGAATAACGATTGTATTGGTTATCGCAGCAATCGCATCGTTATCACAAAATGCAGTACCAGTACATATAGCATTTATTCCTATTTTAATTCCACCGTTATTAAAATTATTTGATCAAATGAAATTAGATCGAAGAGCGGTTGCTAGCGCGTTAACTTTCGGTTTGAAAGCGCCTTATGTAATGATTCCAGCTGGATATGGTTTGATATTTCACCAAACCATTCAACGTGCTATGGAGGAAAACGGTACGATTGTTACGCTTAATGAAGTAGCACTGTCCTTGCTTATCCCAGGTTTAGGAATGGTGGTTGGTCTACTTATTGCTGTTTTTATAACATATCGGAAACCTCGGATTGCTGCGGTGGTGAGTTATGAAGAACCAACAGAAGAGGATGAGCTTTCATTTAACTATAAGCATGGATTAACCATTGTCGCTATTCTAGTAGCATTACTTGTTCAAGTGCTTGCAAACAATCTAATCATCGGCGCTTTATCTGGCTTACTTTTAATGTTTATTTTCTTTGTTGTTCCATTCAAAAAAGGAGATGAAGTAATTACAGAGGGAATTAAGATGATGGGGACAATTGCATTTGTCATGTTAATTGCTTCAGGTTTTGGTCACTTGTTACAAGAGACGGGAGCTATCGAAGCATTGATCAATCAGACATCTGCCTTCTTGAATATCCATAACGGTCTGATCGCAATTTCTTTATTGTTGGTTGGTTTGTTAATCACGATTGGTATTGGTTCCTCATTCGCGACGGTTCCTATTTTAGCAGCACTATATGTTCCGATTGGTTTAGCTGCAGGCTTTTCGCCAATGGCGATTGCTGCTTTAATTGGTACTGCAGGAGCACTTGGTGATGCTGGTTCTCCGGCAAGTGATAGTACACTCGGTCCAACCTCAGGGTTGAACGCAGACGGACAGCACAATCATATCTGGGATACATGTGTACCAACGTTTTTACATTTTAATATTCCGTTACTTATCTTCGGCTGGATTGCTGCATTAGTTTTATAAATCATGTATAGGTCACCCGTTTTTTCACATATTAAAAAGAAAAAACGGGTGATTTTTTATGTGGAAAATGTTAAAAGTTATGCTTGTACTTCTGCTTCTTGTTGCAGGCTTTCCTACTACAAGCAACGCCTATGGTTGGGGATTTAAAAAGGGAACAAATCATGAACCTCCTGAAGTCGGCAAGTATGGAACAATTCTTGAACAAAATGGTGGTTATTATATTGATAACTCGGGAGAAAAGGTTGTTTACCTTACTTTCGATAATGGTTATGAAGCGGGATATACCGAACCAATCTTAGATGTATTAAAAAAAGAAGAAGTACCAGCTACTTTTTTCCTTACCGGACATTATGTGCGAAGTGAGCCCGATTTGGTCAAGCGAATGGCAGAAGATGGACACATCATTGGAAATCATTCTTACCACCATCCGGATTTCACGAATATATCAAAAGAAGAGTTTAGAGAAGAACTGAAAACGTTAGATAGTGCGATTCATAAGATTACTGGTCAAGAGAAACTACAGTATGTTCGTCCTCCACGTGGGACATTTAATGAACAAACGATTCAGTGGGCGAATGAACTAGGATATATTCATGTTTTTTGGTCGCTTGCTTTTGTTGATTGGCATAGTGATAAAAAACAAGGGTGGGAATCAGCATACCGTCAAGTAATGGATCAGATTCATCCTGGAGCAATTATTTTGTTGCATACCGTTTCAGAGGATAACGCAGCTGCATTAGTGCACTTTATTACTGATTTGCGAAAACAGGGGTATACTTTTAAAAGTTTAGACGATCTCGTGATAAAAGATATCATGCCAAACCCGTTACTCGGTCTATAAAAACAACAAAAGGTTCAACGGATATAATTTTCCGTTGAACCTTTTTAAAAAAATAAGTTGACGTAGCGGGGCAGCAAGGTTTGTTCTATCTGAATAAGAAGAATCTTTTATGAACAGAGCCGATGGAAAAAATTCACTCTACCGAACCTTCTTCCTCGCTGACTCGTTGTTGTGTTAATTTGTATAAAGCAAACTGACTATTCATTTCTTTATCGTCCTTTGATCGTTTTGCGTATCGATAGCTGCCATCAGCTAGTTGCTCACGAGCTTTCACATTATCAGCTAGTGATAGCTCAAGGATTTGCTTTATTCTTTTTTGATGATTTTTTTGTAAAATAGGGAACAGCAGTTCAATTCGTTTCTTCATGTTACGCGTCATCATATCTGCAGACGCCAAAAAAATACGATCATCTCCATTGTGTTGAAAAAAATAAATTCTACTATGTTCTAGAAATCTTCCGACAATACTTCGAACAGTGATATTTTCACTCACGTTTGGTATTCCCGGTCTTAGACAACAAATTCCTCGAACGATTAAATCAATCTTCACCCCAGCTTGTGACGCCTGATACATTTTAGTAATGAGCTTTTTATCTGTTAAGGCGTTCATCTTCGCAATAATATAACCATTCCCAGTTTGTTGATGGCAATGAATTTCTTGATCAATATAATCGATAAATTGATCTTTCATATAATATGGTGCCATCGATAATACATGTAAAGATGGTTTTTTTGTATATCCACTTAAATAATTAAAAAATTTAATGGCATCCTTTGCATAATTGCGTCTAGTAGTGATCAAGGAAATATCAGTATAAAAAGCAGCTGTTTGATCATTGTAATTTCCGGTTCCGAGATGCACGTAGTGTTCAATATCTTTTTTGTTTTTACGGACAATAAGCAATATTTTACTGTGAGTTTTTAGTTCATTCATCCCATAGATAACATGACAACCTGCTTGTTCTAATTCTTTTGCCCAGTGCACATTTCGTTCCTCATCAAAGCGAGCCTTAAGTTCCACAAGAACCGTGACTTGTTTCCCATTTCTTGCGGCTAACTTTAAACTTTTGATAATCGGCGAATCTCCACTGACCCGATACAATGTTTGTTTAATGGCTAAAACGTCTGGATCGTTTGCTGCAGTATGGATTAAGTCTATAACAACCTGAAAAGATTCGTACGGGTGATGGAGCAAAATATCCTTTTTCGCTGCTTGATCAAAAAGGGGTTGGTTGAACTCCATATCTTTGGCGGGTTGAGGGATCATTGATGGATACACTAGTGATTCAAAGATTTGTTTTAACGATTTGTAGAGCTGAAAAAGAAAAGTAAGGTCTAGCGGTTCGTCAACAATATATAAATCCTCTTTCTTTAATTCTAATACTTCTAATAAAAAAGTTGTCATTTCTGGGTTTTGCTTACTTTTATTGATTTCGAGACGAACAGGAGTCCCCCATTCTCTTTTCTTCAACTCTTTTTCAACCTCTTTTAATAAATCACAAGCTCCTTCTTCATCGATCAAAAAATCAGCATTTCGTGTTACACGAAAAATGGTTGTTGACTTTACTTGATAACCTTTAAATAGTTTGTCGATGAAGTAGGCAATCAGTTCTTCTAATAAAATGTACTGATGTTTGTGCTCGTAAACGGTAATAAGTCGTCCTAACAATATAGGAACTTGAACGATTGCATGTGCAACATTCGTTGAATTTGTGGCATACTTTTCTGTTAATTCAACCGCGATATTGATCGATTGATTTTTCAGTACAGGGAATGGGTGATAAGCATCAATCGCTAATGGTGTCAGAGCAGGAAATACATATTTATCAAAATAACTTTCCATCTTTGTCAATTCTGATCGATTTAGTGTGTTCACCGATTGAATCTCGATTTGATGAATAGCTAACTCATCAACCAAGGATTGATAATATTTTTGTTGAACATCGATCATTTGATTAACATCCGTTGTGATTTTTTTTAGTTGTTCTTTTGGTGTCAATCCAGATTTATCATCTTGATGGTTATAACCAGCAAGCATTTGATCTTTAAGTCCAGCAACTCGTATCATAAAGAACTCATCTAAATTTGCAGAGAAAATAGCAAGGAAACGCAACCTTTCCAGTAGTGGGTTGGTTGGATCTACTGCTTCTTCTAGAACACGTTGGTTAAATTGTAACCAGCTTATTTCTCGATTGTTATAAAAGTTTGAATCATTAAACGATACTAAATGTTCAAACGACATTAATGACATCATCCTTTGCTCGTGAAAATAGTTTAATCGGCAAACTCCCGGTGAAGTAAAGTGAACATTAATTATGTTTGACAAAATCGAGAATTATATTTTTATTTAAGGCTTTTTCTAAATGTTTTTTTTGTTTTTCGCTTTGATAGGATTCGGACATATAGTTCTTGTTGCAAAATAAAGTGATCTGGACTGATTCGGAATGGTTCTTAACATCGAAATCTTTAACTACTTGTCTTTTGGTTGCATCAAAGCAATAAGTAAGTTTGAGTAAAGCTCCGAGTAACAAGTATTTATTTTGTTCGTGTTTGGTAAACCAATTCTTATATGGCTTGATAAACTGTTTAAAAGTCGTTTTGTTTTTAAACGAAGCGATCAGTGCAATTTTTAATCGATCTTCGTGCATCAAACCATCGATTGTACGATTGGAAAGCAAGTAGAAACTGTGTTGAGCGCTTGATTCTGCATCGATATACGCACCTAAGTGGAAGACATAACTAGCTCTTTTTAAAAGTTGCCAATCTTGCTTTGTCACGCCTTTAAGTCTTTCTCCAATTAAATGCTCAAATAGTTTGCGTGTTAAAAACTGCACGTGTAACATTTGCTTCGTGTTCAGATCATAGTCGGTTATTAATTCCTGGATACTGTCTTCCAATACGTTTGGTATTAACATATCGCTTTGTTCTGAAAAAAGAAATTGATAGTTTAAACCGTCCCGTAATCCTTTTTGACTTAAAATAAATCCCTCGGCATGCACCGTTTTGTATAAGCAACGAAAGGTTTCAATCGCTGGAATAATGATGTCGGCTCGATCTTTGGAAAGGCCCTCTACTTTTTGTAACTGCTCAAAAGATAAGGAAGTAAGATACTCACTAATTCGAATAATGTCTGATTCATCCATTTGGTATTGATGTAATCCAGCCATTGGGTATTCTTTCTGGTTTTGATCAATTTGTGCAAGGTTTCTTGCACTGCCACCTATTCCAATAATAGGAACGTGTTTATCAACAATCCAGCTGAGGCTCTCGAATCGTTCTAATAAGAACTGACGTAAGTAATTTAAGTTTTCATCTAAGGAACGATCACTTTTTAAATAGGAACGCAAAGTTAATGTTCCAAACGAAAAGCTGTAGGCATGTACTAATTTACGATTCTTAAAATAAGTAATTTCTGTACTACCCCCACCAATATCGATCGTAATTCCTTCGGTTAATGAAGTGGAATTAACGACTGCTAAGTATCCGTAAAAGGCTTCTTCATCGCCTGATAAGATACGCATTTCCCAGTCCAATTCGTTTTTGACTAATTGTTTTAGCTCGCGTTGGTTATTCGCTTGTCGGATCGTTGCCGTAGCTACACAAATGAAGTTTTTTAATGGATATGATGCTAAAATCTCAGAAAAATTGTGTAAGGTCTTCAATAAAATTTCTGTTCCTTCTTCAGTTAAGTTGTTTTCTGAATCGAGATGATTTCGTAGTCGGGCTACTGCTTTCACATTTTCCTTCTCATGAAATCGACCTGTTTTTTCTTGAAGATAAATAACAAGTCGCATCGTATTGGACCCAATGTCAATCACCGCATAATAATTTTTATTCATCGTTACACCTACCTAGAGATCTTAATTTTGTTATCATGAAGCAAAGGTCCGTAAACTCTCCCAAGTAAAAAATGATGTAGTTTCAAAGGGGTACCGAACGCTAGCGCACAGGATGGTTCAAGACACAGTCAATCGTGGAATCCCTGGAAACCTCCACTAATGGAGTTAATGGAGTTACACTTTTTACGAAGTTATTCAGAATCATCAAATCATAAGCGTTGCAACTCCTTGCAGACGTGTTTTCCTGGTTCCATGTAGGAAAAGTCTACACTCTAGTCCTGTTCTCAAAACTTGCCGTCTTGACTTGCTTGCCTCAAATTTTCCGAATTTCTGAACACGTACTATAGGTAGTATACCACCAGTGATGTTTTTTCAATCTTGATCTCTCTTATCATTGACACTAATGTAGCAACGATCGTGAAGGAAAAGATTATATTATCTTATTCCTTAGATTGAAGGTTTAGAAGGGAATAGAACGATATTTTTCTGTTTGGATAAGTAATGCTTGATAAGCTTCGGCTTCTTGTTGATTATTTGTTTTTTTCAATAAATCAATTAATGCTCGAACGACAGAAAGGTTGGTAGGGTTAAGCTCTACTTCCCATTTGAAGCAGTTCATTGCTTGCTCCCATTGTTCAAATTGGAGATATAATTCACCTAACTTTCCCTGTTGATCGGGATCTTCTTGTAATTGCTGCATCGTTTGTAATTTTGCATCAAAAGAGAGTTGTTTATGATAATGGTGGAAGGGTTCAAGCCATTCTATTACCTCGGAAATGGACTTAGACATAAGAAAAGCTTTGATAAACGGTAAAACAATTGCTTCTGTTTCTTTCGTAGAACAGTTTTTTGTTAATTGCACCAGTTGATCTTTTGGATGGTTGAAGTAATGAGCTAACAAGTGTGGATTTGCATCGTGTAACTGGGTGATAAGCAATTGATGATCGAGTTCATCTAATTTAAAAGTATCTTCCAGTACGAATTGAATATAGAAGTCCGCTGTTGCCTTTGTTAGTAACTTATTTGCAAAAACAGGAACCTGGAGTAAAGCTGGGTTTTCTTTGATTAATTCTGTATAACAGTATAACTGCTCTTCGTTCGAGTATTTCTCTAAGCCTTGCTCTACTTCATGCCAATCTTTTTGATCGAAGTTTCGTTTGAGTTGATCATAATGAAGGATAAACGCATCGATAGTACGATCTTCTTCTTGGTAAAGTGAAAGTAAACGATCTCTGTATTCTGGCTTCTGAAAACAAACGCGCTCATAAGCAAACGAGTCCATATTTTGTAACTGATCTAGATTTTGATATTTCTCTTCATAGCGTTGAAAATCAAGATGTGAGCTCATATCTTTACTAAACCGATTATCTGGTCGATGGTTGGATAAAATTTGGATTGTTTGATATGCTTTTGACATTTTTCCATTTCTGCGCAGATCATAATAGGTTTGTTTTAATGTGTCTGTTGTCATTTCTTCCGGTAAGAATTGATCAAAATAGGTGAGGATTAAACTGGATTCTATTGGTGAATATTGTTGGGCTAACTTTTTGTTAAATAGATGGAATCGCACAAGGGGAAATGTCTTATTGCTAATTAATTCATGAAGGACTGGATGATTGTTAGATAGGCAAACTCCTCTAGTAAAGGCTTGTTGAAGATAGGTACCTTGCTGAAGGCTTTGTGAATTTGCACCGTTTATATAATTATCTTTATGAAAAATGAGATAGTAAATTTCATGCTCCGGACTTATGGCTTTAATAATTTTACTTTGGTGAAAAAGACATAACTGTTCGACTTGTAGTGATTTTACTTTTTTTCCTGTTTGAATAGTTAGCTCCACGTAGACCGCCTCCTTAGATTTATGTTAATCATAACATAGTTTTATTTAAATTTTTGTGAAAAATGGAAATATTCTTTTCAAGATAATTGTAATCTGGTATAATTACAAACGACTATTACCTGATACTAAAAATGTTCAGAAAGAAGGTCAAATAATGAGAAAAGAAGATCTAATTGCACCAGAAAGCTATAATATTGCCATGGAAGTAGAGCGATATGCCAATGACCCTGATCGACTTGCACTTGTATGGCAAGATGATCAGCATAACCAAAAAGAAATTACCTATCAAGAACTCATTCACCAAGCAAATCAAATGGGAAATATTTTTCTAGAAAATGGGCTGAAAAAAGGTGATAAGATTTTAGTCATGATGCCTAGAGTGGTGGAAACATATCAAGTTTACTTAGCGGCTTTAAAGACAGGAATCGTAATTATTCCTAGTTCAGAAATGCTGCGTACAAAAGACTTAGAATATCGTATTGAGCATGGGGAAGTAAGTGGTGTTGTTTGTTATCAGTATTTTACGGATCAATTTCAAGAAGTTAAACAGTTGCCAGGTTTAAAAAAGTTTGTAATCGGGGGTAACCAAGCGGACTGGATCAATGTGGATGCAGAGAAGAAACGCGCATCGATTGAATTACCTTTGGTGGAAACGTCAAGTGAAGATCTGGCATTTTTACCATACACATCAGGTACAACGGGTAATCCAAAGGGAGTAATGCATACCCATGGGTGGGGATATGCTCACCTTCGCACAGCTGCAGCAAACTGGTTAAATATTAAAGATGGTGACAAAGTATGGGCAACCGCAGCGCCCGGTTGGCAAAAGTGGGTTTGGAGTCCCTTACTTGCTGTTTTAGGTTCTGGTGCTACCGGATTTATTTATAATGGAAGGTTTGATGCATATACTTATTTGCAACTGCTTCAAGATCAAGAGATTAATGTTTTATGCTGTACACCAACAGAATATCGATTGATGGCAAAAGTTCGAGATTTATCGTGCTATCAATTACCGAAACTTCATAGTGCGGTTTCAGCCGGTGAACCATTAAACGGAGAAGTTATCGATACATTTCTTCACCATTTCAATGTTACTGTACGTGATGGCTATGGGCAGACGGAAAGTACGCTTCTTCTTGGTGTGTTAGAAGGAATGAAAGTTAAACCTGGGTCGATGGGAAAACCAACACCAGGAAATGAGGTAGTTCTAATTGATGAGAATTGTCACGAAGTTCCAGTGGGCACGGTAGGAGATATTGCCATTCCACTTGATACACCGGCTTTGTTTAAGGGTTACTATAAAGAACCAGAACGAACGAAACAGGCAGAACGAGGCAATTATTTTATCACTGGAGATCAAGCGAAACTAGATGAGGACGGTTATTTTTGGTTCGAAGGTAGAAGTGATGATATTATTGTCAGCTCCGGATATACGATCGGTCCATTTGAGGTGGAAGATGCACTCGTTAAACATCCAGCAGTTAAAGAGTGCGCTGTCGTCGCAAGCCCTGATGAGATACGCGGGAATATTGTTAAGGCATTTGTCGTGTTACAAGAAGATGTGGATGAAAATGATGATAATTTAGTGCAAGTCCTACAAGATCATGTCAAACAAACAACAGCACCGTATAAATATCCAAGGAAGATTGAGTTTATTCATACATTGCCAAAAACATCGTCAGGAAAAATTCGTCGTGTAGAATTAAGAGAGCGAGAGCATATATCCATTTAATATAGACTATCCGTTTTGTGAGAGATAACTTCTTACAAGGCGGATTTTTTTATTATATTACTGGAGAAGGGATTCGAATTACAATAAAATCCTAAAGAACGCGAGCAAATCGAAAAAGATGCGAACAAATCATGGAGAATGCGAATAAATCGGAAAAGATGCGAACAAATCATGGAGAATGCGAATAAATCAGAAAAGATGCGAACAAAACGCGGAGAATGCGAATAAATCGGAAAAGATGCGAACAAATCATGGAGAATGCGAATAAATCGGAAAAGATGCGAACAAATCATGGAGAATGCGAATAAATCGGAAAAGATGCGAACAAATCATGGAGAATGCGAATAAATCGGAAAAGATGCGAATAAATCATGGAGAATGCGAATAAATCAGAAAAGATGCGAACAAATCATGGAGAATGCGAATAAATCGGAAAAGATGCGAACAAATCATGGAGAATGCGAATAAATCAGAAAAGATGCGAACAAATCGCGGAGAATGCGAATAAATCGGAAAAGATGCGAACAAATCATGGAGAATGCGAATAAACCGGAAAAGATGCGAACAAATCATGGAGAATGCGAATAAATTGGAAAAGATGCGAACAAATCATGGAGAATGCGAATAAATCGGAAAAGATGCGAACAAATCATGGAGAATGCGAATAAATCAGAAAAGATGCGAACAAATCATGGAGAATGCGAATAAATCAGAAAAGATGCGAACAAAACGCGGAGAATGCGAACAAATCAGAAAAGATGCGAACAAATCATGGAGAATGCGAATAAATCAGAAAAGATGCGAACAAAGTGTGGAGAATGCGAATAAATTGGAAAAGATGCGAACAAATCATGGAGAATGCGAACAAATCTCAAAGAATGCACGCAAATCCGAAATCTCGTACAAACTACTAAGGTTCGAATGTAACAAAAAATCTTACCAAAGCCCTCCCATAAAAGCCTACTCAAATCTCATAGCAAGCCGAAGAGTGAAAAAAGCAAAAAACTTGAAAGTCAGAAAAGGTCAAAGTATAATATGATTAAGGTCAAAGATGGTCAATAAATAAAGGAGGAAACAATAATGAAATGTCAAAAATGTCAAAGCCGTACTGCTACAATAAATGCTACCCTTCGAATGAATCATCATACAGAACAGTTTCACCTCTGTGAAGTTTGCTTCTCTGAATTAAAACAACAAACATTGAATCCTTCAGGCTTTTTTGGCGGCCAAGGATCTGATGGTTTTCAAGAAATGTACTCGAACGAAGCGGGTCAACAATACAAACAAGACTCGACAAAAAGAAAGCAAGGTTTATTAGATCAATTAGGAAAAAATGTGAATGATGCAGCGAAAGCGGGTTTAATTGATCCTGTCATTGGTCGCGATCAAGAAGTTAATCGTGTAATAGAAACATTAAATCGCAGAAACAAAAATAATCCAGTGTTAATTGGAGAACCAGGTGTTGGTAAAACAGCCATTGCAGAAGGTCTCGCTTTAAAGATTACCGACAAAAATGTACCACAAAAATTAATGAATAAAGAAGTTTATTTACTCGATGTTGCTTCCTTAGTTGCAAACACAGGTATTCGCGGACAGTTTGAAGAAAGAATGAAACAACTGGTTCAAGAATTGCAAGAACGAAAAAATATTATCTTATTTGTTGATGAAATTCATTTATTAGTTGGAGCGGGCACAGCTGAAGGCTCACAAATGGATGCCGGAAACATTTTGAAACCAGCACTAGCTCGTGGGGAGCTACAAGTAATTGGAGCAACTACATTAAAAGAATATCGACAAATTGAAAAAGATGCAGCTCTGGAGCGACGTTTCCAACCAGTGATGGTTAAAGAGCCTTCGACAGATGAGGCTATTCAAATTTTAGAGGGAATTAAGGATCGTTATGAGAAGTTCCATCATGTTTCATACACAGATGAGGCTATAAAAGGTGCAGTTCTATTATCTCAACGTTATATTCAAGACCGTTTTTTACCAGACAAAGCGATTGATTTATTAGATCAAGCTGGCTCTCGATTGAATTTAACGCAGAATAATGTGGATCAAGATTCGCTAGAAGAGCAACTAGCAACAATCGCTAAAGAAAAAGAAGCGGCTGCAGAAAAGGAAGATTATGAACGTGCTGCAAACCTTAGACATCAAGAATTAATGCTTGAAAAACAATTAGCAGAACAAGATGAAAAAGTTGATGTAACAGTGACCATTCAAGATATTCAAGCTATTATTGAAGAAAAAACCGGCATTCCTGTACAGAAACTGCAAACGGACGAACAATCAAAAATGCAAGGATTAGCAGAGCGTCTAGCGAAAAAAGTAATTGGACAAGAGCATGCGGTTGAAAAAGTTGCAAAAGCAATTCGTCGTAGCCGAGCAGGATTAAAATCGGCTCATCGTCCGATTGGATCCTTCTTATTCGTTGGTCCAACAGGTGTAGGAAAGACAGAGTTAACCAAGGCATTAGCGGAAGAATTATTTGGAACAAAAGAGTCATTTATTCGTTTAGATATGAGTGAGTATATGGAGAAACATTCCGTTTCGAAAATAATTGGCTCCCCACCAGGATATGTTGGACATGAAGAGGCAGGTCAATTAACGGAGCGGATTCGTCGAAATCCATATAGTATCGTACTTTTAGATGAGATTGAAAAAGCACATCCAGATGTGCAACATATGTTTTTGCAAATCATGGAAGATGGACAGCTAACGGATAGTCATGGTAGAAAAGTTAGTTTTAAAGACGCAGTGATCATTATGACTAGTAACGCTGGAAGTCAGATCAAAACGACCCATGTTGGTTTTACCAAAGACCAAAATGAGGCGATTTCAACACTTGAGATGCTAGCAGATTATTTCAAACCAGAATTTCTAAATCGTTTTGACTCCATTATTACCTTCCATCAGTTACAAAAAGAAGATTTAATCAAAATTGTGGAGCTAATGTTAGAAGAGCTTAGGGGAAACTTAAAACATCAAGGTTACCAACTCTCAGTTACAACAGAAGCAAAACAATTTTTAGCAGAAAAAGGGTACGATCCAACATTTGGTGCAAGGCCATTACGCCGTGTGATCCAAGCGACAGTAGAAGACGGGATCACGGATTTGCTATTGGAAGAAGAAGAACTTGAATTAATTAAAGTAACCGTTGAACAAGATGAAATGATAGTGAAAAAAGGATAAAATATCTGAAAAGCGACACCTTAAGAGGTGTTGCTTATTTTTTGTAAGAAGAAATCGATTGAAAATGATTTGTTATCAAATAAATGTGGTAATGTTTGTAGAACCTAGAACTACAATACTTCGTAAACCGAGAATATATATGGTGATATGCATTATAAACGATAATTTCATGTAGGGATGTCTGACTACAATAAATGATTTAAAGTCAAATCTGCTATACTAAGTAATTAGATAGAAAAGAAAGGGAGGTCATATTGATGTCTGCAGAAACTCAAATTGCATGTCATACTGAATATGATGTATTAAAGAAGGTAATTGTCTCACCACCTACATACATGGAGATTAGCGAGGTTATTAATGAGACACAAAAGGTTTATCAAAGTGAAAATATCAATACAAAGATTGCCGAGGAACAACACGCTGACTTTGTAAAAACGATGCAAGACCATGGGGTAGAAGTTATTGAAATTGAACCGAAACCAAAGCTTAATGAACAGGTTTTCACTCGTGATATCGGTTTTACGATTGGTGATAAAGTTCGAATTGGAAAAATGGCAAGTAAAATTCGACTAGAAGAAATAAAGTATTTTAAAAACCTATTGGAGGAACACAACATCCCTTATCAAGACGAATTGATTGATTCGATTGAGGGTGGAGATGTGATAATAGATCAAAACATTATCTGGGTCGGGATCAGTCTAAGAACAACAAAGCATGCAGTAGCAAAATTACAAGAAATATTACCAGATTATCAAGTGATCGACCTGCCATTAGCCGAAGGGATTTTACATCTGGATTGTACGTTCAACGTAGTTTCTCCTGACTTAGCATTAGTTTATCGAGGTGGTTTATCAGAAACTGATATGGACAAAATTCAAAGCCACTATGAAGTAATTGAGGTAGGAGATGAAGAACAATTCACCTTAGGAACAAATGTGTTATCTATTGGTAATAAAAAATTGATCAGCTTGCCAGAAAATAAATGCGTGAATCAGACGTTAAGAGAAAAAGGGTTTGAAGTGATTGAAGTAGCTTTTAATGAAATTATTAAATCAGGTGGCTCGTTTCGCTGTTGCTCCATGCCAGTTGAAAGAAAATAAAATTCTCTAACTAATGAAAATCCGAACGAAAATTCAAACTTTGCATTCGTTCGGATTTTTGATTATCTCAGAGCAACCTTCCGCTTCAAAACAACAAGAAAGTCAAAGTTGTTTAAGTGAGAGTAACGGACGCTAGCACCCCGAATAGATGAACGAACAATCAGTGGGGAAAATACTTAAAAATCTCACTGATCAGGTTCACTTTATTAAGCTAATTCTTTCTTTTGAAAGGTAAAGAATGATAAAAACAGTAAACCAATACTGAGTACGATCGTCACAAAAGCTGTACCCCATAGCTCACTTGGTATACTCCCGCTCTTATGTAGCTCAAGAATATGACTGCTTAAGCTGTTCGGGAACCAAGTTAAGTGATGGGAGAAGATACTATTGATAATCGACATTCCAATTAAGGTACCCACACTGACTGCTGCAACGAGACCTGGATTTTTTAATAACGTACTATAAAAAATTGTTAGTGAAACAACAAATACAAGCCAAAAACTATAGAAAATCACGGTAAGTAACCAGTCAGTAAACGGAATGGTATCGAATAATAAATTAACATAATACCAACTAACAAGCATTCCAATGATAAAAGCGGTTAGAAATAGTTTGATTTTCGCTAACCATTTTGCTGTGATATAGATCGGGTATTTTACTGGCTTTACTAAGACAAGTTCCGCAATCCCACTTTTTCGTTCTCCAGCAATTGTTCCCATTGTTAGAAGGATGATGATTAACACACCAAACATACTAATTTCCGAAAGACTCATCATCAATACCTCTGGTGCTGGAAGCTCAGGTATTTCAAATACCGCACCTTCTGGTAATCCTCCGACAGAGTCTAGGATAATCGGCATATAGTAAGTAGTCAAAGGGTCCATAATGGAAAGGAAGATAAATACAACAGGAACCCAAATCCAGCTGAAATTACGCCAGTATTCAAGAAATTCTTTTCTCATAATCGTCATAAACTGCTTCATTTGTTTACCACCTCCATGAACATGTCCTCTAGTGTGGTTTTGCTGACAGAAAAATCTGTTAGTGCCCAGTTTTCTTGAGTAACTTTGGTTAAAATGGCTTGTCGTGCTTGCTCAGTATCATCAACAAGACATATAATTCCATCGCGGTTGGCAGTAACTTCACCAATACCAGGTAAGGCTTTTAATGCTTCTAACTGCTCTTCTTCAAATGTTTTGAATGCTAATTCAATTTTGGCAGATTGATATTTATCACGTAAAGAAGCTAAGGAACCTTGTTCCAAAATTTCTCCATGATGCATTACCAAAAGTGCATCACTAATTTCTTCGGCATCAGTTAAAATATGTGTCGAGAAAAGAACCGTTGTATCTTCTTTTAATTCCTCCATTAATGTTAACACTTCTCGCCGGCCAATCGGATCAAGAGAGGATACTGGTTCATCTAACATAATCATTTTTGGCTTATGAATCATTGCTTGAGCAATGCCAAGTCTCTGTTTCATTCCTCCCGAATATTTACCAACTTTTTGGTTTCCTACATTGGCAATACCTACGCGTTCTAAATAGTATTCAGCTCGTTCTGTTGCTTCTTGTTTCGTTAAGTGTGCCAATTGTCCAACATAAACGAGGAACTCTTTTCCTGTCATCCATGAATGAAAGACCGGATATTGCGGTAAGTAGCCAATATACGATCGAATATCAGCACCAGGTTCTGCTCCTTCAAAAGTAATGCTACCACCATTCGGTTTTAATAAACCGGATAACATACGCAATGTTGTTGTCTTTCCCGCACCATTTGCACCTAATAAAGCAACACAGTTTCCTTTCTCTAATGAAAAAGAAATATCTTTCACAACAGCTGTTCGATCAAATTTCTTTGTTAAGTTCTGCACATGAAACATCTTTTAATCTTGTCTCCTTCCGATAATGAAAAATAAAATAGGCCCAACTAAATTCGCAAGGATAATAATCAAAAGCCAAACCCATTTAGGGCCTTTTGTCTGATCGGTTTTAACCCATGCGATTAATGCAGCTATCATTAAAATGAATTGCAGAATGAAGAGTGGCAATAGAAGTTCCAGTAATTCTCCTACTTCAGCAAGTTCCAACTTATCACCTCCTTGTAATAAACACCAACTCTGTACACTATCCAGTTCAGGATTCTCATATGAGATTAGGAATCCTTTCTTTTCGGGATAAAGGCAGTAGCCATTGTCACTGTGCTTCGGTCTTCTCGACGTTCGAATTGATATTTCATGATTAATTGTTGATAATCTTCTAGAAATTTTTGTTTTTCTTGATCGT
This sequence comes from Natronobacillus azotifigens, assembly GCF_026805325.1. GTDB lineage: Bacteria > Bacillota > Bacilli > Bacillales > Amphibacillaceae > Natronobacillus > Natronobacillus azotifigens. Next base: position 68,663 of record NZ_JAPRAT010000009.1, read on the forward strand.
TTAGTTGAAGTTCTAGTAGATGATAACCAAAAGCATCTTCGTTATAATTAATGTCTTCTTTCAAATAATCTTCCATAAGTCGAAGTACGTTTGTATAGTATTTAATAAAGTATTGTAAATGTTCCTCATTACTAATACTTTTGGCTTCCTCTTCAGAAAGAAAACTTTTTTGTGGATCTAATGAATATGTCCTCTCCGTTACCCCACGAATTTTTTGCTCACTTTGAACAAAAATAATTTCATGTTTTTTGAGCACATTTAAATGCCGATACATTGTTGCTTGTGGAACATCTTTTATTTCCATCAGCAACTCTTGAACGGTTAATGATTGCCCCGCCAATGCTTGAATAATTTTCATTCGAACTGGATGAAGAAGTACATCCGCTTTTGATTGCACCATGTAAAAACCACCTAAATCATGTTGTTTATTATCAAAAATGATAATATAATTCAAGTAAACTACACTATCTATATTTTGTCAATAAGAAACTAATTTTATCTAAAAAATAAGCTAAAAAAAGATAAGAGTTATTTTAGGAATAAAAAATCAAATGAGTAGATTCGAAGATCAATCAACTGTTTCTATTTAACAAGTATTTAAAGCAGTTGAGCACCAGAATAGTCAGATGGATGTACTTGCAGATTACTTCTTGTTGCAAAGTAGGTAGAACAACTAATAAATTAAGATCAGTAAAAAACTTGATCAGAGAGTTAAATCGTTAACTGTTATAGAGACAGTTTTTTAATGTCTAGCAAACGTCCGCAAGCTCTATTCTCCAGACAAAATAAATTGAAGTTATCTAAGAGGAGAGAACATGTGGTATATAGTCAGGGCTTGAAGGGTATTTAGGTCTTCTTTTAGGCTAATAATCACTTGGAGAAACGAAATCTCAGACTGATCAAAATTTCACATGATCTCCATTGATTCGCTTCAATTGTAACTTTTCTATTTTTTCTTTGCTATTGATTTCGCAGGTATCTCATAAGCATTCAGTTCATTTTTCAGTACTTCTTTTAACCTCTCCTTAATATGATTAAGTTGGTAAGGTTAAATGTCCATGGAACGTCATAATTAAAAAAATGAAGTTCAAAACTTTCCATATGTCCGAAATCTTTTCAGAAAAATTGAAAAATAGTTATTTCCACTCATTTTTTAAATACAGCATCAATTACCTAATAATATATAAATGATCAGCGTGGATGTTTAAATAGATAACAATAGGAAGTTTGACAGAGAATAAAGCCGTTATTTTTAGTATTGTCGGTACTTACACTTAACTATTCTTGAAGTTAAAATTAAATCTCAAAGTGATTAGTGATTCTTTTTTACTAGAATATATCACGTGCGAAAACATGACGAAAAGCCTATTTTTCTTTTTTGGTCAGATGAAAATATTGACTTTTAATAAATAATCTTTATAATCTAAACTGCAATTCGGGGTGTATGCATTTTACATTTGCAATGAAATAGTTGGAACGCTTTTAGCGTTCAAATTTAAATTAGTTAGGAGGGATTCATAGTGATTAGTACATTTGAGTTAATTAAGAAGACGTTGCCTTTTATTTGGTTGAGAATTGGGATTTATGCAATCATGTCACTTCTTTCATTTATTTTAGTTATTGGTGTATCTTGGATAGGATGGCGTGTCATCGTTTCTTTTGGAGCAAATGCCTTTACCTTTACGGTGTTTATTTTCTTGTTAACCTTACTTGGTGGCTTTGGGATTATGAGGTGGATTGAACGTTATTTTATTTATCTTGTGAAGGCTGGTCATGTCTATGCAATGACTGAACTGATCGACAAAGGTGAACTGCCAGAAGGAAAAGGTCAAATTGCTTTTGCAAAAGATGAAGTTGTTCGAACGTTTGGTAAGACATCGGTCTTCTTTGGTGTCAATGTATTAGTTGATGGTGCGGTTAGGCAAATTCAAAGGTGGTTAATGAAAACAGCGAATTTTTTATCTTTTATCCCGAATATTCACCGTTTGATGGGGATAATCTCCAAAATATTAGGTACAGCTATTCGTTATGTTGATGAAGCGGTACTAAGTTATACGATGCGTTTTGGAGAAAATGGAAAAAGTGTGTGGAGAAATTCAGCTGATGGTGTTGTTTATTATGCGCAAAGCTGGAAAGGCATGCTTAAATCAGCTGTAATTATTGTTCTTTTAACATGGGGAACTTTCTGGGGAACATTTTTCATTACCGCTAATGTGATGTCTTTGATTGTCACGTTTGAAGGAGATTACGCGATTCTGAACATTCTACCAATACTTTTTGGTTTTTTTCTAGCATCAAATGTAAGAAAGGCGTTTATTGACCCGATAGCAACTGCAATTATGGTGAGGGAATTCCATAAAAATGTTGAGAATCAGGAGCTTAAAATGGATCTAGGTAAAAAACTATACAATGTGTCGAATAAATTCAGAGAGTTCTTCAAAAAAGACAAGGAAGAAGCAAATGTGGATGCAGCATCAGTTGATGAAGCGGAAGAACCAAGTGTTTAGATTAGATGGTGAAGAAAAATGTTACGTCGATTATTAAGATATATTGTAAGAATGGAAGCTTCCATATTTGTTAGTCGAAAAACAAGACCTTTTTTTCGTCGGATGGAAGACAGTGTAATAGAAAGTGATCAGAGGAAACTGAGGACCAAGTTAGTCAAAAACCATCCAAAGACATTGGAGAACACGGATAAGAGCTGTACAGGAAGTAGACAACAAGAATCAGCAGATCCTAACCAAGCAATTATTGAGCGATCGAAAAAATTACGAGAACAGAAGAGAGGAAGCGGGTCATGATTAACTTTATTTTTCGTATTTTACGTGTACAATCGTATATGAGTGGAAGAAGAATGTTATTATCTAAACTCGGATTAAACAATCATCGAAACCGGACCCGTACTTCTTACCATAAAAATGTAACACGTCGTAAAAAAGTAAGTAACCAAACTACTCCCGAATATAATCCTTATGATGAGAACCTTCAAGAAGAGAGTGTTTCACAGAGGGATACGGTATACAAGGAAGCGAAGCAATTAAATAATGCAACGGCTTCTACCAATCAAAATTCGGAGCGTGAATATGAGGATAATCCTTATGGATAAAAAGGGGGCAGAAATACAATGAAACAATTGCTATCACTATTGGTTTTGTTAGTTCTTCTAACTGGTTGCATCACAATTGGAGACGATGAAGAAGGTAGCGCAAATGAGCAAGACAATGATAATACAGAACATGTACAAGAGAATACGGATCGAGAAGAAACCGATCATAATGATGAAGAGGCAGACGAATTAGAGGAAGATGAGCGAGAAGAAGAAGTCGGGGAACCAACATTTGAAGATGAGTTGAGACTTTTTGATGTGGACACTATTTATTTGGAATTAGAAGAATATGGGTATGATTCTGATCAGCAAATCGCTTTTGAATATAATAACATCTTATTTGTAAAAGCAGATCTCGTGGCTGAAATAGCAGAAGTAGATATTGAATACGATAATAACTCTAATTATGCCGAATTCTTTGAGGGTTCTGGAAATGTTAGTTTTGATACAGAATATGATGAGCACGGTGGGATCTTAGAGTTAGGTGAAGCTTATTTGGATTGGATTGATCGTTATGTTACCCGTTCTACCGATCATCCAGATGAATATAATTTGATCGAATATGATGGGGATTTGTATGTGTCTTATCGACTATCCAGTTACTTTTTCAGCACACCACTTCGTTATAACAGACAGGAAAAAGCCTTAACAGTTAATGGAGCATTAGATACAGAGAATGTAACTTCCTATTGGTATGAACACAGAAATTCATCGATTTCTACGGATTCCGCTTATGTTACTCACCGCGGAGAGAACTATGAAGAAGTAATTTTATCTGTGGAGTTAAATTCAGCGAGAAGAGAGCTTATAATTCATGGCGATCATAAACTTGCTAAATTTGAAGGCGTCCTATATAGCGTAGGGCAAGCAGATAAGGATATAGATGTTAAAATACTGGTCACTGGTGTAGATGATGTAGAGCGTACACTCGATGAGTTTACATTGGAACCAGGTGAAGTGAAAGATCTAGAATTAGATTTGAGCGGCTATAATATAGTTAGGTTTGAAGGAAGAACAAGTGTAGGGGGAAGTCAAGGAGAGAATCGCCTAGCTATAGCAGGTGAAGTGCGTTAATCTTTATAGATTATAGTCTGATTTAGAACTTATCCTTATCATAAATCTAGATTCAATAGAATAGCTGAATTAAGGATACTTATTATTCTCCCTAAAAAACCTTTCCTTCTGAGAACATTCGCAAAACTATAGGAGAGGGGTGATGAAAATGATGAAAAAACGATTCCTCTTCTTATCATTAACTATTCTGTTTATAATAACAGCTTGTAGTAATCCAGTGGCAGATGAATTAGAGGTCTATATTAATGAAGAATTATCATCGTTAGCAGATTTAGAAGAAGAAGCAATTTACGAATATAACAGTGTTACAGGTGAAAATTTCACAGATGATGCCGATATGTTTTATCATATTCAAGATGTTGTTTTGCCATTGTATGAAGAATTTGTTAGTCAATTAGAAAGTATCACATTAGAGAGTTCAGAAATAAGAGATGTTCATGAAATATATGTGAAAGCAGCTAATACACAATCTAATGGATTGTTAAAAACCTTATTTGCCTTAGAGTATCAGGATCATGATATGATGCTAGAAGCAAATGATATGTTATCGGAAGGGAGAGCCGGAATTAGGGAATTTCACGGAGAATTAGAAGCGTTGCTAAATAATCATAATCTTGATTATGAAAAATAATACTGTTTGAGAATAGCACTCTACTACTAGTAGAGTGCTATTTCAATCGGATGCAGTAGAATAAAAAACTTTCGATAGTATTTAGAATAAGTAAGGAAGATCAACTGTAAAACAAATAACACGTACGGACATTTTTTATTGACCTTTACACAGACCAAATGATATGATTATCATGTGTATAGCGTTTACATTACATATTTAATACTGTTTTCTTTGAAATACAACCGAATGCGAAATTAAGTTTCTTTGATGATAAAGTAGTTGTACCGACAAGTGAACACATTTACAGGTATACAGAAAGCGCTTACTAACTTAATTTGGATGAAAAATGGTTTTCCTGAACAATATTCATAGATGGATTTAGAATTCTTAAAATAGGAGGAATATGAGATGAGTGTTAATGTGAAAAAATCAATTGAAAGTGGCAAAACTGTACTTGGTATTGAATTTGGTTCTACACGAATTAAATCGGTACTTATCGGAGAAGATAACGTACCGATCGCTTCTGGTAGCCATGACTGGGAGAACAGTTATGTAGATAATAGGTGGACGTATAGTTTAGAAGATATTTGGGGTGGATTACAAGATAGTTATCAAAAGATGGTTGACAACGTAAAAGAACAGTATGGTGTAACATTAAAGACAGTAGGATCGATTGGATTTAGTGCAATGATGCACGGTTATATGGTCTTTAATAAAGAAGAATTACTGGTTCCTTTCCGTACGTGGAGAAACAATTTACAGGAACAAGCTTCTACCGAACTTACAGCGTTGTTTAATTATAATATTCCTCAAAGATGGAGCATTGCTCACCTGTACCAAGCGATCTTGAATGGTGAAAATCATATTACTGATATTACTTTCCAAACTACATTAGCTGGTTATATCCACTGGAAATTGACTGGAGATAAAGTTCTCGGGGTTGGTGAAGCATCTGGTGTGTTCCCAATCGATTTAGATACAAAAGACTATAATAAAAAAATGATTGCACAGTTTAATGAAAAGGTTGCTTCAAAGCACTTACCTTGGTCTCTAGAGGATATTCTACCTAAAGTTCTAGTTGCAGGTGAAAATGCTGGAACGCTTACGAGAGAAGGAGCAAAACTTCTTGATCCTAGTGGGGAGTTAAGTCCCGGAATCCCACTTTGTCCTCCAGAAGGAGATGCCGGAACAGGGATGGTTGCTACAAATAGTGTGGCCAAACGTACTGGTAATGTTTCTGCTGGAACTTCAGCATTTGCTATGGTCGTTTTGGAAAAAGATTTATCGAAAGTACACCCGGAAATTGATCTAGTTACAACACCTACTGGTAACTTAGTTGCTATGGCACATTCAAACAACTGTACTTCAGACTTAAATGCCTGGGTTGGTATTTTTAAAGAATTTGCTAATGCAATGGGTATGAAAGTAGATATGAATAAAATGTATGGTACATTATTTAATGAAGCACTTAAGGGTGATCCGGATGCAGGTGGATTATTATCTTACGGTTACCTATCTGGTGAACACGTGACCCATTTTGAAGAAGGCCGTCCTTTGTTTGCACGTTCTTCCAATAGCCAGTTTAATTTAGCTAATTTCATGCGTACGCATTTATTTACTTCATTCGGTGCAATGAAAATTGGAATGGACATTTTAATTAAAGAGGAAAAAGTTCAACTAGATGAGATATTAGGTCATGGAGGTTTGTTTAAAACAGAAGGTGTAGGTCAAAGTATTTTAGCGGGCGCACTAAACACTCCAGTTTCTGTTATGGGAACTGCTGGGGAAGGTGGCGCATGGGGTATCGCGTTGCTTGCAGCTTATATGGTAAATAAAGAAGCTAACGAAACGTTAGATGACTTCTTAAACGACAAAGTGTTTGCAGATCAATCGGTGAAAACGATCGCACCAAACCCTGAAGATGTTAAAGGTTTTGAAGAATATATTAAGCGTTACAAAGATGGCCTTGCAATAGAAAGAGCTGCTGTCGATAATCTTAAATAATTTGATTGAGACGACAGGAGATTTGATTCTCCTGTCGTTTTTATGTGCAATAATTGTTTAGGAAATATTCTTTGCTTGTTGAACTTAATGATTACCCGGGAAATAATTTGTCAAAATAGTACACCGTAATGTATGTTTCTCGTTACTTGTTCAAAGGCAATTTGCTTGTCTCGATCCAGGACTAGTTATATAATGGATATCGATTATGAAAACAATGAATCTTCTCTATATAAGAAGTAGGTTCGGGCAAAAGGGGAGATCATTTATATGTTGTCACGCTTTTTTTCTTATTACAAACCCTACAAAGGGTTGTTTTTTCTTGATTTTGGATGTGCAGTACTTGTCGGTTTACTTGAATTGGCTTTTCCTTTAGCAGTCAATCAAGTGATTGACCGCCTATTGCCAGAAGAAAATTGGGCAATTATCTTTTGGGCATGTGTCGGTTTGTTACTTATTTATGCGTTAAATACGTTTCTACATTTTGTTGTGACGTATTGGGGACATATGCTCGGAATAAATATTGAAACAGACATGCGTCGCAAACTCTTTCAACATATGCAAAAACTATCATTTGGTTATTATGATAATAGTAAAACGGGTCATTCGATTTCCCGTTTAACAAAAGACTTAGAAGAGATTGGTGAGGTAGCTCATCATGGGCCTGAAGATGTATTTGTTGCGGTAATGACTCTAGTAGGATCGTTAATCATTATGTTAACGATTAATTGGCAATTAGCGTTAATTATTTTTGTCGTTGTTCCACTTATTGTGATTTTGGCTATTTATTTTAACAAGAAAATGACGATTACATTTCGAAGAATGTTTCGCGATGTAGCGGATATTAATGCTCGCGTGGAGGACAGTATTGGTGGAATACGTGTCGTAAAGGCATTTGCGAATGAAGATTATGAACAAAAACAATTTGCGAAAAATAACGCACAATATCGAAAAACAAAACTGTCTTCCTATAAAATCATGGCGCAGAATGTTACAGCGAATTATATGTTAATGCGTTTAATTACTTTATCAGCACTCATGTTTGGATCGTGGTTTGTGATTGGAGATACGTTATCACATGGAGAATTTGTTGCTTTTATTTTACTTACGAACATTTTAATTGGTCCAATCCAAAAGATTAATGCCGTTATTGAAAGCTATCCAAAAGGAATTGCTGGTTTTAAACGTTATTTAGAAGTATTGGATACCGAACCAGAGATAGCAGATGCGAAAGATGCAGTGGATTTAACCCTTTCAGGTGCTATTCACTATCATGATGTTACGTTCGGTTATAAAGGTTTGGAAAAGGTATTGAAGCAGATTAATTTATCAATATATCCAGGAGAAACCGTGGCATTTGTCGGTCCATCAGGAGCAGGAAAAACGACATTATGTAGCTTGTTACCACGTTTTTATGATGTGGATGATGGAGCAATTACGATCGATGGTGTGGACATCAAAGAAATTAAACAACAATCGTTGCGAAATCAAATCGGAATTGTTCAACAAGATGTGTTTCTTTTCTCGGGAACGATAAAAGAAAATATTTCTTATGGGAGATTGGATGCAAGTGATGAGGAGATTATTGCTGCAGCCCGCAAAGCTCGACTAGATGATTTTATCGAGAATCAACCTGATGGACTAGAGACAGTCATCGGGGAGCGAGGTGTGAAATTGTCTGGTGGCCAAAAACAGCGCTTATCTATCGCGCGAATGTTTTTGAAAAATCCACCTATTTTAATTCTTGATGAAGCGACTTCTGCATTAGACACCGAAACAGAAATTGCGATCCAACAAGCATTGGCTGATTTGTCAAAAGGACGAACAACTCTAGTCATTGCCCATCGACTAGCAACGATTAAGCATGCTGATCGCATTGTTGTAGTAACCCCTGATGGAATAACAGAACAAGGGAAGCATGAAGATTTAATCAAAAAAGATGGCGTGTATAGTCGTTTGCATCATGCACAATTTGGTTAATCGTTATGAGGAAATGATCACATACTAGCCAACACTATGAGATAACTTGAAAGATGTTGTATAAAACAAAAATGAAGCGTACTAAATCATTGATTTGGTATGCTTTTTTGTACTCTACCCCAATTTACGACGTGTTATACGTTACTAATAGCAGGAGATTATCAAACAGAGCTAGAAGTTATCTTTACAAAATATGTGTTTTTAATAGAATCGGGGGAATGTACATGGAACAGTCTACTTACTTGTTTGAAAAAACGGGCAATTGGATTAAACGTAATGCTAGACCACTAGAATCTGCCCTGTGGAGATACTATTTTGAGGAAGGTTCAAAACAGGAGGTCATTGTATTTTTGGAGGCGTTTCAAAATGAGGATGGAGGTTTCGGGAATGGATTGGAGCCAGATTTTTGGTTACCAAAATCCTCAGCAATTGCAACTTGGACAGCGGCTAAATTATTGTATGAATTGGATATACAAGCAAATGTGCCAATCGTTCAAAAATTAATCGCCTATCTTGTTAAGACATATGATGACCAAGCCGGTTTATGGCATACGATTGAGCCGGAAACGAACGATTTTCCTCATGCACCTTGGTGGAGTTGGAAAGAAGGTGTCCAGAAAAATTGGATGTATAATCCTAGTGCAGAACTAGCAGGATATCTCATTCATTGGTCTCAGAACAATCCGGGAGCAGAGCACATTGGCTGGCTTTGTATAGACAAGGCACTCTCTCGTGTAATGGAAGTGGATGAAATGGACTTTCATGAAGTGAATAATTATCAACAATTAGTAAAAGTGCTTAAAACTAATCAAACAAAACTTGAACAGAAAACTGGCTACGTATTTTCAGAAGTTCAGGGGCAGGTATTAAGATTAGTTGAGCAAGTTATTGAGTATGACCCATCCAAGTGGGGAGAAAGTTATCTCGCCTTACCACTCGATTTCATTGATTCAACTGATCATCCCTTATATAAAAAATGGAAAACAACTGTTGAAGAGAATATTGTTTATTACTTAGGTGTATTAGATGAAGAGGATATTTGGGATATTTCTTGGGACTGGGGGACATATCCAGAAGTGTTTTCCGTTGCTCGTACGTATTGGAAAGGAATTCTAGCCGTTCAAAGGTGTAAGCTATTTCGGGAATTCGGATTGTTAAAGAAAGATTAAATCCTTGGATTTTTACTAAACCTACGATTTGGACTTTCGTTCTTTAACAGATTGGAGGAAATCTTAAGACCAAGATCATGTCTGATTACTCATGTAGATTTAGCAACCTTACTAAGATAAACCGGGAAACCAACCATCAGACCCAGCTGTTATACTAAAAAATCTTTTGCATCTATTTAAAGATAAAACATCTAACCTAAAAATATCGCCATAAAGCTAATTACTTTTGTTATCTTATAAGAGAAATCAGGCAAACCACCGCCCGGTCCTTTAAGTTCTTTGTGCACAGCATAAAACGATGATAGAAAACGTACCGCTATGGAAATACATTACGCTCTCCATGTGCAAATATTTAGGATGAGGTAAGTAATCGCAGTTGAAGTGTGAGTCTTATGGACGGTTGCTCTGGGATAAAAATAATTTATGCTATTTCTTTGAAAAGAAAAACTCCATCTATATTGGGTGATGATGGAACGATAAGAATAAATATGCATGATTAAACTCGTGCTCCCCTCTACAGTTTTTGTCGAACCTTGTCGATAATATAGGTGAATAACAAAAAGGAGGGGAAGAGATGAAATTAAAAAGTAGTATCCAAAAGAAAATTTTAGTATTTATACCTATTGTAACTATAGGATTTATCACTTTAGCACTTCTTAGCTATTTTTTTGCAAGAAACGAGCTAGAAAACCAGATAGCTGAGAAGATGAATATATTATCAGATGAGGTAATTCAAGAGATTGATGGACAACTTATTCGTCACCAAAGGATTGGGGAGTCTTTAGGTGGCGTTGTCCAAGCAACTGGAACAGAGTTTGATCATAGTGATTATGCGCGATTATTTGAAGAATTACTTATGATCAATGAGGATACTTTTGGTTTAGGTGTTTGGTTTGAACCATTTGGTTATCATGAAGATATTGAATATTTTGGCCCATATAGTTACAAAGATGAACAATCGATTGTTTTTACCAATGAATATGAAAATAGTGATTATGATTATCCGAGTCATGATTGGTATCAAGATGGTGCTAATTCGGGAGATGTTACCTGGACAACACCTTATTTTGATGAGGGATTAGGAACGACACTAATTACTACAAGTATTCCGTTTTATCAGCCATCCGGAGAATTTGCAGGAATTATTTCTAGTGATATCGATATTGGAAACTTACAATCGATTGTAGCTTCCATCGATACTGGGACTAGTGGTACAGCCTTTTTACTAGGTCCAAATCGAGAATTTATTGTTGACCCTGATGGGGAGACAAACCTAGAACTAACTATACAAGAGGATGAAGAACTGTACCAATTAAATAATGCATTAGACCAGAATGCGACGGGTGTATTGCAAAATCAACTATCCATTGGGGATGCCCATATTTATTATCAGCACATTCCGAGAACAGATTGGTCACTAGGTCTAATCATTCCAGATCGAGATGCATTTGCATCGTTAAATCAATTGCTAATCCAGATGATTAGCTTGTTAGTGATCCTCGTTTTCGTATTTGTTATGGTTGCGCTTGTCATGGCGAGAAGGTTTACTAAACCTATACAATTATTACATGTTGAAGTTAGTAAAGTTGCTGCCGGGAATTTATCGGCTCAATTGCAGCCAACTACTACGGATGAGATTGGGGCATTAACAGAGAACTTTAACCTGATGGTAAATAACATCCGCGAACTTGTTGGCTCTGTGTATACGTCTATTCACACCGTATCTGATGCTACCGAGCAATTAAGTTCGGTTGCAGAAGAAACAACTGCATCAAGTGAAGAAATAAATCGTGCCATGAGTGAAGCGTCAAAAGGAGTGAGTGAGGCGGCTAATTATGCAGAAGAAACCAATCAACAAACAGTTGATTTATCTGCTCAATTATCGAACTTGGTAACACAAACGGATCAATTAAAATCCTATTCCACTAAAGTGCAAGAACTTAATTCACAAGGTGTAAACCAAATGGCGGAATTGAAAGATCGCTCAGAAGAATCAACCAAGCTTGTTTTAACTATAGAAGATGTTATTCAACAATTGTCTAACCGAATGACGGAAATAGGCACCATTGTAAAAACTATTCGTGATATTTCCGAGCAAACGAATTTGCTTGCGTTAAATGCTTCCATTGAAGCTGCTAGAGCTGGTGAACATGGGAAGGGGTTTGCTGTTGTGGCGGAAGAGGTTCGTAAATTAGCAGAAGAAACTTCTTCAGCGACAGAGAATATTAGTCAAACCATCTCTTTGGTACAAGAGACTTCAACAGAAGCCGTTGGACAGATCGCTGCTACAAAAGATATTGCTAATGCACAAAATAAAGCTGCCGTAGATTCATCGCAATTATTTTCAAGTATATCGTCAGAAAACGATCGAATGATTACAGCGATTAGCTCGATTGGAGAAGATATTACCAATATCGACGCTTATAAAGATAATGTAGTTTCATCCATTAGTAATATCGCTGCAATTTTACAACAAACTGCCGCATCAACAGAAGAAGTGAATGCTTCTACAGAAGAACAACTTTCTGCATTAAAAGTGATCACAGATTCAGCCGAAAACCTTCAAGAAGCTGGAGAAAAACTAGAAAAACAAATAAAACAATTTTCATTAGAAGATTAAATAGAAAAAGGATTGGTAGCTGATAACTACCAATCCTTTTTCTTATCTTTATTTAAACTGTTACAAGCGGGGTGACTAAACGTTGACAAAAGGTTTTAACTTTGGCTAAATCCTCTGATTGTGGCAAGAGTTCAACTTTTAAGGTCACCGCTAAATTGGTGTGAACATAGAGCATATCTCGAAATAAATCCACCGCTCCGCAGAAGTAAGGATAGAAACTATCTCCAGTACCAAATACTCCCGTAGTCACGTTTTGAAAGTCTCTCGTTTCAATGGTGAAAAATAGTTCGTCCATTTCAGGCGGTATATCTCCATTTCCCCATGTGTACGTTCCGATTACAATCGTATCATAGCAGGATAATTGTTGATAATCGAGTTCATTAATCGGAATAAGATCTACGTCGATTTTATTTTGTCTCATTTCAAGTTCAATTGCTTCTGCTAGTGTAACGGTATTTCCTGTTATAGAGCTATAAATAATTGCTGCTTTCATTGGTATCTACCTTTCTACAATTCGTCAAATCCGTTCGAGGAAGAGACTTTTGTATAGGTGCGAGATTTTTGTTCAAAGAAATCTGATTTTGTTTCATTCAGCATTTCATCACTAAAGACATGAATCCATGCCATTGGATTCGTCCGTTCCTCATAATAATTATCTAAGCCAATTTGTCGTAAACGTTTATTTGCTAGATATTCCACATAATGATGAAACTCATTCAAATCAATACCTTTTATGTCTTTTAGAATATAGTCGGCCCATTCTTTTTCTAATGATACAGCTTGGTCAATGGTTTGGTATGCGAACTGAATATTTTCATCGGTATTTAATTCAGGATTTTCAGTCAATAAAATACGAATGAATTGTGAGATAAAGTATGCATGTTGCATTTCATCTCGCTGAATATAGCTAATCATTGTGCTTGTTTTCAGCATTTTTTGTTGACGTGCAAGGTGATAGAAAAAGGCAAATCCTGCGTAAAAATAGATTCCCTCTAAATTAATCGAGTTAATCGCAAGCTCGAATAATCGCTGTGGCGTTGGATCTTGGTGAAAAGCATCATAACTTTCTAGAATGAGTTGATTTCTTTTTTGAACTACAGGATCATCTTTTGCTTGATCAAATCGCTCGTTTTGTTCTCGTAAAGGAACGAGTGAGCTTAAAATATATGAATATGATTCATTATGCACAGCTTCTTGTTGTGAAATTACGGCAAAAATTGCTTTAAAGCTTGAGTCGGTCACGTAATCCATAACATGTGTCATTGTTGGAGTTTGTAAACTATCAAGCGATGCTAGTTGTGTATTAATTCGTAAAAAAACATCGCGCTCGACATCTGTTAGTTGATCCCATTGTTTGATGTCATCTTGCATATTTATTTCTTGGGCTTTCCAAAAATTTGATAGTAATGTTTGATAGAGATCATACATTTGTGGGTAGGCAATGTCGTTCCAATTTAAAAGACCAGATGATTTTCCGTTAATAATCCCAGTTGACTTGTTTGGATACGTTGGATTTAATAATTTTATTTTCTTTAATGGTTCATTTGTTTGAGTCATTGATATCTTCCTCCTAAAAAATTACCTTAGCAAAAAGCCATGGATACGAGCAAATCGTAAAAGTCGCGAACAAATCCGGGAGAACGCGAGCAAATGAGAAAAGTCGCGGCCCCGCATCCCCTGAGTAACCACCCAGTCCCTTTTTGTTCAATCTAATTAGCTATGACATGCTTCACATTCTTCAATTTCAGTTTGCGAAGTACTTCTTACATAATAGGTTGTCTTTAATCCGTTCTCCCATGCTGCTACATGTAAGTTTAACAATTCTCTTGCCTTAATGTCATGACGAACATAAAGGTTAAAACTAATGCCTTGGTCCACGTGGCGTTGACGTTTGGCATTTTGCTTAATACTCCATACTTGATCGAGGTCGTGACGGGCACGGCGATAATAGTTATAAGTCACATGATCCAGGTCAGGTGCTGTTACTTTGAATTTGAAGTTCTTTTTCTCTTCTGCATACTCTACAGCGTATAATGGATCAATGCCATCTGTCGAACCGCCAATTTTAGCTGTCGAAGAGTTTGGTGCAACAGCCATTAGCCAACCGTTTCGAATTCCAGCGCTTGCAACATCTGCTTGTAACTGATTCCAACGATCACTCGTGTAATTTCGACGTTCAAAATAGCGACCAGTTTCCCATTCAGAGCCTTCAAATTGAGAATACGCTCCTTTTTCTTTTGCTAGTTCCATTGAAGCTTTGATCGTGTAATAAGCAATATCTTCATAAACTTTATCGGCATAAGCAACTGCTTCATCAGACTCCCAATGAATGCCTTCTAATGCTAATAGATGATGCCATCCGAATGTACCTAATCCAACTGCTCGATATTTTTTATTCGTCGCTTCAGCTTGTCCAACACTGATGGTGTTAAGATCAATGACGTTATCAAGCATACGAACTTGCACACGTACTAGACGATCCAAAACATTTGCACGAACTGCTTTTGGTAAATTAATAGAAGATAAATTACAAACAACAAACTCACCAGGTTTTCGAACGATGACAATATTTCCGTCTTCATCTTGATACTCTCGCACAATCGTCGTTGGTGACATGTTCTGAGCAATCTCCGTACATAGATTACTAGAGTAGATCGAAGTACGCCCAATACCACGTCCATGTTTATTCGGATTTTGACGATTTACTTCATCACGGTAGAACATATATGGTGTACCAGTTTCTAATTGGGCAACCATGATTCTGGCCATAACATCCATCGCACGATATGTTTTTCGTGGTAACAACGGATGGTTCACTGCTTCCCAGTATTTATTGGAAAAATATTTCTCGTCTGTTTCATCATAAAAATCTTCAAGACCAAGTGGATTGCCAGCTTCATCTTTCCAACCCATCACTTGTTTTACTTGATGTGGGCAAAAGGTGTGCCATTCGCCAATGCTTTTTCCGTTTTCATCAGTTACTTTTAATTGTTCCATGAACAAATCAGGAATTGATACACCTGTGAAAATATCATGCGCTTTTCTTCGCTCGTCACCATTGTTTGTCTTTAAATCCAGAAAGCCGTTCATGATATCTTTATGAAAAATATCTAAATAAATCGCAACAGCCCCTTGTCGCTGTCCTAGTTGATCAACACTAACTGCAGTATCATTTAATAGTTTAATCCAAGGAACAACACCAGAAGAATTGCCTTTAAATTTCTTAATATCTGAACCTAAAGCACGGACTTTTCCATAATAAACACCGATACCACCACCGTCTTTACTTAAACGTGCGATATCCCAGTTGTTTAAATAAATACCATCCAATGAATCATCAACCGTATCAATGAAACAAGAAGAAAGTTGTCCATAACTCTTCCCTGCATTGGAAAGTGTCGGTGTAGCTACTGTCATATATAAATTACTCAATGCCCAATAAGCTTCTTTTACTAATTCCAGACGTTGCTCAGGAGCTTCATTTTGCATTAACCTCATTGCAATAACCATAAATCGTTCTTGTGGTAGCTCATACAAATTTTTGTCGTGATCTCTTGCTAGATAACGATCAGCTAATAAAAATAGACCAATATAATTGAATAATTGATCGCGCTCTGAAACGATTTCAGCTTCTAATAAATCAATTTGTTCTTTCGTATAGTGATCGAACAAATCATTGCTGTAAATCCCTTTTTCTATTAAGACTTCTATTAAAGAGTAAAAACCTTGGTATTTCTGCAAGGGATCGTAACCACGATTTTTTGCTGCTTCTTGATAGAGTTCTTCTAAATAGAAATGGGCAGAAACAAACGTCCAATTCGGTTGATCCATAGATATACGATTTAACGCATAAAACAGTGCTTCCTCATTAAAAGCTTGTTCTGAGACTGTAGTTTCTCTAATTTTTTCTTGTAATACAGAAGTATCCACTTGATATTTTTCACCAAGTTCCTCTAGTTTCGTGGTGATTGAATTAATAGTAGTAAGCATAAATAAATCCTCCTAAAATATATATGGTTCCATATTCATTATGTAGGTCATGTTGGATAAAAACACTATATATTGTTGTTTGGTGTGTATAGTATAACTATATATAGTATTCTAAATGATGATAGTCTATTTGTAAATCAAAAGATATTTTTATGTATAAAAAGTTTAAAAACATTATCTCAAGGTTTAACGGAAAAACATATAGGAAATATCTACTATAATTAGAACTAATCATCGAAGTAGTTTTATCGATTTTTTGCTACATTTGAAACAGGTTTTGAAATGTTGAATCTAGAAATGAATGAAGTTCAATTGAGGTCTACAAACAGAGAAAAGGCTGTAAAGAAAGAAGTCAAAGAGCAATGCCATGAAGCGAACCAACAGAATGATATCAAACAGTAGATAGTGAAGTATTGAGCAAAATCTCAATAAAAAAGTTACTGAAAAGAAATAATGCCAGTATTATTTGGTGTATTGTGGGAAATGATAAACACCAAGCATTTCCAGATCCAAATGCTTGATGTTCGTTTAAAAATTTGCCAATTCTGCTTCAATGTATTGTCGAATATTCGTTAAGCAATCCTCTATTGTATTTCCTTTAATCCGTTTACCGTTCACTAAAGCAAATGGTCGTAATCGACACAATCCACAAAATGATAAGCAATCAGTAATTAAAACGGATACTTCCGGATATTCTGACTCCAATAAGTTTTCTATGTCTATCGTTTTCAGCAAATTACTCTCACAAATTTCTACAAGGATAATTCCAATACTGTCCACGCTCCTATCTGAATATGTTATACTAAAAATATAAGTATATAGCAAATATTATGTTATAGCGGTTCGCAGATAGATGAAATGGGAATCTTTTCACGCCTAATTATGAACAAAAAATAAACTTTGTAGACATTTAATTATAAAAATAAAGTTTGTTATTTACTTCACAAACTTTATTAGGTAATATAGACCTAAGGGTAGGTGTTGGAAATGGTGAAGGAGATGTCAACTCGTCAAGCGATTTTAGAACTTTTGAAAAAAAAGAAAGAACTTTCTGTTAGTGGCCTAAAAAAACACTTGGACATTACAGAAATGGCTGTAAGAAAACATTTAGTCAAATTGGAAGGTGAGCAATTAATTAGCTCGCGCACAGTTAGACAACCGATGGGTCGCCCGGTCATTTTTTACATGCTAACAGATAAAGGGGAAAAATTATTCCCGACAAACTATGACAAAGTAGCGGTTGAGATTCTACAAGACATTCAAGAAAGTATGGGCGATGAGGCGATCGATACTTTATTTGAAAATCGAGAAAAAAGAATGAGAAAGAAGTATCTTCGTCGTATTTTTGAAGATGATTCACTAGCAGAGAAAGTGCAACAACTGGTAGACGTACAAAATGAAAATGGTTATATGGCTGAATTTGGAGAAAACAACGAGCGTACTACTGGTGAAGAAGTAGAAGTCTGTTTTGAACAATTTAATTGTCCAATTGCTGCTATTGCTGATCGCTATGAAAAGCCATGCAATTGTGAATTAGAATTGTTTAAAGAAGTGCTAGGTACGGATGAGATAGAACGCGTAGCTTGCATCGCTAAAGGTGGGAAAAGTTGCAAGTATGTTATACGCGAAGGCAAATGATAGATTAATAGCCATTATTTTATTTTTTCATAAATAAGTAGACCCATATACGAAATTGTGTGGGTTTATTTTTGTAGGTAAAAAAATAATAAGAAGCTATATTTTGTAAGGGGCTACTGGTGACATGCGAATACTTGTCCTATCACGCTATAGCGTGACACTTTCCATAGGTAAAACGCCAGATGACCATTCATGTCATCTGGCGTTTTACCTATGGGAAAGCAACTGTTATACTAAAAATTCTTTTGTATGTATTGAAAGATAGAACACATAAAATGTTACTTTATCCAGAACAGTTGTCTGTATGACTTCCACTTCAAAAAATATCTTATTTAGAAACATGAAATCGAGTATTCAAATGATCCAACAGCCTTTAGGGCTAAAATCATTAGAGAATCCCTTAAAAAACACACGGATTGAGTTTTACTTTAGTATCATCATAACCGCTCTATTTCTGTGGTAGCAGTTTTTAATATACGTTGAACACTTTTCTGGCGCTTTACAGGTAAATCAATCATTTGTAAGATTTGTTCCTTAACAAGCGGATTTTTTATGAGATAATCAATAATTTTCATCATGTTTTCATCTGTTTCTAGCGTTGGATTATTTTTCGTTGAGTATAATTGTTGAAAATCACTTAATGTTTGCTCATCATTAGAATAGATTCCGAGTAATTGATCAAGCGACTGTTGAAAGAGCGAGCTTAGCTTCAACAGAGCAGGAAGATCCGGTAAAACATCTTCATTCTCCCACTTAGCAATCACCGATCGAGAAATATTTAATTCCTCTGCAAGTTTCTGTTGTGTCCAATTGTTTTGTTTTCGATAGTATTTTATATTCGTTGCTAATCGATTTGTGTTCATTTAATATCACTCTCTATCTAGTTATATGAGTAATCCTAACATGTTTTTAAATAGTTCGTGGAATTTGTTTGTTCTCCTAGTGAACATATAGTAAAATAATCCTTATAAGAACAAACAAAGGAGTGTTAAGATAATGATTGGCTGTTTCATTTTTTCCGCAAAGGAACACGCACTACATTCAGAAGTAATGGGGAATCTAAATGACAAGTTCACCTTGTTGGATATTGTTCACCAGTTAGATTGGCTTACCGTTTATGTGAAAATTGAAAGTAAAGTTCCGGTTTGGCAATTCGTGTTAGAATTAGAATTGCAAGATATGATTACTGCTTATGGTTTTGGTGAAGAAAAGCGCCAAGCGAAGAAAGACGCTTTGCGGGTACTACGCAAAAGATTAGAATATATAGATATCGGTTAATTTGTTCGTTAATGCATCCTTGTCTCAATAAAGCAATTTCGACTCTGCCTAGGAGAGAGAACTTAGCCTTCTCCAGTCATCAAACAACTACAAGAGAGAGGTGAATATTTTGCCACAGGTTACTAGGATTACCAAACAAAAAAGAAATAATCAACGCTACAATGTTTTCTTAAAACAAGGTGATAAAGAAATTTATGGCTTTAGTGTTGAAGAGAATACGTTAATAGAAGAGATGATTCGTAAAGGACAAGAACTAGATCAACCAACGATTGATGCCTTGCTTTCCAAAGACACGATTCACAAAGCTTATTCTTTAGCATTAATTTATTTAGGTCATCGCATGCGATCGGTCTTTGAAATGAAGCAATATTTGATGAAAAAAGAGATTGATCCAGAACACATTGAAGAAATTATTAATCGTTTGCTAAAAGAGAAATTATTAGATGATGAGGCATTTGCTCTTGCCTTTGTTCGGACAAAAGTAAATACTACAGTAAAAGGTCCATTACTGATTAAGAAAGAGCTACAAGAAAAAGGAGTTCATGAGAGTGTTGCAGAAACTGCTTTAGCTGATTTTAGCAGAGAGGATCAATTAGAAAAAATAAACAAATGGTTGGTTAAAGAAGCGAAAAAAACAAACCGACAATCACATCAACAAAAAATAATGAAACAAAAACAAGGGCTAATGCAAAAAGGTTTTTCGCATGCAGTCATAACAGAGGCATTGGAACAGTTCAAGCAAGTAAAAGACAATCAAGAAGAATGGGCTGCTGTTATTACCCAAGGGAAAAAGATTTTGCGAAAACAGTCAAAAAAGTGGCAAGGTTATGAGTTGAAACAAAAGGTAAAAGCCTCGCTGTATCAAAAAGGATTTGGAATCGAAGAAATTGATCGGTTTATTCAAGAATATCTCGAAGAATAGAATTATTTTTCTTGTAAATTAATCTTCCCGTAAGTATTAACAAAGGGAAAAAATGATCAATACTAAGAATAGGGATAAAATAATTTGAATAGATACGTGTAAGAGAATTTTCGGTTTTTCGAAACCAAGATGAGTGGGAGGTAAGCGTTCATTATGATTATACTGCAATATGCCAATATAATATTACGGTTTCTACTAGAAATATGCGGATTAATAGCCCTTGGTTATTGGGGGTTTCGGGTTGGTAATGGTTATACAATGAAGATACTGTTCGGCTTTGGAATACCAACATTCATTGCTATGGTATGGGGTTTTTTTGGCTCACCTAATGCAAAGATTCACTTATCAACGATCTCTCATATCCTGTTAGAAACAGTAATTTTTGGACTTCCCGCACTCGCACTATATGCTTCTGGCCATCGTCGTTTGACTTGGTATTTTGTGACTTGTGTAATCATAAATCGACTCTTACTTCTATTATGGAAACAGTGAGAACGTAAAAATACAATGGAGCACCACAATTTGTGGTGCTCCATTAATTTACATTCGTTTTTTGGTGTCTACCTTGATAATTTTCTGTGTTTGACTTGCCTCTGTCTCGCCATTCACTTGATGTGAAGCGTGTTTTGGTTTGGCACGTGGTGATTGAAATGGATTTTGATCTGTTTTCATCGTCATCATCCTTGTAATCGTGGTTGGTTGAACTTCATCAATTATCAAGTATTTTATTTGTGCACATTTTTCTGTGCACTCCTAGTATGACCCGAACACTGCTGAATTATGTGGAATTGCAGAAACTGTTCAATAAGTTTCTCAAACCCTAAGAACAGACGGCTTTTTCGTCTTTCGATACCTTAACGCGATGCTCGTCAAAAATACTTCTTGCCGGCTGACCTCTAATTACCACCGTTTGAAAACGCACTACGGGTACATATAGAATTTATCCCGGAGCAACCGTCCGTAAGACTCCCCCTTCAAAACAACGACAATATCAAGTTGTTTAAGTGGGAGTAACAAACGCTAGCACCTCGAATGGTTCAAGGGCCTTTAGGTCATCCTTTAGGGCTAACAATCAGTGGGGGAATAACTAAAAACCCCCACTGTTTGAAGTTTCACTTTATTGATACTTATCTTCAATCAGTAATTTATCCTGCAATTTTTGTTCAGAAAAAACCCATCCGGTATAAGAATTTAAGATCCTTTGCCGATCATCTATCTGAGCGACAGCAATAAATGGGTAGTGATCTTTCGAACGGTAGCGGAGGTCAATAAAACGAACCTCTGTATAATCATCGTACTCCTTTAATTCCCACCTGTACACCGGTGAAAAAGACAAAAATGCAGCGATATTTTTATCTTGCCTAGCTGTAGCCATTAATTTATTATTGGGTAATGGTTTACGATCAAATTGATCAACAATTTGAATGTTTCCATCAATCGCTCGCGCAACATAAAAACTATCTTTTGTTGTGATGGCCAACCGCCAGATGTTTTGTTTAATGGTAGGTGAAGTAACAATTCCTTCTACTTCCCCATAAAATATGCGTATTTTACGTTCCAATACTCTTTTTTGCCAGTAACGCTTAAGGTAATAAAATACCAAAAGAAAATAAATGATTAAAAAGGTTATTGCAGGATTAGCCCCTAACATCCAAAAAACAAAACCTACGACATGGGCTCCAAATATAATTGGATCAAAGGTATTAATAAACCCATGAGCTATCCATTTATTCGAGAATGGTCGCAAAGCTTGCGTACCATATGCATTGAATACATCAACAAATACATGGATGGAAACAGCTAATAACACCCACAACCATAAGTTTAGGAATGGTATGCCTGGAATGATTAGATAAAGTAGCATCGGAATAATGAGTGACCACAAAAGAACAAGCGGTAGAGAATGTGTAACTCCACGGTGATGGCGCAGATAAAGCGCATTGCTCCGTAATTTAAGAATGGTATCAAAATCAGGTGCGTGTGATCCAATAACTGTTCCAACAACTACAGCACCGAATAGTGCAGGGTTTTGCTGAACCGCGGGATCAAGCGTTGCAATTCCACCGAGTGCAACTCCCATTGCAATATGGGTTCCGGTATCCATCTTAGCCTGCCCCTTTCATGTTATAATGTTCTATTGGAACAACTGTTTTTCAAAAAAATCATAGTTGTTAAAGACACCTATAGTTATTAGTAGCCATTTTTGCCTAAGATTAAACTAGTTCCCACGTTATTATTATGTCCCATTCATTATTACATAGTACAAAGGGTGATATCAATTGAAGCATTTAGAAGTAAGTGAATTTTTACAAAATTTTAATAAAGAGCTTTTTGAATCCAATTTAATTGATTGGTTTCAGGATCAAAAACGAGATTTGCCATGGAGAATGGATCAAGATCCGTATAAAATTTGGGTGTCAGAAATTATGCTACAGCAAACACAAGTAGAAACAGTTATCCCTTATTTTGAACGTTTTATCAATAAATTCCCTACGCCTCAAGATTTGGCTAATGCTGATGAACAGGAGGTATTAAAAGCTTGGGAAGGTTTAGGATATTATTCTCGTGCAAGAAATTTACAATCAGCTGTAAAAGAAGTGTCCGAAAAATATGAAGGAAAAGTTCCAAAAACTCCTGAATTATTAAGTGAATTAAAAGGTGTAGGACCGTATACGCTAGGGGCAATTTTGAGTATAGCTTATGACATGCCTGAACCAGCAGTGGATGGAAATGTTATGCGTGTAATGAGTAGGGTATTGAGTATCGAGGATGACATCGCGAAACAAAAAACAAGGAAAATCTTTGAAGCGGTACTACGTGAAATCATCTCCTCAAAAGATCCTTCCAGTTTCAATCAAGGATTGATGGAATTAGGGGCATTGATTTGCAAACCCAAAAATCCGAACTGCTCGATATGTCCAGTTCAAAAACATTGCCGAGCTTATCATGCTGGTAAACAAACGCAATTACCGATCAAGTCAAAAGCAAAAAAACAAAAAACACACGCGTATTATGCTGTTGTTCTTATGAATAAAGATGGAGAGGTCTACATTGAAAAACGTCCCAATGAAGGTTTGTTGGCGAATTTGTGGCAATTTCCCATGATTAATAAAAGTGAGATAGACTTTGATTATTTATCTGCATGGCTAGAACAGACGTACCCGATAACTACTTTTGGATGTAAAAAGCTCAGCCCGGTCAAACACGTTTTTTCTCATGTGATTTGGGAATTAGAGGTCTATCAGTTTGTCGTGGACGTGAAGGAAGTGGAGGGAGTAGTAGGACGATTCGTTTCCGAACAAGATCTAACGGCATATCCTTTCCCGGTTTCACACCAGAAAATCATCTCACAGTTATCATTTTAAGAAAAAATCTAAAGGAACAAAAAAATAAAAAAATTTAGAATAAGGTTTAGGGATTTGGTTACATTAATGTTTGTGGAGGTGATATGAGATGGCAAAGAGAAACAACAACAACAATAACAACAACCAAAACAACAACAATAACAACAACAACAACCAAAACCCTAGCCAAACAAACGCGCAAGAAGTAAGACGTCAAAACCAACAAGCAGCACAAGGTCAAGGGCAGTACGGAGCTGAATTTGCTTCAGAAACAGACGCACAAGAAGTAAGACGTCAAAACCAACAATCTCAACAAAAAAAGCAATAAGTGTATCCTAAATAAGTAATATCGAAAAGGCTCTTGCTAAATAATGCAAGAGCCTTTTCACGTGGTTTCATCATGCATTTTTGTCTTTATTTTTGTTTTTTCATCATTTTGTTGATCATTTTTCACCGATGCTTTAAAATATTTTCATTTGTAGCAAATTAAAGTTATAATATGAATGAGTTCACAAAGAGAGGGAGATAGGATGGCTGGCCCACAACCAGGATTACCCATGCAAATCAAAAGTTATAAACATAATGGTCAGCTCCATCGCATCTGGCAAGAAACAACGGTACTGAAAGCAACAAGTAAGAGAGTGATTGGAGCGAATGACAAAACATTGGTGACGGAAAGTGATGGTCGTTCATGGATTACACGTGAACCTGCAATCTGTTTTTTCTACACAAAACATTGGTTCAATGTGATTAGTATGTTGCGTAATGACGGGATACATTATTATTGTAATATCAGTTCACCATTTGTTTACGAAGGGGATGCCGTTAAATATATTGATTATGATCTAGATGTAAAGGTCTTTCCAGATATGACGTATACATTATTGGATGAGGATGAATACGTCATTCACCGAAAAGAAATGAATTATCCGTGTGTGTTAGATTCTATTCTGAAGAATAACATCGATGAGTTAACGTATTGGATTCGACAGCGAAAAGGGCCTTTTTCACATGATCAAGTGGAGCAACTATACGAACTATTTTTGACGTATCGCTCGTAGCTATCAAAGATCGAACAGGAAAACCTTGTTATCTTAGCAAGGTTTTTCTTTATTAGCATAAGTGTTTTGTTGATCTGCCAAGAGTTACCAGCTTATCCCGAAGTAACCGTTCGTAAGACTCTCAATTCAAAACAACGAGAATATTAAGTTGATTAAGTGGGAGTAACGGACGCTAGTACCCCGAAGGCTTCAAGTGTCTTTAGATCATCCTTTAGGGCTAGCAATCAATGGGGAAAAACCTAAAACCTCACTAATTGAAGTTTCACTTTATCGCAATATTTTTCGGTGTGTCTTTAAATAGATGCAAAAGATTTTCTAGTATGAATAGTAGGGTCTGATGGTTGACAACCGTTCGCTTGTCACCATCAAACCCTTACAAAATTGTTTTTAATGTAATGGATGTGAGGTGAATCAATGGATAGTATAAAAAGATATTTAGGTTTTGTAAAGCCGTACAAAGGTAGAATTCTCTTAACCATTTTGATTGGTATTGTAAAATTTGGTATACCACTACTCATGCCACTGCTTATTCGGCATATTATTGATAATATTATTGGGGCAGACGATTTAACACAGACAGAACAACTTCAGGAATTATTTCTTTTAATCGGTTTTGCTTTTGTTATCTTTGCTGTGTTGCGTCCTCCGGTTGAATACTTACGTCAATATTTGGCGCAGTGGGTAGGAAATCGAGTTCTCTATGATATAAGAGAAAAACTATTTGGTCACATTCAAAAACTTAGTCTAAGGTATTATTCCCAATCAAAAACAGGGGAAGTTATTTCCCGTGTGATTCATGATGTGGAACAAACAAAGAATTTTGTTATGACGGGGTTGATGAACGTATGGCTTGATATGACGACAATCCTTATTGCCCTAGTCATCATGATTAATATGGACCTTTGTCTGACGATTATTGCTGTTGCTCTATTCCCTTTATATGCAGTGTCTGTGAAGATATTTTACGGACGATTACGTAGACTAACAAGAGAGCGATCCCAAGCATTGGCTCAAGTTCAAGGACATTTACATGAGCGAGTCCAAGGCATTTCTGTAACTAGAAGTTTTGCACTGGAAGACTATGAACAAGATCAATTTGATCATCATAATAAAAACTTCTTAAATCGAGCATTAGACCATACCGAATGGAATGCAAGGACATTTGCGGTAATGAATACGATCACCGATTTAGGCCCATTGCTTGTTATTGGCTTTGCTGGTTATTTTACGATATCAGCAGGTTTATCCATTGGTACGATGGTGGCATTTGTGAATTATATGGAACGGGTTTATGCTCCATTACGACGTTTAATGAATTCCTCTACAACACTTGTTCAATCCATTGCGTCGATGGATCGTGTCTATGAGTTTATTGATGAGGATTATGACATTAAAGATAAAGAGAACTCTTTATGGTTAGACAAAATAGATGGATCCGTCTCTTTCCGGGATGTTTCCTTTCGTTATGAAGAGGGAGAGGAAATGGTATTACAGAACATCAATTTAGATGTCAAGCAAGGAGAGACAATTGCATTAGTTGGAATGAGTGGTGGCGGGAAATCAACGATTATCAGTCTAATTCCACGCTTTTATGACGTGACATCTGGATCGATTGAAATTGACGGTACAGACATTCGAGATGTTCAAGCAAGGTCCATCAGAGATAAAATTGGCATGGTCCTACAAGACAATATTTTATTTAGTGAATCCATTGCGATGAATATCCGAATGGGAAACCCTGATGCAACAGATGAAGAAGTGATCGCCGCAGCAAAAGCGGCCAATGCCCACTCGTTTATCAGCGAACTTCCTAAAGGATATGATACGATGGTTGGTGAGCGTGGTGTGAAATTATCTGGTGGTCAAAAACAACGGATTGCCATTGCTCGTGTTTTCTTGAAGAACCCACCGATTCTTATTCTTGATGAAGCAACTTCTGCTTTGGATTTAGAAAGTGAACATTTAATCCAAGAAGCATTAGAGAAGTTGGCTTCCAATCGAACGACATTTATTGTCGCGCATCGCTTGTCTACGATCACCCATGCGGACCGTATTATTTTAATAGAAAATGGCCGTTTAGTAGAGCAAGGTACTCATAAAGAACTAATGCAACAAAAAGGTGGTTACTATCATTTATATCAAGTACAAAAGCTAGATGATCCAACCATTATAGAAAAATAAACAAGCAGGAACGATGTTAGCTAACATCGTTCCTGCTTGTTTTGATTGCAAAATCAATGACAAGTAAATCCCTTGACAAATGTCCTTTCACTAAGCACGCTTTACCTTTCTCTTTTTGGTAGTATTTCAAGTTTTTCATTGTTGTAGTATTTTTCGTAACTGTGTAGCAATGTTTGAAGATGAATGAGTTCATGATGATACTCACTTAATGCGGTAGCAACCGATAAAAAGATATAATGTTCCGACTCATTGGATTGATAAAGTTCAATTAAAGATCCAACTAAGTTAATAATCGCGGGTTCTGAAATATATTCAATCGGATCTTTGTTTTTTCGTTTGATTCGTCTCATGTAGCCTAATAAAAGTTGTTCATGTGCATGTATTAGTTGGTCAATTTCTTTCACAAGCAAACTCTGCAACTCGTCAGGAATTAACGCTGTCCGATTATCCACTCGTTGAATGGCCTTTAAAACGAAAAAACTTTTACGAGAAGTAAGAGTTAGTTGACGGAATACAACGAGCTTTCGCGTTTTTGGCAAACGATTCTTCTGAAGGTATACACGTTCTTGGGAAAACAACAAATAAATTTCATCCATACGGCGGACATCTTTTTGAATCTGATTTATTTCTTTCTTTAAGGATGGATCGTCAGACATATGTCTTGTGGTTACACGAAGCCATTGTAATATTTCACCAGTAGTTTGTTCGATATGCTGAAAAAGCGTCGTTTCGTATTTTGGTGGCAAAAACAACAAATTGACGATAAAAGCTGAAAAGATCCCGAGCATAAGAGAAGAAAAGCGTAATAATGCAAATTGATATACTTCCATTTGTGTTGTTTCCATTACAGATATAACAGCGATTAATGCGATAGATACAGTACTTCGCTCCATCTTAAGATAAAGACAAATTCCTATAATGACCGTAACAGTAAAACCAACAACAAACGGATCAGTTCCGAATGAATATGCCATCAATGTTGCTAAACTAACACCAATAATATTTGCTTGTAATTGATTGATAATTGTTTTAAACGATTGATAGATGGACGGCTGTACTGCAAATACAGCAGCAAATCCCGCAAACACATTCGAAGGAAAGTTGAGTAAGCTGGCTGCATAAAGAGCAAGCGCAACTGCAAGACCAGTTTTTAACATACGTGCGCCTAATTTCATAATTCGTGGCGTTGAGCGCCATCCCTCCTTAAAAGAACTTGAAAATCATAATCGTTTTTCCTAAAGCTGTCGGTGAGGCCTCTGTTTAAAAACCATTGGAAATGCCTCATTGTTTACAGTAGGGATAAAGTGAAACTTTAATCAGTGGAGATTTTTTAGTTATTCCCCCACTGATTGTTAATTGAACCATTCGGGGTGCTAGCGTCCGTTACTCCCACTTAAACAACTTGCTTTTCTTATTGTTTTGAAGTGGGAGTCTTACGGACGGTTGCTTCGGGATAAACTTATATTTATTCAGGAATACTTCAAG
Source organism: Natronobacillus azotifigens (assembly GCF_026805325.1). Classification (GTDB taxonomy): domain Bacteria; phylum Bacillota; class Bacilli; order Bacillales; family Amphibacillaceae; genus Natronobacillus; species Natronobacillus azotifigens. The sequence continues at coordinate 97,125 of NZ_JAPRAT010000009.1, forward strand.
GACTTTCGATCATTCACCCGATCAACAATTGGTTGGAAGATCTGAAGGTCATATGAAGTTTTATTCTTTATTTCTAATCTTTATCCCTCTATTTCCGATCTCTTTTCCTTTTAAACAATTAGGATGCTATCCCCTGAAAACAAAAAGAACCTTTTCGTGTGTGATTCACGAAAAGGCCAAGTTCTTCATGCTTTGAAGGGAAGTCATACAAATTGACAAATAAAAAGCATGAGTTGAAAAATAAATTTCAACGTAAGCATAGCACATTTCCAAAATAGAATCAATTCTAAATTTAATAAATATTCAAAATTGTGTATAAAATAGAGAAAATAATGATTAGGTACTAATTCTTTGCCAATTAACGGATACTCATTTGTTTGAAAGAGTGATCAACTGCTTCCAAAGTTTTGTCAATATCATGCTCTGTATGGGCAATCGTTAAAAACCAAGCCTCATATTTCGAAGGCGCTAAATTAATACCTTGTCTTAACATGAGGTGAAAGAATTTTCCGAATTGAACGCTGTCAGTTTGTTCTGCTTGCGCATAGTTTTCAATCGTTTTATCTGTAAAATAAACGGTTAAGGCTCCTTTCAGACGGTTGACAGTTACAGAAATAGTATGTTTTTTTCCTAAAGCCAATATACCTTTTTCTAATTTATGTCCTAATTGATCTAGTTTTTCGTAGATGCCAGGTTGTTGAAGTATCTCTAAACAAGCAATTCCAGAAGACATCGATGCAGGATTCCCAGCCATTGTTCCAGCTTGATAAGCAGGGCCTAAAGGAGCAACTTGTTCCATAATTTCTACTTTCCCACCATAAGCACCGATCGGTAATCCCCCACCAATCACTTTTCCTAAAGCAGTTAGATCTGGTTCAACCCCAACTAGCTGTTGAGCGCTTCCATAAGTGAATCGGAAAGCCGTTATTACTTCATCATAGATCACTAATGCTCCGCTCTCATGAGTTAAGCGATTAACTTCTTCAAGAAAGCCTGGCTTTGGTTCGACGATTCCGAAATTACCGACAATCGGTTCTACTAAGACAGCGGCGATTTGATCTCCCCAGATTTTTAGCGCTTCTTCATACGCGTTGATATCATTAAATGGTACGGTAATAACTTCTTGAGCAGTTCCTTTTGTTACCCCGGCTGAGTCTGGGTTTCCTAGTGTAGAAGGACCAGAGCCTGCTTGAACAAGCACAATATCACTGTGGCCATGATAACAACCGGCAAACTTAATGATTTTCTCGCGACCTGTATACGCACGAGCAACTCGAATCGTTGTCATCACTGCTTCTGTTCCAGAATTAACGAAGCGCACTTTTTCTAAGGAAGGAATTGCTTCTTTTAACATTTTGGCAAAAGTATTTTCTAATGCAGTGGGCGTTCCAAATAATACGCCGTTTTCTGCGGATTTTGTAATTGCTGCCGTAATATGTGGGTGGGCATGTCCGGTAATGATCGGACCATAGGCACCTAAATAATCGATATATTTATTTCCGTCCACATCCCAAAAATAAGCACCCGCCCCTTTTTCCATATAAACAGGTGTGCCCCCACCTACTCCTTTATATGCGCGAGATGGTGAGTTTACCCCTCCGACAATATGGTCTAGTGCCTCATTATGTAATGCAATTGATTTTGTGAATTCCATCGTTTTCCCTCCATTATATATCTTTGTAAATAGTATAGCATTGCCGAGAAAAAATAGAAAAGTTTGCTATTGGTTTCTTAATCCTGGAGCAATCGTCCGTAAGACTCCCACTTCAAAACAACGAGAATAAAATATTTGGTTATCACTTTCAGGTAGTCTCGTATAATAGTAATGGACGAGTTTTGGTTAGAACGGAGGGAAAAACATTATTGCATTCATTTCGATTTTTTTAATTTTGGCGTTATTAGGGATGAGTTTACGTTCATTTATCTTTGAACAAGCTCACAAGCGGAGTTATTTTTCCTATGAATTATTTTATTCCCTTGTCGTTGTGTACTTTACCGTTATTGTAGCATTTGGGATGCTTTATTTTATTCTTTCCTTACATGAAGTTATTTTGGTTCAGTCAAATACGGAAACGCGAGCGCAACAGTCTTTTCTCTCTCTATTGATCGATTGTTTGTACTTTAGTGGGGTAACTTTAATGACAGTAGGTTATGGAGACATAATTCCTGTTGGATGGGGGAGGTTACTAGCATTAACACAAGCAATGATCGGTTATTTATTACCAACAGCGTTTTTTTTGAAAATCATTTTAAAAGAATCTTATCTGAATGGAGTGAAAAAAGAAGCAGATGATTTGTGAATCGATACTCCTTTCGGTAATCTAAGACTATACAAGTATGTGGGAGGAATGTTCGAATGACAACAAAAATTGGACAAAAAGTACCAACTTTTCCTGTTCTGACGAGTGAGGGAAAAGAGGTATCATTGGCAGATTTTCAAGGAAAAGCTATTGTACTTTATTTTTACCCGAAAGATAATACACCTGGTTGCACAACGCAAGCTTGTTCGTTCCGTGATGATTATGAAAGTTTTGCAGATCTTAATGCTGAAATTATTGGTGTTAGTCCTGATTCTGCGACGAGCCATCAAAACTTTAAACAAAAGCACGATCTTCCTTTTACGTTGATTGTAGATGAAGATCACCAATTAGCGGAGGCATTTGGAGCTTGGATATTAAAGAAAAAACCCGATCGTGAGTATTATGGCAATGAACGAGCTACCTTTATCATAGATAAAGACGGTATTATCCGGGAAGAGTATCGTAAGGTTAAAGTGGATGGTCATACCGAAGAGGCCCTTCAGTTTATTCGAGAACATCTACAATAAGGGAGTTTGTCTTGTGCTTTATCCCGGGATAACCGTCCGTAAGGTTCCCGCGTCAAAACAATTGAGAATATCAAGTTGTTTGCGTGGGAGTAACTTGCGGTTCAGGTCATCTTTTAGGAGTAATGATTAGTTGGGGAAAACTAAAGTCCCTACTGATTGAAGTTTCACTTTTAGCTTAGAACAATTATAATAGAAATAGAGCGCAGTAAAGTGGGGTATTATTATGTTAGTATTGTCAACAACGACATTAACACCAGAATTGCAAAGCAAGTTAACAGAAGCTTATCAAGATCTTACTTTTCAATTCACGGAAAATATTGAACAAGCACAACCATATTTATCGGAAGCAAGCATAATTATTACGTATGGTGAAGATTTAACAGATAAGCATATCGAACGCGCGACTCAGTTGAAGTGGATTATGGTTATCTCAGCCGGAATGGATCAAATGCCATTTGAAGCGATCAAAAAAAGAGGGATACAGGTTACGAATGCTCGCGGGATACACCGAATTCCAATGGCTGAGTATGCAATCGCCATGTTTCTTCAATTGTACCGAAAGCATGAGGTGTTTTTAGATAAACAAAAAGCTCGTGTTTGGGACCAGTCGGTGGCCACAGAAGAAATCTCCTACCGGACAATGACGATTATCGGAGCTGGAGCAATTGGTGAGGAACTTGCTAGGATAGCCAAAGCATTTCATATCAAGACAATTGGTGTTTCGAATCGAGGGCGAGAGAAGCCTTATTTTGATCAGATATATCAGACGAAAGATACATTGATAGCAATAGAAGAAGCTGATTTTGTTGTATCGATTTTACCTAGCACTTCTGAGACGAAAGGTTTTTATCAGGCGGAACATTTCGAGACAATGAAGTCCTCAGCAATCTTTCTTAATATGGGTCGAGGTGATGCGGTAGAAGCAGAAACAATAATCGAGGCGCTTGATCAAGAGCAAATTTCACATGCAGTACTTGATGTGTTTGAACAAGAACCATTACCAGAAGACCATCCATTGTGGCGACATGAAAAAGTAACCTTAACGCCGCATATCTCTGGAAAATCATCAAATTATCTTCCAAGAGCAATGGCTATATTTGAAGAGAATTTAGTTTCCTTTCTAAATGAAGGGCAGTTTACGGTTAATGTAATTGATCCGAATAGGGGGTATTAAATTTATGAGCATTTATACACGTACTGGTGATGCAGGTGAAACGGGGTTAATTTCAGGTGTTCGTGTAGCGAAGAATGACCAGCGTGTCGAGGCGCTTGGAACTTGTGATGAAGCAAATGCGGCAATAGGAGTGGCGATCAGTCATATTGATCAAGGATTAACATGGTCATTATCAGAACGGAAAAAATTTCTTGTTTGTATGGAGCGTATACAAAAGTCTTTATTCCACATTGGAGCAGAGCTTGCTTCTCCTGGTGAAGGCATGTCGACTTGTTCTGTGACAGAAACGCACGTATTAGATATCGAAAAAGATATTGACAAATGGGAAGAAGAATTACCAGAGCTTACGAAATTTATATTACCATCAGGACACCCAACGGCAGCATCCCTGCACCTAGCAAGGACGATTGTTCGTAGAGCAGAACGTGTAGTGGTAGGGATGAAAGGCGAAGTAACAGAATCGATTCTTCCTTGTTTAAATCGTTTATCGGATTTATTGTTTGTTGCTGCTCGATATGTCAATCAATTTTGCAGCCATCAAGAAAAAACATTTGAAGCAAATGAATAAAGAAATCAGAACTTAAGTTTACCTTTACGTTCCCTTGCTTAAAAGTTTTTCTAGGTTTGTAGTACTTTTATTGACAAAATGTTTATTTAACGGTTACACTAATTATAAGCATTATAATGTAAGAATTGAAGTTAACCAATAACTAAACTTAGTTTATATGAAGAATTAATGAAGGCTTTGTCGGTAATAGTAAGACAACTAGAGTAACTTCTATTGGAAAGTGAGGTGGATGGCATGAGTGAAGACAAGTTACAAGAAGCGATAGGAAGATTGAAACACGCCTCCGTTCGGATAACCCCCCAACGTCATGCGGTGTTAGATTTCCTGATTAATGCCAAGTCACACCCAACAGCTGATGATATTTATAAGGCATTAGAAGGAAAGTTTCCAAACATGAGTGTAGCAACTGTATATAATAATTTACGTGTTTTTCGAGAAATTGGATTGGTTCGTGAATTGACATACGGAGATGCTTCTAGCCGTTTTGATTATAATACATCAAAACACTATCATGTTATTTGTGAATCATGTGGAAAAATTGTTGATTTTGATTATCCAAGCTTGGACGAAGTAGAGTCCTTGGCTGAAAAAGTTACAGGATTTGAAGTAAGCCATCACCGGATGGAGATTTACGGTACATGTCCTGACTGTAAAACAACGCATTAAATAGAACGCCCTTTTCGAGCGAATACTCGAAGGGGTGTTTTTATTTATCCCGGAGTAACCGTCCGGAAGACGTACACTTCAAAACAACGAGAATATCAAGTTGTTTAAGCAGTAGTAAAGGCCGAATGGTTCTTTAGGTCATCCTTTAGAGTTAACAATCAGTGGGGAGAATACTAAAAACCTCTACTGATTGAAGTTTCACTTTATCTGTTTGTCAGGTGTTCTAAGATTGTTGTTGTGATAATATAAGTATTGTTTATATCGGAGCAATCGTTGGCAACGCTCCTGTTTCAAAAAAACTAGAAAGTTAAAGGTAATCCAGTGGGAGTGAAGAACGTTAGCAACCCGAAGGATTCGGGTAACAATTCATGGGAAAATGCCTAGTAATCCCAGCTAACTTTGTCTATAATAGCAATTTTAAAAAGGAATTTAGCATAGTTTGTCGAAAATGTATTATATACAAGAAGACTGTATAGGAGATGAGTTCGTGGAAGATTTATTACGACCAATTTACCAAGAGCGAGCAAGTGATTCGAACACCCTTGGTATCATAATGATGGAAAGAAAAGTGAGTATCAGTCCAATTACGGATAACTTTGATGTGATTTTGTTAGTTATTGTATCGTCAGCAAATGAGCCATGGTTTGTAAAGCATTATCAAATGCAAGAAAAAACAGCTGCGATGCATATCGTTGAAGAATCACAATTGAATTATTGGATGGATACAGGGTTCTATCGTCGTATTTTGGAATGGGTAACTAACGGCCAAGTCCTGTTTGATCGAAATGAATATGTGAGTAACTTAAGATTAAACGTAGAAGACTTTCCAGAGAAAAAACGTGAATTACGAATGGCAATTGAATTTGCAAAGTTAACGAGAAGTTATCGGGAAGCAAAGCAGTTGTTTGCAGGTGGACATACTTTGGATACTTATAATAAAGTATTGAGTTCGTTACATAGTTTAGGGAGATTAGCGATTATCGAAAAAGGATACCACCCTGAACTTGTCGTGTGGAGTCAGCTGAAACGAATTGATCCAGCGACCTATAAGTTATATGAAGAATTATTGACAAGTGATGAGGAAATGGAAAAGCGACTAGAACTTATGTTATTGGCAATTGACTTTGCGATTAGTGGTCGCACTAAGGTAGCCTCGAAACATTTATTAGACGTAATGCGTACCAAAAAAGAAACGTGGGCCTTTGGAGATTTGAAGATTCACCCTAGTGTAGAACCTTATCAATTGGATTTAAGCATGATGATGGATTATCTAATAGAAAAGAATTTTATTCGTGTGGAAAAATTGGAGACAAAAGGTAAAGGTGTTTGTCACCTTCAATATCAGGTGAATGAATAGAATAATATATTATAGAAGTTAAAAAGCCTTGAATGCGTTTTTCAGGGAGTTTGGTTTCTGTCATGATAATAAGCTATTGCAATGAATGCTATAAACTGAAACTTCAATCAGTCGGGGTTTTAATTTTTTCCCCACTGATTGTTAACCCTAACGGATGACCTAAAGACTTTGAGGGTTTCAAAGGAGCTAGCTTCTATTGTTTAGGTAAACAACTTTAATTTCCAAAAGCGTGGTCATACTCCACCGTCTTTAGACGGTATCCGCTTTTAGCCTTATCTTTTGATGTCCATACTTAAGGTACGAGGTGAAAAAAGTATGGATGGATATAAAAAGAACAGTCATGCAGTGTATGATATTAAGTATCATGTGGTCTGGGTAACCAAATATCGATACAAAGTATTGTACGGCCAAATTGCGATAAGTACGAAAGAGTTAATCAGACAAGGTTGTGAAGCAAAAGGAACCACCATTTTGCAAGGAAGTGTGGGAAAAGAACATATATATTTATTGTTATCATGTCCACCTAGCCTAGCCCCGAGTAAAATTTTGCAATATTTAAAAGAAAGGTCATCAAGACTGCTTCAAGATCAATTTCCAGAATTGAAAAAGAAATATTGGGGTCAACATTTATGGGCAAAAGGTTATTTTTGTGCCTCGGTTGGCAGGGTTGATGAAGAAACGATTAGAAATTATATCGCAAAGCAATCGAGTGAAGAAAAGAACGAAACATTTCGGATTGAAGAATGAGTTTAGTCCAATTAAAGGTTGCTTCAGCATCTGATCTTTAAGATGACTTCAGTCTTAACAACGACTTTAGTCGTCGACATTCATGTCCAAATCCACCTGCTTGAGCAGGTGGTCGTTTAAGTTTCTCTATATGTTGAAGTGAGAGTTTTACGGACGGTTGCTCTGGGATAAATTAAGATCTTCTATATATTATTTGGATTAAGGAAGAGAAAATAGCGATTTGTTAAGCTATTATTCTCTTCTTTTTTTCAGTAAATGATAAAATCCGTTTAGCTACGGATAACTTTTCGGAACAGATTTATAGCTGCGTTCAGCCCCGAACGCCAAAACTAGACAATTTCACGAAGCAACCTTTGATAAGTCATCAGCGGTTCGCAAGCAAAATGTGATTCCTTTATCTTGATTGATTTGCTCCAGTTGCTACGTTTTCGACCGACGCTCTGCGCTTTTGTGCTGTAAAGATTTGTTCGACGAAAAAAGGAAGAGTAATGGGATAAAGTGAAACTTCAATCAGTGTGGTTTTTTAGGTACGCCCCACTGATTGTTAGCCCTAAAGAATGACCTAAAGGCCTTTGAACTATTCGGGGTGCTAGCGTCCGTTACTCCCACTTAAACAACTTGATATTCTCGTTGTTTTGAAGTGAAAGTCTTACGGATGGTTGCTCCGGGAAAAAAAGTATTGACGTCTGATTTGAAATCATGTTATATTGGTTAACGTTGCTTGAGCGATTGAATTTATTGATTGACATGATATTGATGATTATGTTATATTAGTAAAGTCGCTTTAAAGCGAAGCCGTTACAAAAACTTTCAAAAAAAGTTGTTGACTTTAGTAATTGGCTGTTATATAATTTAAAAGCTGTCGCAAGCGAAGGCAGTAACATTTGATCTTTGAAAACTGAACAAAACAACCAGTATGTTAAGC